>JAJYFA010000033.1 GCA_021790995.1 Acidobacteriota bacterium
GATTGTACCGAGGGTCTTACCGCTCGGCTGGCACTTTTCCGGGACACGGCTGAACTGCTATGCTGCCTGCGCTGGAGAAAACCGATTTAGGCAAGGGAGATTGCGGCGATGTGGTTTCTGGGCATGGATGTGGGAACGGGCGGCACGCGAGCGGTTGTGGTCGATGGCGCGGGCAGGTTGATGGGTTCAGCCGCGTGCGATCATGCGCCGTTTCGCGCTGAGCAGCCCGGATGGGCGGAGCAGGATCCCGAGGATTGGTGGCGCGCCGCGCAGGAGGCGATCCACGGCGCGCTCGCCGTGGCGCCCGAGCCGCGTGAGCCTATCGCGGCCATCGCGCTCACCGGGCAAATGCACGGCGCGGTGATGCTCGACGAGAACGGCGCCGTGCTGCGGCCCGCGCTCATCTGGTGCGACACGCGCACACAACCCGAGTGCGACTGGCTCACCGAGAAGATCGGCTACGAGAGGCTGATCGAGCTCACCTCGAATCCCGCGCTGCCCAACTTCACGCTCACCAAGCTGCTCTGGGTCAAAACTCACCAGCCGGAGATCTTCGCCAGAATCCGCCACGTGATGTGCCCCAAGGACTACGTGCGCTACCGGCTTACGGGTGAGTTCGCCATTGACGTGCAGGAGGCCAGCGGAACGCTGCTGCTCGACGTCGCGCACCGCCGCTGGTCGCGCGAGGTGGCCGAGGCCGCGGGCATTGATATGAAGTGGCTGCCGACGGTATACGAGTCGCCTGAGATCTGCGCGCGCATCAGCGAAACGGCCGCGGGCCTGACTGGCCTGAAGGCCGGCATGCCGGTGGCTGCCGGCGCGGGCGACCAAGGTGCGGGCGCGGTCGGCATGGGAATCCTTGAGCCGGGCAGCGTCTCGGCGACCATTGGCACCTCGGGCGTAGTCTTTGCCGCCACGGCCGAACCAACCAAAGACCCCAAAGGCCGCCTGCACACGTTCTGTCACGCCGTCCCCGGTCTTTGGCACGTAATGGGAGTAACACAAAGCGCGGGGTTGAGCCTGAACTGGCTGCGCGGCGCGTTCTTCGCAGGCCAGGGCTACGACACGCTCAGCGAAGCCGCGGCCAAGGTGCCGGCCGGAAGCGAGGGGCTCGAATGGGCGCCGTATCTGCTTGGCGAACGCACGCCCCATCTCGATCCAGAGGTGCGCGCAGCTTTCGCGGGCATCGGCGTTCAGCACACAGCCGCGCATTTTGTGCGGGCCGTGCTTGAGGGCGTGGCCTATTCCTTGCAGGACACCTTCACGCTCTTCCACGAGTTGGAAATTCCAGTCACGGCGATTCGTCTTGGTGGCGGCGGCGCGCGTGGCGCGCTGTGGCGCAGGATCCAGGCCGGCATCTACGGCAAAGCCGTGGAAGTGCTTGCCGCTGAGGAGGGCGGCGCCTTCGGTTGCGCGCTGATGGCCGGTGTGGGCGCGGGCCACTGGAAAAATCTCGACGAAGCCTGCGCCCACGCTATCGAAGTGGCTGAGCGCATCGAGCCCGATGCGGCCGACGTGGCTGCGTACAGCACAGGCTACGCACGCTGGCGCAAGCTCTATCCGGCGCTTAAAGGACTGAGGGGCTGAGGGACTATGAGACCGCGAAATCCGCGAAAACGAAACGGTCGCGGGTGACGATCTCTCCGCTTCGCAGTGGAAGCGGCGCTGCGAACATCGGCCCCGCATAGACGCAAGTGTGGAACTCGCCTCGTTCGGCGCAGGGATCGATGCCGGGAGGAAAGTCGCGCAGCAAATCCTCGTCGAACTCGCGGCCGGCAAAGCTGGCCGGCAGCTTCTCCGTGTCGACGCAGGAAACTCGCGCGCGCAACCCTCCGGCGATCATCTCGCGGGCCAGCGCATCGGTGGGCATCTTCCATAACGGAAACAGCGGCTCAAGCCCCGTGGGTTTGAGGTTCCGCTCGCGATAGGCGCGCACATCTTCAAGGAACAGATCGCCGAAGGCGATGGCATCGATACCTTCGCTGACCGCGCGCCTGCAGGTCTCGGCCATGCGCTCTTCGTAGACCTCGTTCGGGCACGGCCAGGGCAGCGGCACGACCCACAGCGGCAATCCTGCCGCGGCTGCCTGAGCTTCGAGCACCGTGCGGCGCACGCCGTGCATGGCCACGCGATCGAACTCGGCGTTGAGCGTGGTCAGGAGGCCGCAAAGTTGGATCGCCGGATCGCGGCGCAATGCGTGGAGAGTCCATGCGCTGTCTTTACCGCTGCTCCAGGAAAGCAGAACGCGCTTCATCAAAGCAGGCCGTCGGCCCTCCGCTTCATCCTCGCACGAAGCGGAGCACGCATCTTCAGCATTGGCACAGGAGTCGCGCCGCCGTAGTGACTCACTTTGAAGGTGGCCGTCTCTCACGGCTGGTCCAGGCCCGACTGGCCCCAGCGTAACGTAACATGCGCGTAAATCACGCGCTTCGCATCCTTCTCCGGAACCTTCCCTTGCACAAACAACAGCAGCGGCTGATGGGAATCGAGAATCATCTTCATCTGCTGGTGATGAGATTTCTTGATCAGCGCAAACGCGAACAAAGGCGCCGTCAGGCTCACCAGCATCTTCTCGAGAAACTCATTTCCCGAGGAACTCCAGATGAGCCGGTGAAAGGCAAGATCCATGCGAATGGCATCCAGTGCCGACATGCCGCCCGCGCGATCCATCTTTTCCAGTTGGCCCTGCAGCTTGCGCTCGATCTGCGGCGTCAAATTCTTTCTGCACAGCAGCAGCGCCTCCGACTCCAGGATCAGCCGAAGCTGATTGATCTTCTGGATGTCGACCTCGGTAAGGCTGACGACAAACATCCCGCGGCGCGGCTTATGCACCACCAGCCCCTGCTCTTCCAGTTGATGCAACGCCTCGCGAATGGGCGCGCGGCTGACACTGAGCTGGCGGCTCAACTCGCTTTCGTTCAGGCGTGCGCCGGGCTTCAACTTGCCAGACAGAATTGCGTCGACCAGCAACTCGCCGATGTTGTCGCAAAGCGTGGACGTTTTGAGCGTAAGAATCGACTTGTTGTTTTTCATCGCGTTCAACGTAGCTCCATCAGTTTACATGGGTCGAACTTACCGTTTGAACAAGATTAAGGCGCTCCCCGTTACGAAACACTGCGTGAATTCCCGCCGGCAGCCGCTCTGGATTCTCGTAGTCCGCATCGCTGCCGATCGCCTCGGGATCGAAGAGCACGATATCGGCCATATATCCTTCCCGCAGTAACCCGCGGTGAGAGATGCCAAAACGCGCGGCAGGCTTGCCTGTGACTTTGTGAACCGCCTCTGCAAGCGTAAACCAATGCCGCGAGCGGCACAGTTCGCCAAGAAGGCGAGGGAAAGTGCCGTGCAGGCGCGGATGATGCCGGCCCGGTACATAGAGACCGTCCGTAATCACGATCGCCAGTGGATCGGTGAGCGCGCGGCGCAGATTTTCTTCGCTTTGGTTGAATGTCAGCATCGTAGCTTTTCCGCGCTCTTCGAGAAGCAGCTCAAACACCACTTCGCAGGGTTCCTTGCCGCGCTCCTCCGCGATGCCGGCCAGGTTCATTCCTACCAGCCGCTTGTTCTGCGCGGATGTTACCGAGGTCAGATAGACATCTGTCCAGGGGAACGCGATATTTGCGCGCATCTCCGCGGCAATGCACGCGCGTGTGTCTGCATCGCCCAGCCGGGCCTCAAGACGCTCGATGCCGCCATCCAGCGTCCACTGTGGCAACAACTGTGTCAACGTGGTATTTCCCGCCAGATATGGATAGCCATCGTAGGCAACGTCGATGCCCTCATCGGCTGCCTGATGAATGTGCTCGAGGGCAACCTGCTGCAGGCCCCAGTTTGCCCTCCCTACTGCCTGAAGGTGCGAGATCTGCAAGCGGCATCCTGTACGCCGGGCCAGGTCGAGCTGCTCGTCCACCGATTCGACCAGCCGCGCTCCGTAGTTGCGCATGTGCGTCGCATGAACCCTGCCGCGCGCTGCAGTCAACCGGCAAATTCGCTCCAGCTCCTCTGGTGGCGCGCTCGACCCAGGAGCGTACATCAACCCGGTCGAGATCCCCAGAGCGCCTGCATCCAGCGCCTCGTCCAACAACTGCTCCATACGATCGAGTTCCGCCGGCGTAAGTGGCCGCTGCTCCATACCGGCAACCTCCACGCGCAGCGTCCCGTGGCCCACCAGCGAGTACACGTTCACAGCCGGCGCTTGAGAGGCCGCGCTGAGATAAGTGGAAGCCGACGGCCAGTTCCATTGATCGTCGCTGCACAGGATTTCCGCGGCAAACTGGCGCACCGCCTCAGGCCGCGCCGCCATCGGATAGGGTGAAAAGCCGCAGTTGCCCACAACCTCGGCGGTCACTCCCTGCAGCGCCTTCTCCATCCGGCCTTCGAGCACTTGCAGATCGGAGTGACTATGCGCATCGATGAATCCCGGCGCTGCAACCAGACCTGCGCAGTCGATGGTCTCGACTATTGCGGGTGGCTCGAACGCTCCGATACCCGCTATGTTTGCGCCATCCAGCAGAAGATCTCCGCGATACGGAGCGGCTCCGCTTCCATCCACAATCGTCGCGTTTTTTAGATGCTTCAAGAGCCCTCCAACCGGAGCAATAGATTCGAGCTTTCTCCTCGCGAATGTAACTCACCCTCAGCACTTAGGCCACTCACTTCACCATTTCTCCCCATGGGCCTTTGCGAATCCTTGATCTTACGTCGCCGCCGCGGCCGTCTGCTCAAACGCAAGCTTACGCGTTGCATCGATGCGAAGCCACAGCAGGAGACCGGCCAGGTTGAGTCCCGCAGCAATATAAAAAGTCAGATTCCAGCTCCCGGTTCGTTGAATCAGGAAACCCATTAGTACAGGAGAAAGTGTTGCGCCCACATTGCCAATCATGTTCATCGCCCCGCTGACTGTGCCCGAAGCAAACTCGCCAATATCGGCGCAGGAAGCCCAGGCCGCGGCCAATACGAAATCGCCTGCGGCCGCGGCAAGCGAGATGAAAAGCACGGCGGTACGCGCATCTACGGCGTGCAGGCTCAGAAACAGACACGTGGCAGCGCTGGCCGAACCCACCATACCCACCGTTCGCCGCGCCCATTTCAACCCTGTATACGGCACAAGAAAGTCTGTGACCAACCCTCCACTGAGCGAGGCAGCCGCGGAGAAGGCCAATGGCAACGAGGCATACAACGCAAGCTGATGCAGTGAGACGCCACGATGTTTCACCAGATACGTCGGCAGCCAGCTGATGTAGAGGTAATAGGTAAATCCGAGCGTAAAATACATCAGGTCCAGCGCCCACAGGTTTCTATTCATCAGAATCTGGCGGAGCGGCAAGCGTGCGAGTTGCGGTGTCAGGTGCGCTGCGCACTGCTCCGCAATCAACTCTCGTTCAGCCGTGTTCACGCACTGCATCTCGGACGGTTGGTCGCGAAACAGAATGAACCAGAAAACCGCCAGCACTCCACCCACCGCGCCGAGAACCTTAAACGTCTCGCGCCAGCCCAGCGCATGAATCAGAAAGAGAACGATCGGCGGCGTGATCGCCGCGCCCAGCCTACTGCCCATCCAGATCGTGCCCATGGCAAATCCACGACCTCGCGGGGGAAACCACGCCGTCACAGCCCGTGTCATGTTCGGATAGGCGCCGGCTTCGCCGATTCCAAACAGAAACTGCACCGAAAGCATCGACGCAAAGCTACTGACAAATCCAATCGCAGCCGTAAAGACGGACCACCACGCAAGGACGCCGGCAAGCATGCGGCGCGGCCCAATGCGATCGCCCAGCCAGCCGGTCGGCATCCCGAACAGCGCATACGCCGCCGCAAATACGCTGAAGACCATGCCCATCTGCTCGGGCGACAATCGAAGATCGCGCACGATCCAGGGGGCCGCAATCGACATGCACACCCGGTCGAGGTAGGTGAATGCGGCCAACCCAAACAGCCCAGCCAGAACCGCATACCGTATTCGCGTTGGCTTTTGCACCCTGACTCCACGTCGCCCCGCGGTGATTCGAACCGTTCAGCCTGGCAGTTGTTCATTTCCGGCAGCCGGCCAGGCGAAGCCGGACCCTTCACCCGCCCAGGGCGTTGACGGTAAGGTAGCAGTCTGTCGACAGATTGTCAAAAGAATTGCCGATTTGCTGCTAAGATTGGAATGTCGACAGGTGATCTGCTCTATGAAACTGCCCGCTACCCTCGCCCTGCTCTCTGCCCTGTGCCCTGCCTTTCTACTGGCGCAGCCGCCTGTCCCGGAAAACCCCTACCTGCCCGCCACCCGCGTTGTCCTCGAACTCCCGCCCGGACCTGACAATCCCCGCAATTCCGAAGGCTCCTTCGTCCAGCTCAAGGATGGAACCCTCTTGTTTGCCTACTCGCACTTCTCGGGCGCGAAAGGCAATGACGACGCACCTGCTGACATTGTCTCCCGTTCCTCCCACGACGGCGGCCTCACCTGGTCGAAGACCGACTCGGCCCCACTGGTTGCACGCGAGGCGGCGACCAACGTAATGAGCGTCTCGCTTCTTCGTCTTCATGACGGGCGCATTGCTCTCTTCTATATCCGCAAGGACTCCATTGCGAGCGCGCATATCTTCGTGCGCTTTTCCTCCGATGAAGGGCGCACTTGGAGCGCATCCATCCAGTGCATTCACGATGCCGGCTACTACGTCCTCAACAACGATCGCGTCATTCAACTGCGCTCTGGCCGCATTGTTCTGCCCGTCGCTTTGCATAGCACCCCCAGCGGCAGCTTTACCAGCGAAGGCCGCTCCATGGTGTATCTCTCCGACGACGGCGGCACAACCTGGCGCCGCAGCCGCACCGTCCTGCACGTGCCAACGCCCTCGCCGCAGGGACTTCAGGAGCCAGGAGTGGTTGAACTGCGCGACGGCCGGCTCATGATGTTCATGCGCACGGCCCTCGGCTCGCAGTACCTTTCCTATTCGAGCGATGGTGGAGAAACCTGGACCACGCCCCAGCCATCCTCCATTCAGTCGCCGCTCTCACCGGCCACGATCCGCCGCATTCCGTCCACCGGCGACCTGCTCCTGGTCTGGAACGACCACTCGCGCGTCGATCCGAGCCTGCGCGTCAGCGCCCACTCTTATGGCAAGCGCACCCCGCTCACCGTGGCCATCTCGCGCGACGACGGCAAAACCTGGATTCACGTCCACGACATCTCCGACGACCCCGACGGTTGCTTTTGCTACTTTGCCCTGGCCTTCGTCCGCGGCAGGGTTCTGCTGGCCACTTGCGCCACTGGCAAGGGAATGCCCTGTCTCTCCCGGCTGGAGATCGTAACTTTTCCCCTCTCCCGCCTCTACAAATAGCCGCCCCGATCGGCCACTCTCCGCGGAGATATGGTGAGGAATTCCCAGCTATTGCACGGCGCCGCCCAGCTCCAGGCGCACCTTCCAGTGCACCTGCTCGCCGGGCGCAAGTGTAACCATGCCGTTGTCCTGACCAGCCCACTCCGGCCCGAACGGATTGGGCAAGTTGAACTGCGGCTCCAGCACAATCAGCGACTGTCCCACCGGCGCATACGCCACCATCGCGTGGACCTGCCGGGAGAAGGCAATCATCTTCAGGCTGTAATCGGCGCCAGGGTCCGAGAATCCGCACTCAACCTGCCCATCGGCGCCATGCTGCAGATCGAGAAAAGTATCGTTCAGAGGTCCCGTCAAAGGCGCACCCTCTGGCGCACGAAAGTCGAACGTAGTTCCCGCGACGGGAATCGATTTGCCGGTGGGAAGCATCTGCTGCGGATTGTTTACCGCCGCGCGCGCCGCCGCCGGAAGGTGCAGACGCACTTTCTCCCTGTCGTTGCCCAGAATCCTGAAATAAGGATGCCAGCCAATCCCCACCGGCTCCGCCTCGTTTCCCGTGTTCGTCCCGGTCAGTTGCACGGTGAGCGCATCTGCCTCCAGCGTGATCTCAACCGTCAATTGATTGTCAGTGAACCAGCGGCCCTCGGCCGGTACTTTGTAGGTCGCCGTCACGCTGGAGCCATCCGCGCTCTGACGGATCGAATCGGCCCTGGCCGCAAGGATCAACCCATGCAGAGCCTGCGGCGCAGCTCCCGGAGTTTTCCCCGGCCAGTTCGCCGGCACGGCCACCGTCCGGCCGCGCCATGTAGCCAGAACGGCTTTGCCATCCGGCGTTGTGGGGCCCAGGATACGATTCGCAAAGGGAAACAGAAACGCGCCGCCCATCATGAAGCTCGCATTCCAACTGCTCTGCGCAGACGGCCCGTCGAATTGCTTTTCTGCTTCCTTGAGAGACGGCGAAGCTATCAGCTCCACCTCGCCGCGCCCCGGCAGATAGGCGGAGATTTGAAAAACATTCATCCCGCGGCCGGGCAGAAGCGTCACACTCGTGAACTCGGGCCGTTTACCGCCGCTCGGCTCGCGGCGAAGCACAATTGTTTGTTGGCCGCCAATCAATGGAGCCTCCATCATTACCTTGGGCTGCTGCGCAGCAAAAAGTGATTGTGATACCACGATAACTGTCGTCAGGATTACAGATGAGCAAGCTCGTTCGATCATACCTCTTCACTCTACAGCGGAAAACATTGAATGTGCACTCACGCACTCTCAGTGCGCCACTCCGGGCATTTCTGGCGCTTCTATCTCCCGCTCCTCTTTTCGGGAAGCTTAAGCGCCATCGGCTCACCCTTTCACCGCGCCGCCACTGTCGGCTCGCTCTGCCCGCCGCGTTGCTCTTCGCTACCTGCCTTCTGTCTGCTCAAACGCGGTCCGCCTCACCAGTAGCAGCGCCAGGCGCAGAAGATTTAGCACGCTTGCATCGGCTGCTTGAGAGTCCCAGGCCGATCACATGGGTCTTTACTGGCGACAGCGTCACGCAGGGCGCCAAGTGGACCGGCGATTCCCGCCCTTACCCTGCCATCTTCACCGAGCGCGTCCGCTGGGAACTCCATCGCAGTCGAGATATCGTCATCAACACCGCCATCAGTGGAAATCGAGCTCAAGATATCCTCGACGACTTCAACTGGCGCATCGCTCATCTTCATCCCGATGTCGTCAGCCTGATGATTGGCATGAACGACTCCATCGGCGGCAGCCAGAAAGAGCAGGCATTCGCCGCAGATCTTGCCAAACTGGTACGCCGCATTCGCGCGCTCGGCGCCATTCCCATCCTGCACACAACCAACACCACGCTCTACGATCGCGACCGCGTCGACTTGCCCCAATACAACGCCATCATTCGCAGCGTTGCCGCATCCAGCCATGTGATTCTCGTCGACAACTGGAGCTACTGGCAGCAAAACCGAACGCCGGCGAACCTCGCGGAGTGGCTGGGAAATCCGATTCATCCGAATGGTCTTGGCCACATTCAAATCACCCGGCAGTTACTTGAGACACTTGGAATCTTCGACCCCGCAAGCGCAGTAGGGCAGTTCGGCGCCGAGCCAGTGGCCCAGAAATCACCAACGCAGCACTGACCTTGAATTCCAACCAAGTTACACTTGAACATTGCAAAGGAGTCATACGAAATGAAACTTCTTCGATACGGCGATCCAGGCGCGGAGCGTCCGGGAATCCTCGATCCATCCGGCAAGATACGCGATCTCTCAGGGGTTATCTACGACATTGGCGGATCGAACCTTTCTCCGCAACCGCTCGCGCAGTTGCGCCAGTTGCACCTTGAGAGTCTTCCCCTCGTGCCCGACGCCGTGCGCCTTGGCCCGTGTGTCGCTTCTGTAGGCAAGTTCGTCTGCATCGGATTGAATTACTCCGATCACGCCGCGGAGTCCGGCATGGCCGTTCCCACCGAGCCGGTAGTTTTCATGAAAGCCACCTCTTCGATCTGCGGTCCTAACGATCTCGTCGAGATCCCCAAAGGATCCACCAAAACAGATTGGGAAGTCGAACTCGGTGTTGTCATCGGCAGCAAAGCCAAGTACGTCGCCGAGCAGGATGCGCTCGCCTATGTTGCCGGCTATTGCGTCGTGAACGACCTCTCGGAGCGCGCCTTTCAGCTCGAAAGCACAGGCCAGTGGGTCAAGGGCAAGAGCGCGGACACCTTTGGTCCCATCGGGCCCTGGCTGGTCACAGCCGATGAGGTTCCCGATCCGCAGAACCTGCGGCTCTGGCTCGAAGTCGACGGAAAGCGCGTCCAGGACGGCTCAACCAGGACCATGGTCTTCGGCATTGCTCACCTCATCAGCTATCTGAGCCGGTTCATGACACTGCACCCGGGCGACATCATCTCCACGGGGACGCCTCCCGGCGTCGGCCTCGGCCAGAAACCTCCCGTCTATCTTCGCCCCGGCAATCGCATGCGCCTCGGAGTGGAAGGACTGGGAGAACAGCAGCAACAAGTCGTCTCCTGGGACGGAAGCAGGTAGTTCCAGAAAAAATTCGGAACTATCCCGGGCGCCACAAATGAAGCGATCTGAATTTACGCGGCCAGTGACCTGACTACCCGACTACTGCGAAGCGTTCGCTTTGCATGGGTTCTGTCTGGAAAAAGCAGAAGGAGTGTACCGATACTCGTGAGTACCGGCACGCTCCTTCACTTGTTTAAATTCACTCATCCAGATGGGTGAGCAAAGCCCGGTTGCGATCACGGCCCAGCCGTGCTTCTCCATTCACTGCATCTCAGAATGAGTAGCGCGCAGCAAACTGCATGATACGCGGCGGCTGCGTGCTTGTAATCACGCCGAACGTGGACGGAGATTCCGCGTTGACGCTCGGAGCAGCCCACTGGGTGTGGTTCAATACGTTGTACATCTCCCAGCGGATTTCCACGCTCTGCGCGCCGTGGATGGTTGTGTCCTTGTAGAGTTGGAAGTCCATATCGTTGATGGGAGGCCCAATCAGAATATCCCTTCCCGCGTTGCCTATTTCTCCGGAGACACCGCCTGCCGGAATCAACTGGAATGCGCTCGCATCGTAGAAGTGATGGATGGACCTCTGCCCGCGAGGCAAATTACCGTTCCCCACGCGATTCGGCCGCGCAGAACAAGCTACCGAGCAAATTCCTTCGCGCGACAGATTCATCGAAGGAGTCTGCGGCAGCCCGCTTTGCAGTTGGTAAATCCCGCGGATGCCCCAGCCGGATACGAGGCCATTGGCTATACCATGAGCACTTGCGAAAAGCGCCTGACCCCTGCCCATCGGTAAAGCATAGGAATAGGCGAGAGTGAGCCGCTGAGGAGCATTGAACTCCGAGGGACCATAAGCAGTGGCGTGCTGATTGAAAGGATTGGTCCACTGAGGAATTTCGTTCATCGTTGATCCCGTGTCAAGCGATTTGGCGAAGGTATAGGAAAAGAGATAGCCGAGACCATGCCAGGGAGCTTGCTCGAGCCTCGCTGATACTCCGTTGTAGTTGGAGTATCCGGTAGGTTCGAAATCCTGGATGCGAGCATACTGCGGATAAGGCAGCAATTGCTGCACATTACCTGGACCAGGCGCCTTCCAGTCGGCATTATTGAAGAGCAGCAGATGATCGTCCTTGCTGCCCTGATACATCAACTGCAGCGAGAGAGTGCTGTTGATGTTTCTCTGGATGTTGGCATTCCACTCCTGTACCATGCCGTATTTCATGTTTCTGGAGAGATACGGGAAGACCGTCAACGCCGCATTCTTCAATGTATACACCCCGCTTAACTGGCCTTCGGGATTCCAGCCAATTGTGGGCGTGGTTGGATTGGAGACCCAGGTGGGAGCCAGGTCAACCGGCGCATAGTCGTTCGACGATGCCGTGCTGGCCACCTGCGGGTCCGCATAGAACACCCCATAGCCGGCATGCAGCACGGTATTCGGGCCGACTGAATAGGCAAGACCGAATCGCGGCGCAAACTCATGCCAGTTGGTGTTGTAGGGCGCAGAATGAGTGGTCGTCTGAAGGATGACGTCAGGACGGACATTCAGAGAAAAGCTTTGAACGGCCGCTAGCGATTTGCATTGCTCAGAGATCACCTGAGTGGCCACGCCGTTTGCCAGGTTCATCTGCATGCCGCATTTGTCGTCCATACTGATGGCTGTTTCAACTTCATAACGGAGCCCGATGTTCAGAGTAAGATTATGAGTTGCCCTCCAATCATCCTGCGCATACACCGCAAAATAGTTCATCCAGGTGTTCCATGTTGTAGCTTGCACGGTTTTGCCAACCGAGTCAGGATCGCCGAGAAGATAGTCGGCAAAATCGTTGCCCGTATAATTGTTGGCAAAACTCCAGAATCCATTCGACCCGGTGAAGAACATATCGGTCTGGATTCGCTGTAAGTCGCCGCCGATCTTGATTGTGTGCTTTCCCCACGTATCGACAACGGCGTCCTGCAACTGATAGTTGTTCATGGTGCGATAATTTGGAGTCGCGTCCGACGGTGTCAGCAGGCCGGGAATGAAAATGTTCGGAACAGCCCAGAAGAGTGGTTGGGTCGCGGACAGCGTATTGGTGATTCCCGCCGGAGCGATGAAGTTTTGCCGGAAGGAATTAAGAGTGGTCGTTTCGTTATGGTACCTGGCATAGCTCACCGAGGCGGTGTTCAACAAGGTCGGAGAAAAAATGTGGTTCCACTGCATGCCCGCACCCTGGTTGAACAATGTGAGATTGGAACCGCCGGACAACCCGGGGGCCGGAAGCGTGGGAGGATGGCCATTGACTTCCTTGTCGTATAGATAGCGCCCAAAGAGCGTATCTTTTGATCCAAGGTTGGCGTCGACACGCCCGACCGCGTAGTCATAGTTATTCTGCACGGTGGGGACATTGAAGAAGGTGAAGTTATATCCCGTCTGGCCCGACACATTTGGGTCGGGGAAGAGCTGGAGCAAGTTCTTCGAGATCGGACTAATATCCTGCGAAGGAATTGTGTTATTCGGGAACGGCTGCCCGGTCGTTGGATCAATGATCGTCGAGGGAAAGACTCCCTGCTTTTCAGCTACCGTTGGCACGAGGCCAGTGGGCGGAGAGATGGTTGACGACTGACGGAGTCCCTCATAGTTGCCGAAGAAGAATAGCTTCTGGCGCTCGATGGGGCCGCCGAGAGAACCGCCGAACTGGTTCCGCGTGAGGGGACTTTTCGCAACAGCAAAGTACGGCTTTGCGTCAAAGGTGTCGTTCCGCGCAAACTCGTACGCCGACCCGTGAAATTGGTCGCTTCCACTGCGCGTCACCACATTGATGATCGCGCCGCCGCCGCGGCCAAACTCGGCTGGGGGCATGCCCGTCTGAACCCTGAACTCCTGAACGGAATCGACCGGCACGGAAACGTCGAAGTTGTTTCTGCCCGTTTCCAGGTTGTCCATTCCGTCAATCTGATAGTTGTTGTTTTCCGGCATCTGGCCGGCAGCCGCGGGCACGTTCGTGTTGCGCGGAGTCTCATTGGACCGATAATCATTCGCCGCCGGGGTCGCCATGGGCGCCAGAAAGATGAGCTGCATGAACTGCCGCACGTTCAGAGGCAGGTTATTGATCTGCCTGTTCTCGATCACGGTGCCTGCCTGCGACGTCTGCGTGTCCAGTTGAGCCTGGGCGCTGCTTACATTCACAACAACCGTCTGCGAGGCGCCGCCAACTTCAAGCGAAAAATTCACCGTCACCGTGGACAGAATCTGAACCTGGACATTATTCGTCGATTCTGTCTTGAAGCCCGGCTTCGCAACCGTAACCTTGTAGCTGCCAATCGGCAACTGCGAGACGATGTAGTCGCCATAGGCATCGGACTGTACGTCTCTCGTTGCGCCAGTAGCGATTGAAACAACGTGAATGTTTGCCCCCGGGACTACCGCGCCGGAGGAATCTTTTACGATGCCGGAAATTGAGCCGGTGCTATTCTGCGCGATTCCCATCATGCTGAAGCAGAACAAGGGAATCAGCGCCGCTAAAACCAGACGAGCCTTCTGACGAAAGATCACTGTACACCTCCCCGAGGATGCAACCGTGAAACGAAGATTAAAGAACTGTCGACAGTTTGTCAAGATGATTCTTGGGAATTTTTACGCTGTCTTTACGAGCATGGGCATATTTATGATTTGGAGGGAGTTGCAGCTTTCCGCGACCGCTCCATCCGGCGCCTCAACCCCTCTCCGGCCTCTCATTCCGCACCATCTCGAATCTCGCGGCGCCCGCGAATTGATTGACCTCACCGCGGGGTAAACTCGATAGCGCAATCCCGATTCACCGCTTATCTATTCGCCAACTCACGCAGCCAGTTACGTTTTGATTTCTCCACGTTCACGGCCGTGCGCTTTTGCCCCGCTAGCACGCACTGCTCACCGCAGCGCCGGTCGATCCTGGCCATCGCTCGATTTGCAGGAGTCGTGTTGCACCCTCTATCCTTCTCCACATTGAGCCGGTTGCGCTGCGGCAAAGCTCTGTACAAACGCCGCGAATCGCCCGCGCGCGCCGGCGCAGAAAGCGCCTTGACGTTGACAACTGTCGACAGTATGCTATCTCCAGATTGCCGGCCGAACGCGGCCCCCGATCGAGTCCAGAACAGCCTCCGAGGGCAATCCATGCAAAAGCGCGTACGCCTCAATCGCGTCATTGAGTTGTTTGAAACCGGTGTTGCGCCCATGGGCATCTTCGCTTTCAATGCCTCCATGCGTTCGGCTGCCGCCATGGCTGAAGCGCCCATGGATTTCATCATTCTCGATCTCGAGCACACCCCATTCGGCGTAGAACATCTTGAGAGTTTTCTGCTCGCGCTGACCGATAAAGCCCGCATTCTCGAAAAGGGGAATCTGCAGCCGGATGTAGTGCCCCTGGTCCGATTGCCCTCCTACGGTTCCGAGCGCATCCAATACCTGATGAAGCAGGCGCTCGACCTGGGCGTCTTCGGAGTTGTCGCGCCCACGATCAATACTGCCGATGAAGCCCTTCACGCCGTCGCAGGAATGCGCTTTGCGCAGGCCCCCGGAGCATCCGATTTCTATCCGGAAGGACGGCGCGGCGTGGGCTACCCCTGGGCTGCGCGCTATTGGGGAATTCCCGGTCCTGAATATGCAGCGCGTGCCGACTTGTGGCCGCTCGACCCAGACGGCGAACTCCTGCTCTGGTGCATGATCGAGACCCGCGAAGGAGTGGAAAATTGCCGGGCCATTGCGCGAACTCCTGGCGTTGGCGGCATTCTCATCGGCCCGTCCGATCTCTCCATGTCGCTCGAAGGGCGCAAAGGCGGAAGCGCTGTTCAATCGGCTTTGGTGACCATCCAGTCCATCTGCAAAGAAGAGCACGTGCCGTGCGGACTCGCTGTTTCGGCGGCCGATGCCATGACTTATCTGAATGCGGGATTCGATTTCCTCGTCGCCGGCGTCGATACTGGTTTGCCGGCCGGGGTAGAGCAAGCCTTGCAGCGAGTCCGGGCAGAGCGCGCCCAGCGAGCCGGGGCCAAGGATCGGTCATGAAAAAATCCCCCGACAGTTCATTCACAAAAGCCATCTTCGCTCACGCATGGGATCTGGAAGATGGCAACGCCGTGCCTCTCATGCAATGGGCGCGCGCGGTGGGTTTGGACACTCTCTGTATCGCGGCTTCCTATCATTCCGGCTGGTTCGTCCAGCCACACCATGCGACGCGCCGCCTGCGCTGGAGCGAGAGCGGCGCAGCCTATTTTCACCCGGATGAGGCCCTCTACTCCGGCACCTGCCTCAGGCCTCCTGCAGCTGCCATCGCTGCGCAGGTGAACCCTCTGCGCCTGGCCGCAGACTGCACAAAGGACGCGGGACTGAACCTGGTGGCCTGGACGGTTGGCGCGCACAATACGCGCCTTGGTCTCGCCTTTCCACATCTCGCGCAACACAGCGCCTATGGCGACATCCTGCCCCACGCGCTCTCTTTGGGCCACGACGATACAAGGAATTATCTGAAGGCCCTCGTCCGCGACATTGCGACAAACTATTCTCCCCATGGCATTCAGTTGGAAAGCTTCAAGTGGCACAGCGTGCGCCACAATCATACGCACGAGCGCGACCTGGCCGGACTGTCTGAGATGGAGCAGCAACTGCTTTCTCTTTGCTTCAATCCGCAAACCGTGAGGAAGGCCGAGGCTGCGGGCGTGGATGCGGAAGCAGCCCGCAACGCCGTGAAGCAGACACTGGAGATTGCCTTTACTCATGCGCCGCACCGCCCTCTAAACCATCCGCAAACCATGGAAGAGCTG
This sequence comes from Acidobacteriota bacterium, assembly GCA_021790995.1. Classification (GTDB taxonomy): domain Bacteria; phylum Acidobacteriota; class Terriglobia; order Terriglobales; family Acidobacteriaceae; genus Telmatobacter. The sequence continues at coordinate 16,124 of JAJYFA010000033.1, forward strand.
GAGGATCGCGAACCTGAGCTGCGCCGATACAATCGCTTTCTGCGCCATCTGGCTGAGTCGCTGATTTTTGAAATTCGCCAGGAATCTCTGCAAGGGACCAACTGCAAGCTCTATCTGCAGACTGGATTCTCTCCGTCCCTGCGCGATGTTTGCGATGGCTTTGCCGTGTGGGCTTATGGCCAGACCCCGGAACAAACCTATCGCACGGTTCAGAGCGCCGTCGCGAACCTGCCGCAGGATTGGCGCGGCGAATTTCACTGCTACATCCGGCTCGGCATGGGAATCCCCAACTGCGCCGAACAACTGGAAGAGATCGTGATGGCCGCGCAAAGCGCCGGCGCCACAGGCATCTATCTTTACAACTACTCTGAAGCGCCGCCCGCCATGTTGAGCTGGCTGCAATCGGCGCTCAAGAAACTGTGAAGGATGGGAACAGCCCGCGCCGTTCAACAGTAACGGATCACCCTTCAGGAATTGGCATTCATTCTGGAAGGACTCCAAACCAGACAGGAACATTCATGAGACTCGCAAATCGCTCAGCCATCGTGACCGGAGCCGCGCGCGGAATCGGCCGCGCCATCGCGCTTCGCCTGGCGTCTGAGGGCTGCCGCGTAGCGGTGGACGACATCGATACACGCGGCGGATCCGAGACCGCAAAGCTCATTACAGATCGAGGCGGGCAAGCCATCTTTGTTCCTGCCGACGTGAGCAAGCCGGAGGATGTGCAGCATCTGGTGGCGACTGCCGAAGAGTCATTTGGCGCTCCGGCCATTCTGGTCAACTCAGCCATCTGTGGACTGCAGGCAATTGTGGGCAACGAGTTCGAGCCGAACGTTGAGGTTGTCTTGCACGGCGCATGGCTCTGCATTCAGGCCGTCTTGCCCTGCATGAAGGCTGCCGGCGGCGGAAGCATCGTCAACATCTCTTCGGTCAACGCCTTCATGGGCTTTGGACGCGCGCATGTCTACAGCGCAATCAAGGCGGGGATCATTGGTATGTCGCGCTCCTTGTGTTGCGAACTGGGCGCGGACAACATTCGCATCAACTGCGTTTGCCCCGGAACCGTACTGACCGAAATCTGGCAGGAGCGGGTCGAGAAGGATCCCGGAATTGTCGATCGGCTCGCCCGGCTCTATCCCCTCGGCCGGCTGGGCAAGCCGGAAGAGATTGCCAATGCAGCCTTGTTCCTGGCTTCGGACGAAAGCTCGTTCATGACCGGCAGTGTCATGGTTGTTGACGGCGGCGTAACGGCAGCGAATACAGGATTCGGCGGACTGAGCAGCAAGCCCCCTCAGGCCTAGCAACATCCCGTCACGTAAATCAGGCACATCGCCAATCACCAGGACAGGAAACGATGACAATCAACAACTTATCCGGCGACTATCTCATTCAGCCTGGCGGCGCGACCTATTCCAGTGGCGTTCGCGCGCTATCCGGCCATGAAATTCACCACGTCACGCTGATGCGTCCCCTGCCGCTGGCGCCCGGGATTGAAGCCATTGCCGCCTTCCTTGCCTCGGCCAAGCGTCAGCCGCAGGCGCTCTGCGGTCTCGAGCTGCGGTGTCCCGCGCCCTACACCTTCGAGGGCTTTGCCGCATTCAACGATCAATACTGTAGCCTTTTGCGGAAGCACAACATGCTGCCCGACAATTCGCAGTTGAAGGGCGAGAATCCGGTCGCGCGCACGAATGTCTTCCCTCTTGCCGAATCGTTGACAGAGCAGACGATCCACGCTTTCAGCTACACCCGGCCTTGCGCCGAAGCTTCCGATCGGCCCTCCTTTGTCGTCTCGGGCGCAGGTGAGCTTCGGCAGAGCGCGCTGCATCAGTCGGCCATCGTCCGGCGTGGCGAAACATCCGGCGATGCCATGAGAGATAAGGCCGCATGTGTCATGGACATCATGCAATCCCGCCTCGATGCGCTGGGCGTCAACTGGTCGCAGGTGACCGCCGTCGACATCTATACGGTGCACAGCATTACGCCATTCCTGCAATCTGCCATCCTCGATCGCATGGGTGTGGCCGCGCGTCTTGGCGTACACTGGCACCTATCCCGCCCGCCGGTGGACGACATCGAATTCGAAATGGATCTGCGCGGCGTGGCAAAGGAAAGTTTTGAGGAACTATTGTGACGAGTCGATTGGCCGTTTCTGGTCTTATCCCATGGGCGGTGCTGTTCGTGGCGATTGGTTCTGCCAGCGCGCAGGGTCCATCCGTTACACCCGCCAGCCCTGAAACGCTCAATCTCCTCAAAAGCCTGACACTCGCTCAAGGCACCTCCGGTGATGAAGGAGACATCCGCTCCATCATCCGCGCCCAGCTTGGCAGTTCCATTCACGTGGAAGAAACGCCGGCAGGCGATCTGGTCGCCAGGTTTCCGGGAACTGAACCCGGTCCCGTGATTCTTTTGTCGTCTCACATGGACGAGGTCGGCTTTCAGGTGCGCGCCATTACGCCCGATGGATTCCTCAGAGTCGCTCCGTTAGGAAACTGGTACGCGGGCAGCATGGCGGACCATCTCGTTACCGTGCGCACGTCTCACGGAGCGATCATCGGAGTTGTCGGCGTGCGCCCGCCTCATCTGATGTCTGAAAAAGAGAAGACTGAAGCTCCGGGCGTCTCTCAAATGTACATCGACATTGGCGCATCGAGCGCGGCTGAAGTGCGCCAATGGGGAATCCAACTCGGCGACCGCGTCGCTCCGCAGAGCAGCTTCCTTCGACTCGGCACGTCCGACAAGTATTCTTCCAAGGCCTGGGACGACCGCGTTGGCTGCGCCGTCCTTGTCGAGTTAGCCCGCAAGCTCGCCACCACTCCGCATCCCAACACGATCTACATTGCGTGGACCACCTCCGAGGAGTTCGGACGGTCCAATGCCACGGTGGAAATGCCTCAGCTTGAACCGGATTTTGTCCTCGTTGTCGAAGTAGGCATCACCACCGACACCCCCGGCGTCAATGCCACCCAGCAACAAGAGCGGCTCGGAGAAGGACCGACGCTCGATCTCTACGACGGTTCCATCTCGACCACACCCTCGATTCGCGATTGGATCGCCGGGCAGGCCAAGGCTTCCGGAATCCCACTGCAATTCACAACCATCATGCAGGAAGGCTTCGGCGTCGGCGCGCAAAACAGCAGCTATCTCTTCCGCGCGCCAAGTACGGCCCTGCTGGTTCCACTTCGCTATGCGCATTCTCCGCGTGGAGTCATTGACATCCGCGACTTTGCGAACACGCGCCAACTGCTCCTTCAATTGATGGAGCACCTCGACTCCGCCGCGCTACGAAAGATGACTGGAGAAAAGTAGCCTTCCCATGCAACCGGCATAAAGCTATTGCCGAATCTGCCGCAACTTGCTCCATCCGGCTCCGTCCGGTTGCATCGCGACGTACCCTTTCCGGATATGAACTTCATCTCCCTCTGCAGCGTCATGGCTCGCGACATTACCGCCAAAGACACGAAGGGCGTCCGCTGTGGCGGACGCCCTTCGTTCGGCGGAATCAGACGCTGCTTTATTTCGTCTTGACTCCAGCCTGTTGCAGAATGCCCATTACCTCTGCGGCAAACTGCCCATGCGGAGCCAGTTGCAGATACTTCTGGTAAGCGTCGGTACAATCGGCCGGCAGGACGATCCGTTGGGTCTTGGGATCGATCGTGGCGTTCTGTACCAGTCCCTGACCTTTGATGTAGTAGAGAACCGCGAGGTTGGGATCCGACTGGTTGGTATCGGACTTGATCGCGGTGTCGGCGGCGGCTACCTGCGCCGTGGCGTTGTTCTGCTGGAAGAAAATGATCGCCTGATTCCTCAGGTAGAGGAGTGCATTCGAGGGATCGGCCTTGGCAGCCGCGTCAAAGGCGGCATTTGCCTCGGGAACCTTGCCGGTGCGCGCGTAAATCTCGCCCAGTCCCTCCTGCGCCTGGCCGACCACAGCCATGCGCGGCTTTTTCGCGGCGGACTCCAGTTCGACGGCCTTTTTATACGCGGTAATCGCATCGTCGTACTTCCCGAGCCCGGCCTGTCCGTAGCCCAGTTGATCCCACAGCAGAGCCTCGTCAGGCTTCAGCGTTGTGTCCTTGGACATCAGACTTACGATGTCGTTGTACTTGGCAGTCTTGATCTCAGCCACCTTGTTGGCAAGGTCAGCCTTGGAGGCAGAGGCGCCGAGAGACTGCTGAGCTGTGCTGATTGCTCCGTCAATATCCCGCTTGTCCTGAGTGATGGTCTTCAGATCGGCGTTGAGCTTGTTGATGAGGGCATTCGCCTTCAGAGCGTCGGCGTTCTGTTTCTTTAGATCCTCAAGCTGCTTCTTCTGCTCCGGAGTCATCTTGTCGATGTACTCCTGGCGCGACATGTCGAGGTTCTGCTCCGTGTCCTGACCGGCGACAATCTTGACGCCGCGAATGTCGTCCACCATCTTGCCGACCGGAGTGTCAGCCGCGCGATAGATGATCATGTAGACTCCCTCAGGCGCTTCACCGGAAAAGTTGCCGGACTCGTCGACGGGGAAGTTGTACTTCAACGTCGCGCCGCCATCAGTGGAGAGACTCACCGTACCGCTGGCCTGGGGCTGTCCGGTAGGATTGATGACTTGACCGTGAATCTTGCCGGTTTTTGCAGCAGATGCTTGCTGCGCATGCACAGGCACGAATGCCAGCGCCCAGAGCGCCACTGCGGCTATGCCCAGCCAGAGCGTAAAAGTGCGTTTCATGTTTGTCTCCTTGAGAGCGGCAGGAAGCATCTTTCCCGCGTGCTCAAAATTCAAAAATCTCAGGCTCGGCGGAAGAAAACCATCCGGCGAAGCGCATTTGTGAGTAAAACCCACGTTAAATCCAAGCGTGCGCCTTGCACAAGGGGGTGCGCGTTAGGCGATGTACCCGTACGCCAGGGCTTGCGGTCCTTCCGCACTTCCCCTGACGGGAAAATCTGCCTGCGAGTTGCCTCTTGTACCGCAGAATCGCCGTGCGACACGCCCGGTCGCTTTCCATGGTAGTGCGACCGGCACAGGTGTGTGTGTGGCCTGTATCACATAGTAGTGTCCGAGGGTTGATCGGACGAACAGCACAAGATCAAGCTTGATTCCCGTTGTCGAACACCAGGAACGCCGAAAGGGATGTACAAAATACGGCCGCTGAAATTCGAGGCCGGATCAATAGAATTGAGGCATGGGAACTGAAATTCGCAGTGCAACTGCCGCGGATGTTACGCAGATTCTGGCCTTTATCCGCGCACTGGCGGCCTATGAACGGGCGCCGGAAGCTGTGGTCGCCACTGAGGATGGCCTTCTGCGCGATGGGTTCGGCCCTAACCCTATTTATTTCTGTCTGATTGCAGACCACGACGGCCAGCCGGCAGGCTTTGCCCTCTACTTCTACAACTACTCTACGTGGTTGGGCCAGCCCGGTATTTACCTTGAAGACCTGTTTGTCCTCCCTGAGTTTCGCGGCCTTGGAATCGGGAAGGCCCTTCTGAAGCGCGTAGCCGAGATCGCCGTGGAAAAAGGCTGCCAGCGCCTCCAGTGGGAGGTTCTGGACTGGAACACTCCGGCTATCGACTTCTATCGCGCCATGGGGGCAGAGTTTCTGGACGAATGGCGGAATGTGCGCCTGAACGGCGACGCGATCCGCCGGATTGCCGACGGGCCGGGGAATCGCCAGATGGAGACTCAGCCATGAGGATTCGTGTCATTGGTGGCGGATTGGCCGGGCCTGAAGCGGCGCTGACAGCCGCGCGGCTGGGTTGTGAGGTCGATCTCTACGAGATGCGTGCGCTTGTGGATGGAAAACCGCGCCTGACGCCCGCCCACCAGACCACGGACTTCGGCGAGTTGGTCTGCTCGAATTCGCTCAAGAGCGAGTCGGAGTGGACGGCGCCCTGGCTGCTGAAGCAGGAGATGCGCCGCGCAGGCTCCGCGCTTTTGCGCATCGCCGATGAAACCGCAGTGCCCGCCGGCCACGCGCTGGCCGTCGATCGCGTGGAGTTCTCGCGGCGCATCACGGAGGCCATTGCGGACGAGCCGCGCATTCGCGTGATACGCGAGGAAGTGACCAGCCTGGACGATCCGCTCGTCCAAAGCCAGAACAGTACGAAGTGCCATTGCACGATTGTGGCGACAGGGCCGCTTACCTCGGACGCGCTGAGCCGGGAGATCGAGCGCCTGACCGGCGCGGGCCATCTCGCCTTTTACGACTCACTCTCGCCGATTGTGGATGCCGAGTCGATCGACATGGGTCGCGTCTATCTGGCCGCGCGCTGGGACAAGGGAACCGCCGACTACATCAACTGCCCCATGGACCGCGCCGAGTACGACCGCTTCTACGACGCACTCATCGCCGCCGAAGCCGCCGAAAGCAAGGAGTGGGAGAAGCTCGACTATTTTGAAGGCTGCCTGCCCATTGAAGTGCTTGCCCGGCGCGGCCGCGACACTCTGCGCTTCGGTCCCATGAAGCCGGTAGGCCTGCGCGATCCCCGTACCGGGAAAACGCCCTGGGCCGTTGTGCAGTTGCGCAAGGAGAACCTGCGCGCCGACAGCTACAACCTCGTCGGATTCCAGAATCACCTCAAGTTTGGCGAGCAGGCGCAGGTCTTGCGCCTGATTCCGGGGCTTGAAAATGCCCGCTTCCTGCGCTACGGACAGATCCACCGGAACACCTACATCTGCGCGCCGGCGCTGCTCGACGAGTCCCTGCGGCTCAGAACCGCGCCGGGGCTGATGTTTGCCGGCCAGATCAGCGGCGTGGAAGGCTACACCGAGTCAATCGCGACAGGAATGCTGGCGGGCATTTACGCGGCCGCAGTTGCCCGCGGCGTTGAACCTCAACCCGTCCCGCGCACGACGGCCCTTGGCTCGCTCATTCACTACATCACCCACGCCGACCCCAAAGACTTCCAGCCCGCCAACATCACCTTCGACCTGTTGGAACCTCTCGAAGAAGAGGCGCGCAAGAAGATCCGCGACAAGAAAGCGCGGCACCGGCTGCAATGCGAGCGCGCGCTGGCAGCCTTCGATGCGTGGCGGGCAAGCAGCAAATAGACAGAAGGCACGATCCCTTCCGTCCCAGGAAAACGGCGCCTGGCGCCCGCCAACGGTGCGGCGCGACCGTGTACCCTTGAGGATAGGGCGTCCTTTTGCGATTGCCCGGAAGGAAGTCTTGTTTTGAAGCCCTGGATGGCCATTGTCGCCGGTGTTGCAGTGCTGAGTTCGAGCACGGCATGGACGCGCGCGCAAAACAATCAGCCCACCGCTGCTGAAAAAAAATCGGCCACCGTCATCACGCTTCCGCCTTCGCCAACGGCTCTGCTGCCCGACGCATTCGACGGCTGGGTGACGGCCGCGCCGGCGAAGTCCATCACCGATCCCGAGCAGGTCGATCCCGCCAATGCGGCCGCGCTCAAAGAATACGGGTTCAGCGCGGCTATCGTCGCCAACTATAAGCGCGAGAACGAGACGTTGAGCCTGCGCCTCCTTCGCTTCAACGATGCGAGCGGAACCTACGGAGCCTACAGCTATTTGAGGCAGAATGGCTGGCCGAAAGCTGAGATTGGCAGTGGCGCCGCGTCGAACAAAAACCGCGTGGTGTTCTGGATAGGAACAACTGTGGTCGACGCAACGTTCTCCCAGGTAGGGCCCATGTCGGCCGGCGAACTGCGCGAAATTGCCCGCCACCTGCCAAAGGCCACCGGAAACAGCGCGTTATTGCCGCCCATCCTCGTCGATCTGCCGCAGTCCCATCTCGACCCGCAGACCATGCACTACGCGGTGGGCCCGGCCAGTTACGCCGGCTCTGGCGGAGTCCTGCCGCCATCGCTGGTCCGATTCGACATGGGTGCGGAGACCGTAACCGCGAACTACTCCCTCACCTCGGGGCCGGCCACGCTCACCATCATCGACTACCCCACGCCTCAGTTGGCGCACGCCCAGGTGGACGCGATTCGCGCTTATCTCAAGGCCGGCAGCAGTGCACAACCTCCGTGGCCCAAGCCCCTCACCGACTCCGATCTGGCCTCGCTCGAGGTACGTGACAGTGGGCCGCTGGTAGCCGTCGTCAGTGGCGATGCCATTCCCGACGAGAGTCACCGCTTGCTCGAATCGGTGCATTACGAGGCCGACATGACGGCGGTTCCTCTGCCCGTGGAGTCGGAGATCGCAAAGACCAGCAAACTGCTGCTCGGCATCACGATGCTGAGCCTGATCGGCGCCGGAGCCGCCATCTTTCTGGGAGGATTGCTGGGTGGTGGCAGGGCGCTCTACCGCGTAGCGACGGGCAAACCAGCCTCCTCGGTCTTCGACATGGAGTTCATCCATCTCGATTTGCGGGATAGATCGGCTGACGAAAATCAGGCAATGCAGAAGCCGCATCCGAAGGGTTAATGGCACCATTACCCTGTGGAAAAATAGACATAAACCCAAAGAAACAGGCTAGATTCACGGTAAATAACGAAAATAAACAGGCGAATAATTGGCGAATAAATCAGCAGGTCCAGTATTGCAGCAAATCCTGTAAATAATTGAAAATAAATCTACTTATTTTCCTTTATATTTTTCCTTGACACCGCTCTCCCCCGAACCTAACATGCAGCCAGAAAGTTCTGATGGCTTTGCCTCCGTTGGAACTATTCTCCCTGAGGGAAGAGCTGCCCTGTTGCCGGGCGGCTCTTTCCGTTTTGAGAGGATTTCGCGGGCCATTATTCGCCCGCCACCGGCGTCTCCACGCCGCCATACATCAGACTGCCGACTTGCCAACTTGCCACGTCCGCCTTGGCGGACGCCAATCTGCCGCCTTTACCCTTCAACGCGTCTTAACTCCTTGCGGGTTTGTCTCTTTTCAGGCTCACCCATCCGCCTTCGGCAACGCCTCCGTCCACTCCGCTTCACATTGCTCGCACCGCCAGGCGTTTTCCGGGTCGACGCTTTCCAGAACCACGTCCTCTGACCCGCATCTGGGGCACTTAGGTTCCACAAACGCGGGAACCTCCGCTGTCAGTTCATCGACGATCTCCTGCGGAATCGGCGCTGCCGCAATCGCGCGCGCCTCATCGAGCTGGTCGGCAGCAACAAGAATCTGCAGACTTCTATTCGCTGACCGATTCTCGGTCGATGGCACGAACGAAATCGTGTACCCCTCAAATTGAATCCAGCTATCGATGCCGGCGCGGCGCAGCGTCTCCTGAAGCAGCGCAGCATCTTCGCGGTTCGAGCACTCGCAGAGCGGTGTCTTCCAGGTGTACTCGTGCAGATTGTCTTCTTCTTGTCCGGCTTCCGCAGCGCCGGGCTCGGTTTGTGAAGCGCCGGAACCAGCGTGCAGCGCCGCCCCGGCGTGCGGCTCCTCCGTCGACTGCGCGGAGGGAACCCGTCGTGGATTGAACATCCGTTGGCGCACGATCGGGGACACCGGATCCCCAAGCCCGCGGGTGAGCATCTCGGCCTGCAGGGCTCGCTGCGCGGATTCCGTCAGATCGTCGAAGTTGCGGGCGAGCTGGAGCAGTTCTTCATCGTACATCTGCCGGTACTGGGCGGTCAGTCTTTGACCTTCGAGAACAGGATCGACTTGCATGGTGAAAAGTATACGTAGGTTCGCGGCCGTTTTACCCTATCGTTCCTTTACCTTCGTCCGGCGCAACGATACAATCGAGGAGACAGGCCGACGTAGCTCAGTTGGTAGAGCAGCTGATTCGTAATCAGCAGGTCGTCAGTTCAAGTCTGACCGTCGGCTCCAGTTTCCGGTTCACTCCATGGCCCCTCGCGCGAGAGGCCATTTTGCTGCGATCTTCAAGAAGGCGTTCTGCGAGGCTGCCGTCTCATCGCGCTCACATTGAATTTCGGCCAAGAGCCTGCTCCGCCGTTCTCGTCGTACACTGGTATAGCCCAAGGGTTCCCATGAAAAACCTCGCAATCGTCCTTTACGTCCTCGTCACTCTGGCGCTGCTGGCCTGGGGCTACTATCAGGCGATTTATGTCGCGCCCAACGATGCCATGCAGGGCGAGATCTTCCGCATCATCTACTATCACGTGCCGTCATGGGCGGTAGCCTTTACATTCTTCGGCCTCAGCCTTGTCGGCTCCATCGGATTTCTTGCCTATCGGCGCAATTTTCCTGACCGGGCGCAGATTGCGGATGCATTGGCTCTGGCCGGTGCCGAAGTGGGCGTGGTATTCTGCACCGTTGGGCTGACGACAGGTCCTCTTTGGGGACGTAGGGCGTGGGGCATCTGGTGGACATGGGATCCGCGCCTGACCACGACTCTGGTTCTCTGGCTCATCTACATGAGTTACCTGCTTTTGCGTCGCTTTGTCGCCGGTCCGCAGATGCAGACCCTGGCCGCCGTGTTTGGCATCTTCGGCGCGCTCGACGTGCCCATCGTCTACATGTCCAACCGCTGGTGGCGCACGCAGCATCCCGCGCCCGTCTTTGGCGGCGCGCCCGGCTCAGGCATGGCGCCATCCATGGTGCACCCGTTCTTGTGGAACATGCTGGCCTGGTTCGCCTGGGGCGTGCTCATTCTCGCGTTGCGCTATCGCGTCGAGCGCCAGCACCAGAAGATCGCCGCCGCCGAGGCCGAGGCCGCGCTCAACGCCTGACGGAACGGTAGCGCCGGTCCAGACGCGCACAATCGGACCCGCGCATCCCGGCCAGACAAAACCGGTCGTCAACCCAGACCCGAATTAGCAGAGAGGACCAAACAGCAAATGGACCAGGCAGCGATTCTCGACCATCAGTTCCGCGTGGCGGCCTACATCATCACCTGGGTGATCCAGTTGAGCTATCTGGCATGGCTCGGCCTCAAGTGGCGCGCACAGAAGCGCGATGCCGAGCGCGCCGGTCTCCTGCGCCGCTCCGGCAGACCCTCTGAGCGTTGAAGGTCTCAAGCGCCCCCGCTCGACCCCATCGCCGCAACTCCCTCACGCGGCAGCGGCGTTCAAGCTTTCCCTCCACATGCCGATGATTCCTGTGCTGGCCGGCTCAAGCGCGCGGCCCCGAGGAATCCTGCAATGCATGACCTCATCATCGCTCTCGCCTTTATCGGCATGGTGGTTGCACCTGCCGTCGTCGCCGCAAAATGCGTGGATCCGAAAGACAACTCCAACTGACCGGCAGTTTTGCCCATCTGGCCTGAATCGCCTGCAAAAACGCACGGATTCTGGCGCGCGTTGAGTGACCTGAATACAGCGGCGCCTCAACCCTGCCGGCCAACGATTCCACCAAATCGCTTCACCGCCGCAAATTGCCCTTCGTTCCTCCACCCGGTACACTGTGGGATCGGGGGCGTGTCATGTTGGTTGTCATGAAGGCGCAGGCTACGCCGGAGGAAATCCAGGCCGTCTGCGACCATATCGAGCAGTTGGGCTTTCGGCCTCATCCGCTGCCGGGGGCGCAGCGCACCGCGATCGGCATCACCGGCAACCAGGGCGAGGTGAACCGCGGCAACCTGGAATCCCTCTCCGGGGTCGCCGAGGTCATCCGTGTTTCCAAGGCATACAAGCTGGCCAGCCGCGATGTGAAGGAAGAAGACACCGTGGTCCGCTTTGCCAACGGCGCAACCATCGGCGGCCGCAATCTGGCCGTCATCGCCGGACCTTGCTCCATCGAGAGCCGCGAACAGGCTTTCGCCATTGCCGAGCAGGTGGCCGCAGCCGGAGCGCAGTTCTTTCGCGGCGGCGCCTACAAGCCGCGCACCTCGCCCTATGCCTTTCAGGGCCTGGGCCTCGAAGCGCTCAGGATCATGGCCGAAATCCGGGATCGATTCGGGCTGCGCATCGTCACCGAGGCGATCGACGCCGAGTCACTCGATCTCGTCGCCGAGTGGGCTGACTTGATCCAGATCGGCGCGCGCAACATGCAGAACTTCTCCCTGCTCAAGAGGGTCGGCCGCATGCGCAAGCCGGTGCTCATCAAGCGCGGCATGAGCGCCACGCTCGAAGAGTTCCTGATGGCCGCCGAGTACGTGATGAGCGAGGGCAACTACGAGGTGATCCTCTGCGAACGGGGTGTGCGCACCTTTGCCGATCACGCGCGCAACACCCTCGACCTCAGCATCATCCCCGCGCTGCAGCACGTGAGCCACCTGCCGATCCTGGTCGATCCCAGCCATGGCACCGGACGCCGCGACAGTGTATTGCCCATGGCGCGCGCCGGAATCGCAGCCGGCGCCGACGGCATCATCGTCGAGGTGCACAACCATCCCGAGAGCGCGTTCTCCGACGGCCCGCAGTCGCTCTTTCCCGAACAGTTCGCAACCATGATGAACGAGATCGAACAGATTGCACCCGTCGTGGGCCGCTCGCTGGCGCGAGGCGCAACAAGCAAGATAACGGCGGAAGCGAGCGGAAAATGAACGAACTCCAGGTGTCAGGGAGCAGGGATCACAAATCGGCGGTCTCGCGACGGACTCGCTTCCTGCCCTTCCCAGGCGGTAGCACACTTCTTCATTTCCCTGTCATCCTGTGCAGCCGCGGCGGGCAGAGTCGAAAAGCCTGGGGTAATTTTTCGCGCAGCGCCGCCATCGCTGTCTTCGCCCTGTTCCTCACCGGCTGCCGGCCGCACGATTTTCCCCAGTACCCGCCCAACTATCGCGAATACATCTATGTCGCCAACGGCGGCAGCGACACTGTGACCGTGCTCGACGTCGTCAACGTGCGCCTGGACCGTGATTTGACCGTGGGCCGCCATCCGGTCGCCATCGCCGCCAGTCCCACGCGGAACGAGATCTACGTCGTCAACCAGGGCGCGCCGGATACGAACGGTTCGATCTCAGTGATTGATGCCGAGAGCAACACCGTTGTCGACACCATCCCCGTGCACCGCCAACCCGTCTCGATCGACATTGATGCCGACGGCGCGCACGCGTATGTGGCCAACTCCGGCTCAAACTCAGTCTCGGTAATCGACCTGAAAGCACGGCGCGAATTGGCGCAGTATGGCGCCGGCCAAGGACCAGTCGCGGCGCGCATCGCGCCTGACGGCAAGACGCTCGTGGTCGCCAACCAGGAGGCCGGCTCTGTGACGATGATGGATCCGGAAAACGGCCATGTGCGCGCCGTTTTCGCTGACTGCCCCGGCGCGACCAGCCCCGTGATCCTGCCCGATTCCTCGAAGGCTTTTGTTGCCTGCTCCGCCGGTCACCAGGTAATGGCGATTGCGCTGGCGCGCGCGGCAACAAAGCAGGATGCCGGCCCTGCGCAACCCGATCGGCTCGAAGCACTCATGGACGTGGGCCGCGCTCCCGTCGACCTGGCTCTGAAGCCTGACGGCGGCGAGGTCTTCGCGTCGAACTCGCTCTCCGACTCCCTGAGCGAGATCTACAACACCACCGACGAGGTGGGCGACACCTACATGATCGGGGCCGATCCCGTCCGCGGACTGGTATCGCGCGACAACGCGCTGGTCTACGTCGCCAACCTCCACTCGCAGGAAGTAACGGTCTACTCGATCGACGACGGCAGGCTTGTGGGCGCAATCCATGTCGGAGACGGGCCGGATGCCATGGCCTTCTCGGCCGCCGGTCACCTGCTGTTTGTCGCCGACCGCCGTTCCGGCGACGTGGCCGTCGCGCGCACCGCAACCAGATCTCTGTTCACCATGCTCCCCGCAGGCCGCGACCCCAACGCCATCGTCGACAAGGCATTCAAGGTCAAGTAAACGGCCGGGAGCGGATGGCCAAAGCCGGTGCGGCAGCACAACCCATCCGCCAGCCCGCTGACTCGCTGACAATACTCCCCGGCGACTCTTACTGCGCCTTCGCGTCCGGTTGCGGCGCGGGTGGAACCTGGGGCCCCAGGATGACGCCATCGTTGAGCGAGGCGGCCACCAGGCGGCCACCGGCAGCGCGGATCAGGTCAATCTGGTAGCCTGCCTGCCACGAGACCCAGGTGATCGTTCTGGGATCGATGGCGTAGATCTGATCGACCCGGCGGGAGCTGGCGAGAACGCGCCCAGAAACCGGATCGTAGCTCAGGTCGTCAACATCGCCGAGCGGCAGACGCTGAATCCAGAACCAGTTTTTGCCAAGGTTGCGCGTAAAGTAGACGCCCTCATGCGCGCCGAGCCAGAGAGTGCCGTCGGGCGAAAAGGTCGCGCGGTGAATATGCGTAAGCGCGATGGGCGTGCCCAAGGGCCACCAGGAGCGGCCGGCATCGTGCGAGATCACCACATTCGAGTCGCGCGCGGCCACCATCTCCTTGCCATGGGCCGTGATGGAAATGAAGTCTCCCTGATCCATCACCGGGCCGCCCTGCCAGCTAGCGCCCTGGTCGCTGCTGGTGAGGACGCCGTAATCGGTCGCCGCCACCCACACATCGCCCGAGGCATCGACGGCGTTGACGAGGCTCTCCAGTTGAATGACCGGATCGCTCACCTGTTTCTCGACGTTGACCCTGGCGCCATGGAGCCTTTCGATGGCTGTCTTCACCCGCTGGTTGGCGATGTCGTTGCGCGGTTGCCAGACGAGCGCATCACCGGAAACGCTCCCCGCAGCGGCTGATGCGCCGCCTGCGGCGGGCGGGTCGCCGGCAGGAAGAACGAAAATGCCATGGCTGGTTCCGGCTACGATCGTGCCGTCTTTGGATTGCGCAAGAGAGAAGACGTCGCGGCCGTCGAGTCCGGCGTCAAGCTGCTGCCAGTGCGCGCCGCTGTCCGTGGAGTGGAAGACGCCGCCGAATTGCTTGTCGTTGACCACGCCGGCATAGAGGCCGCGGGGATCGTTGCGATCGACGAGCAGGGCCGCGATCTTGCGCTCGGAGATGCCCGTATTCGACGGAGTAAAGGTGCCGCCGCCGTCGTCGCTGATCAGCACGCCGCCGCGATCGGTGGCGAGCAGTACGCGGCGCGAATTCGTGGGATCGACGTACACGTCGTTGATCACCACGTCCGAGCCCGTCATCCGCTGGAAGCTGTGACCGGCGTTCTCGGTTTTGTAGAGTCCTTCGGTGGTTCCGGCGTAGACGATCTCGCGGTT
>JAJYFA010000193.1 GCA_021790995.1 Acidobacteriota bacterium
GGAGGGTAGCCCTCGTTACGCGCGCACCATAAGGCAATGGAAGGGTGATTGCGGTAGCGCAGCACCTTGTCGCGCACGTTGGCCATGTAGGTTTCGAGATCGGTGGGGTTCGGCCCATCGCCGGGATTGGGCTGGAAGAACTCGTCCCACACCAGGATGCCGTACTTGTCGCACAGCTCATAAAAATCCTCACCCGTGCTCTGGCCCACCCAGTTGCGGATCAGATTCATGTGCGCGAGCTGGTGCATGTGAATCTCGGCATCGAGCCGCTCGCGCGGAATGCGCTTCATGGCTTCGTCGAGGCCCCAGTCGCCGCCGCGAATGAAGATCGGCGCGCCGTTCACTGAAATCGTCAGCGTATCGGTTCCCGGCACCGAATACGTGATCTTGCGAACGCCAAAATCCACATCCTGCATATCGCTCGTGGAACGGCGAATCCTGAATGCAAGATGCAGCCGGTACATCTCCTGCGCGCCGTAGCCGTTTGGCCACCAAAGGCGTGGATGCTCGATGTGCAGGGCCGGCGTGGTCTTGTTATCAAAATCAATTTGCTGCGTGGTGTGCGGAGCCAGCTCCACCGGGCGCGCGAAGACGATGTTCTCGATCGTCCCCTGTACGACGCCGGTCTGCGTTTGGTCGCTCACGTTTTCCAGCGTCACGTGGACGGCAACATCGGTCGAGTCCGTCCGCGGCAGCGGTAGATCGGTCGTCACCAGCGGGTTCTTGAGCACGACGGGGCCCGTGGCGGAAAGATACACCTTTTGCCAGATGCCCGTATCGCGGTCGTGCACGGCGTTTAGCCAGTCCCAGCCAATGGTGGAAAGGAACGTAGGCCCGTCAATCGCCGTGATACCGCCGTTCTTGCCCACACCGTTGCGCAGCGTGTGCTCGTGCGGCACGCCGGGATGCGGCTGCGGCGACACCAGCACCGCTACCACCGCCTGCTTGCCCGGTTTGACCTGCGCCGTGATGTCAAAAATGCCGCGGATGAAGGCGCCGCGGATTGAACCGACCTTGGTGCCGTTCACCCACACCTCTGCTGCGTAGTTAATCCCGTCAAAGTTCAGCCACACATGATGTTTGCGGTAGGCGCGCGGGACGCGGATGACGGTGCGGTACCAATAGGAGGTGTGGCACAGGCTCTCGGGAATGATCTCCTGTCGATCGTTCTCGCCGTAGAGCGGTTCGGGATAGACGCGATCGTTCACCAGCGAGGTGAGCACCGTGCCCGGCACCGTGGCCGTGTGCCAGCCGTGCGTATCGAAATCCTTCGTCGAAATTTCCGCGCCGGGTTGCGGCGCTTTCATCACATCCTGCAACTGCCAGCCACCTTCCAGCGTGACGGATTGCGGAACGGTGGCGGCCGATGCAAATGAAGGGGCAAAAGCTGCCAGGACAGAAGCTTGAATCAAAGTACGGAAGAAGGAAGTGTGGTGACGGAAGTTCAACGGAGTGCTCCCTAAGTTTTCGATTGATTCAAAACCGCGCGGAGGGGCGCGCATACCAGTTTCTCAGATTCGACCGCGATGTGCCGGGCGGCCCATCCGTAATAATGAAATCATGCAATTTCAGCGATCTTCCGGCGTCCTTCTGCACGCCACTTCCCTACCCTCACCCGGCGGTATAGGCGATCTCGGCCCGGCAGCGCACGAGTTTCTGAGCTTTCTCGCGCGCGCCAAACAGCACATCTGGCAGGTTCTGCCTCTCGGACCTACGGGATACGGCAACTCGCCCTACGCCGGCACCTCGGCCTTTGCCGGCAATCCCGCGCTCATCAGCCTGGAGACGCTGCACGACTGGGGTTGGATCGGCGCCGATCGCATCGCCGCGCTTCCCGCCAGCTCCGGCCCCGTCGATTTCGATCTTGTTGAGCAAGAGAAATTCCCGCTGCTCCGCGAGGCTGCTGGAAACTTTCTCGACCGCGCCCTTGACGATCCCGCGCTTGCCGGCCAGGAAACCGGCGAACAGTGGGAGAACTTCGAATTGTTTTGCCGCGATCGAGCTTCATGGCTCGAAGACTACGCACTCTACACGGTCCTGCGTCGCGTCTACTCGACCGGCGCGTGGAACCAGTGGCCCGAGCTGCTGCGCCGCCGCGATTCGCAGGCGCTCGCCGAAGCATCGGCACAGCACGCGCGCGAGTGCGCGATCGAGAAGGTTCTGCAGTTCGCTTTTGCCCGGCAGTGGGCCGCTCTGCAAACGGCAGCTCGTGAGAGCGGCATACGCATCCTGGGCGATGTGGCGATCTTTGTCAACATGGACTCGGCCGACGTGTGGGTTCACCCGGAACTCTTCGAACTCGGCGAAGACCTGAAACCGGTCCGCGTGGCCGGCGTGCCGCCCGACTACTTTTCCGAGACTGGCCAGCGTTGGGGCAATCCCCTCTATCGCTGGGATGTGCTCGCCGCAAGCGGCTTTGAATGGTGGATCGAGCGTATCCGCCGCTCCGTCGATCTCTACGACATCGTGCGCCTGGACCACTTCCGCGGCTTCGAGGCCTACTGGGCGATTCCTGCCGAGGAAGAGACTGCCGTGAAAGGCGAGTGGATCAAAGCGCCGGGTCTCGAACTCTTCCGCGCGCTCGAATCCGCGCTCGGACCTTTGCCACTGGTTGCGGAAGACCTGGGGCTCATTACGCCCGAGGTCGACGCGCTGCGCCTCGACCTGAACCTGCCCGGCATGAAGGTGCTGCAATTCGGTTTCAGTTCGAAAGGCGCGCACACTCACCTGCCACATCAGTTTGCGCCCGCCACCGTGGCCTACACCGGCACGCACGACAACGACACGACACTGGGATGGTGGCGCGCGGCGAGCAGGACGGAACGAGCGGCCGTGGAAGCCCTGACCGGCTCGGTCCATGATCGGCCCGCATGGCCGCTGATCCGCGCGGCGCAGGCAAGCGTGGCCCAAATCGCCATTGCGCCCGCGCAGGATCTGCTCGAATTTGGCTCCGAGGCGCGCATGAATACTCCGGCTGTCGCGCACGGCAACTGGAGTTGGCGCGCGCCGCAAGGCTGCTGGACGGATGAGTTAGCCACGCGGCTGGCGGCCCTGGCGGAAGTGACGGACCGCGACAACGACCCGTTGGGAACGGCCGCGCCAGATTAGTCTACGGAGAGAACGATATGGCCACGCTCATCCCGCTCGGAGATGCATCGCGGCGCACGCGGCGCTTTGCGCTGATCACGCTGCTGATCGTGCTCGCCAACGTGTATGTATTTTTTCGCGAACTGATTGAGGGCAACCGCTTCGTGCGCCATTGGGCGGTCATTCCCATCCGCATCGAGCACGGCCAGCATTGGATCACGCTTGTCACCGGAACGTTTCTGCACGCGGGGTGGCTGCACATCGCGGGAAACATGGTTTTCCTCTGGGCGTTCGGTCCCGTCATTGAAGAGGCCATGGGCAAAACGCGGTATCTCACCTTCTACCTGACAGGCGGCGTAGTGGCGATGTTGGCGCAGGTGGCAGGCAGCCCGAGTTCGCGCATCCCCTGCCTGGGCGCAAGCGGAGCCATCGCTGCCGTCATGGGCGCTTTCATCGTGCTCTTCCCGCACGACCGCATCCGCTCGCTCGTCTGGATCCTGATTTTTATTCGCGTCGCCTACATTCCCGCTGCACTACTGATCGGCGTCTGGTTCCTGTTTCAACTCCTGAATGTGGTGGGTTCGGTAGCAACCGTGCAGAGCGGAGGCGTGGCCTATCTCGCGCACGTGGGTGGCTTTCTGTTCGGCGCAGCCACGGCTCACTGGTGGACGCAGGCGCGGCCGTGGACCGGTTGAGACCTGCCCCGTCGCGCTACTTTCCGCGCCGCCTTCGCCGCTCCGCGCGTCGCGCCTCTTCGCTGCGCCGGTCCACCTGCTCGAAGAGGTTGCTCATCACTCCGACGAGCGCCGAAGCCAGCGCCGCCAGCAAAAGGATCAGCGCGACCGTGCGCCACAAGGTGCCATTGGCCGGCAAACCGGGCTGAAAGGTTGAAGGCACCAGCGCCATGCCGCCGGAGACCATCGCAAAAAAACCAAGCGTGGCAGCGAGAATGTAAAAGTTGCGGGACATTGTTTTGCGCGCCGGCGATTCGGCCTGTTGCGATTCTACGCGGAATCGCGAAGCGGGATCACACCTTACTTTCGCTTTGATGCCGCAAGCGGGGATCTTGCCCCGTGGCGCACGTGCAGAACTGCGACTGTCTTCCGTTTTTCGAGGACGCGGTAAATCACGCGATCGATGCTGTGGGGTTTGCGGCCGTAGAGGATATGCCGCAGACGCTGCGCCTCGTGAGTTACCGGCCACAAACCGAATTCGGCGCCTTCAGCGTCATCCAGTGTTGCCTCAGCCGGAAAGCTCCGAGATGTCGATCAGGGCGACTCCCGCCTCGGCGAACCGAGCTTCCATGGCCGCCGCGGAGCCATTGAGATCGATGGCACGGCAGGCATCGCGCAAAACCACTGCCGGAAAGTTCAATCGCCGCGCGTCGAGCGCTGAGTAGCCCACGCAGTAGTCGTAGGCAAGCCCCACCAGGAACACGCGGCTGAGATTCCGTTCGCGCAGATAGGCAGCGAGGCCGGTCGGCGTGGTGTGGTCGTTCTCAAAAAATGCGGAGTAGGAATCGATCTCTGTTCGGAATCCTTTGCGCAGGATCAGTTCGGCCTGCGGCAGCTTGAGCGCGGGATGAAAATCCGCTCCTGCTGTTCCCTGCATGCAATGCGGGGGCCAAAGCGTCTGCGGACCGCATGGAAGCTCGATGGTCTCGAACGGTTTCCGGCCCGGATGCGACGCCGCAAACGATGCGTGGCAGGGCGGGTGCCAGTCCTGCGTGAGAACAATGTGCTGAAAGCGCGGCGCAATGCGAAGGATGGGCGCGATAACTTCGTCCCCGCGCGGCACAGCCAGCGCTCCGCCCGGACAAAAGTCATTCTGCACATCGGTGACGATCAGAACATCATTCGCATCGATTCGCATGGGATCTCCGGGCATGGCGCCCGACGACAGATCGTGGCCGCCGGCGCGCAAGACTGTTCCGATTATGCCAGAAGCACTTCAATCCCACTTTTGCGTAGCATGGCAACGTATTCCGGCGCGAGCTGCGTGTCGGAGACGACAAGATGCGCGGCGATGAGCGGAGCCACGGGAATCATGCCGCCGCGTCCGAACTTGGTGTGGTCGGCCACGATGATCACGCGGCTCGCCACCTCGATCATCTTCTGCTCCGAGCCCACGACGAGCGTATTGTTGTTGCTCAATCCAGCCTCGGTAACGCCGCCGATTCCCATGATGACGGTATCGGCGCGAATGGCGCCCAGCATCTGCTCGCAAAAGGGACCGAGCATGACGCGCGAGCGCGTGTCGAGATAGCCTCCGGTCAGCGTCAGTTCGATATTGCGCAAAGACTCGAGCCCCTCGGCGATGGGCAGCGAGTTGGTGACGATGTGCAGCGACTTCGAGGTCAGTTCGCGCGCCACCGCGGCCACGGTCGAGCCGCCATCGAGAATCACGGTCTGGCCGTTTTCGATGAGGCCCGCCGTGAGCTTGCCGATGCGGCTTTTCTCGTCGCTCAGGCGCACGCTTTCCACTGCGTAATCGAAGGCATGATTCGGCGAAGCCTGCACACTCACCGCGCCGCCGTAAACGCGCTTGAGCACGCCTTCCTGTTCCAGGATGTCGAGATCGCGGCGAACACTCGACTCCGATGCGTCGAGTTCGCGGCAAAGAGTCTCCGAGTCGATGAAGTCCCGGTTCTCAAGCATCTGGCGAATTCGCAGTTGCCGCTCTGCAGCCTTCATCGTCGATCCGTGTTACGTTTGGTTTGTTCGGCTCCTCTATTGCGCAGCCCTGCAGTCCTGCCTAACGCCCCATCGCTTCCATCACCGCGTCAGTCACCGACTTCACGAGCGAGTCAAGATCACTGCCCGAGGCCGCGGCGGCTCTTGGCGTGGGGCCGTCGCATGGCGTCGGTTCAACCGCAATCGAACTCGGCACCTCGAGATCGGACAACTGGCACTCCTTCATGCGCGAAGTGTCGAAGCGAATATCCGGCAGGCCCAGCTTCTTTTTGATAGCCAGCAGATCGGAGCCGTGCTCCTCGGAGATATGCGAGATGGGCGCGCCCAGTTGCGAGGCGATCAGCAGCGTCCAGCAGTAGGTCTCCAGCACCTCGGCGTACCACTCGGCGTGCGTCACCGTGTCAGCCCAGCAAACGATTCCGTGATTCGAGAGCAGGACGGTGTTGTGTTGCTTCACGTAAGGCAGCACAGTTTCAGCGAAGGCCTTCGTGCCCGGTGTTTCGTAAGGGGAAACCGCAACCTTGCCGACGAAGACCTCAAACTCCGGAATCACGAGGTTGGGCGGCACGCGGCCCGTGATGGCGTAGGCCGTGGCGTGCGGCGGATGGCAGTGCACCACGGCCTTTGCTTCCGGTACCGCCTTGTAAATCTCCAGGTGCAGCAGCAGTTCGCTTGTCCGCGGCTTCGAGCCGGCAATCTGCACGCCCTCCATGTCTGTCATCCCGATCACCTCGGGCGTCAGATCGTATTTGCTCACCAGAGTCGGCGTGCAGAGCACT
>JAJYFA010000194.1 GCA_021790995.1 Acidobacteriota bacterium
AAATCTGCGGCAAGCGTGCGCCCCCCGAGCACCCCCGCTTGTCGGCATCCTGGCCCCACACAGCCCGCGGCTGCCCGGCCGCCGCCATTGGGCCAGCGTGATGGCTTGAATCGAGCGCATTGCACGCAAAACGAAAAAGGGGAAAAGCCCGCAGGCTCCTCCCCTCTCATCCGAAACCAGAAAAACACTACTTCTTCGGGGGCGCGATGGTGTCCTTGGCGGACTTGGCCACGCGGAACTTCACAACGGTCTTGGCCTTGATCTTGATGGCCTCGCCGGTCTGGGGGTTGCGGCCCATGCGGGCCTTGCGCTCTGCCTTTACCAGGCGGCCAATGCCGGGGATCACGAAAACGCCGTTCTTCTTGGTCTCCTTGATCGCCGTCTCAGCCAGCAGATCGAGGAAGGCAGCAGCCTGCTTGTTGGTCAGTTCGAGTTTCTCGGCCATGTGCCGAGTCAACGCTGTCTTGGTCATTCCAGTTGCCATCGATAGTTCTCCTTTGTGGGCGATCCCTTCGGGCCGCCGGTGTGGTGGGCTTCCGCCTGCTGTCTGCAATCCGCATGGAGGGTGATCGATCGGAACTTGAGCTGCGCGGAACCCCTGTATTCATGCGGCTACGAAGAACCCTGCCGATGGTTACAATGCGGCTTCGGGGGGTACAAAGTCAATCGAAAAATACGTGTTTTCCACAGTTTTCTTGGGTTTTTGTGGGGGAAAGGCCGTTTTTGGCCGATTTTAGGCCATTCTGGGCCACTGAACTCCGCTTTTGCCTGGCAAATGCCGGTTTCATCGCAGCCCGAAGAGCACGCGTCGCTTCGGCAAAAGCGCGGCGGCAAGCGGCGTATTGAGCGCATCGACCACGGGCGCGGCCACCTTGAAGTATCGGATCAGCAGATCGGCAAGATCTTCCCTGAGCGCCGTCTGCGCGGGCAGCGTCGCAGCCAGTCCCCACTGCCGGCAGCGGATCAGGTCCATCCCGGGATGCTCGCTTGGAAAGCCCTTTGGCGGGCGCATGAGCGCATTGCCCTCGAATTCGTCGTAAAGCTTGCGCACCTTTGCGCCGCGGAGGAGCTTGCGAAACTCCTCGTGATGATCGAGCAGCCAATGGCGAATGGCGGCAAGCTGATCCTTTTCCGGCATGTAGGAGCCGGCAGCCACGATCACTTCCTTGGGGCTGACGTGAAAATAGTAGCCCGCGCCGGAGGTTTTCTCGAATCCGGTGTGCGTCCACCATGCGGCGACGTGCGTTTTGTAGGGCCGCTTGTCGGCGCTGAAGCGCGTGTCGCGATAGATGCGGAAGACGGACTTCTCCGCCGGGCGCACGTGGTTTGGCGCAAAGTCCACCATGGCGCCGGTCACTTTGTGCACGATGGCCAGCAATGGCTCGCGCAGTTCTGCCTCAAATTGCGCCTTGCGCGGCTGAAACCACGCGCGATCGTTGTGGCGGGCCAGGTTGCGGAGAAACGTGAGCGCCTCGGGGCGGAAGCAGGGAAAAGCGGGTGCGGGTGCGGATTTTGCGGAGCGGGGCATGACGCAAATAGTCTATCGAATCGCCTTGAGCGCGTGGATCAAGCGCATAGCCGCTACCAGCACGCCCACGGGGGAAAGCTCGTGGCCAGGAGTCGGGAACTGGAAGCTGCCCTACTTATTTCAGCAGCGCGTCACGCAGATTCTCGGCGTCGGCTTGCTGGCCGGCGGGGAGGCGAACCACAAGCCCGCTACGCACCGGGTTCTGGATCAGGGCGACCTCGCAAATCTGGCCGCCAACGACCACGGCGATTCTGTGCCCCAGGTACTTTTCAGTAAAGGCGTGCATCAGGTCGCCGCCCGTCTTGTTCAGATGAATCTCGACCGCGGGGCCCATCTCGTCGGTGACGATCTTCACTGAATCCACGCCCCACTGCTGGACGTTGCTCGCGTGCGTCATCGTCATATCGGGCGTATCGGCTGCCAGCAGGAATAACTGGCCGTTGCTGGTCCGCGTCACATACTCGCTTTGAGCGCCTGCCGCTGCGTTCTCGGTGACTTCCTTTTCCACTCCCTTGGCGACTGGCAGCCACTTCCAGCCGCTGGGGGCGTTGCCGCTCGCTACCGACGAACTCACATCCTGCTGCTGGAAGACATCGGCAGCATTCGCAGTTGCGTCTGCTGGCTGTGCGGCGCCGTTGGCCTGGGCGGCGTCCGCGCCGGGAGCTGAGCTTGCAGGCGAGGCCACACCGTTGTCCTGCGCGGCTCCGGCGCTCGTACTGGCGCCTGCTGGCGCAGCCGCGCCATAGATCGCCACCAGACGAATCTCCATGTTGCGGCCTGCCCGTCCAGGAGACGCATACTGCCGATACAGCCAAAAGCCTCCCCACGCCGCCGCGCCCAAAACACAAAGCGCAACCACAATCTTGATCGCAAATTTCATGGATTTTCCTGCCTGTTCCGGCTGTGATGTATTGCAAGCAACAGGATAACAAGGCGAGATCGTTCGAACGATGAATCCCCGTGCGGCAACACAGCCACCGGCGTCTGCACGGGCAAGCTGAAAGCTGTTATCGCTCCTAGCGAATCAGCTTCAGTGCCCCGCGGAACAGACCGTCGAAATCCGCAGCCAGAGACTTTTCTTTGGCGATGGCCTGTTCGATGGCCTTTTCCGCCGCCGGCCGCTGGTAGCCGAGATTAACCAGCGCCGAGAGCACGTCGTCCACGGCCGGACCCTGCACCGACTGCTGCGTGGGCGCCACGGCAAAGTCGTCGAGCTTGTCCTTGAGTTCGACGACGAGCCGCTCGGCCAGTTTTTTTCCCACACCGGGAATGCGCGTCAACTGCGCGTGATCCTGCGCGCGGATGGCCTGCACCGTGCGCTCCGGCGACAGGCCGCTCAGCATCTTGATAGCGAGCTTTGGCCCCACGCCGCCCACGGTGATCAACCGCTCAAAGAGCCGCTTTTCTTCGCGGTCGAGAAAACCGAAGAGCGCGATCTGGTCGTCGGAGACCTGGGTGTGGATGTGCAGAGCGGCCTCGGCGCCCACCGAGGGCAGCCCTGTAAAGGTAGGCACGGAGATGGCCACGTCATAGCCGACGCCGGCGGCCTCGACGATGGCCTGGCCAGGCTGCTTGAAGATGAGTTTGCCGCGCAGGTGAGCAATCATTGCTGCCTATTGTAAAATCCCGATCCGCTTCGCCGCGCGCTCCCTGGTTTCGACCGCGTGGTCGAATTGCGGCCGTGGACCAGCTTGAGTCATGAGACTTCACCTCAAGCGACTGCCATACCTCTTGGTGGCGTTCCGGCTGGCGGCGCGTCCAAGGATTAAACAGGGAATCGTGCCGTTGACCGGGACTGGCCGTTCGGCGCCCCCGGCGGATACAATGGTGGTTTACAGAGATGAATTCCGGCGAGCCGCCGCAGGGCGATACCCCCGTCTCTCTGGAAGAGTTGGAGCAGGTGCACGTGATAGGTAAAAACCGCCGCGGCTTGCGGCTTCATTGGATTGCGGTAGTCGGCGTGGGGTTGGCGCTGCTCCCAGCGGCGCGCGCTTTCGGGCAGGCCACAACGGCCACCGCACTGTCGGTACAGTCAAGCACGCAAGCCTGTTCTACAACGGGACTTACCACGACTTTGACTACGTTGACGATCGCCGTCACCAGTTCCAGCGGCGTGCCCTCGGGTACGGTGAACATTGACGATGCGACCAGCCCAACGGCTACTCCGGCGCAAATCGCAAGCGCCACGCTTGACGCCACAGGCCATGCGACGGTTTCTCTTTACCTCGCCAACGGCTCGCATACGCTTGAGGCGGTCTATGCTGGCGACTCCACCTACGCGCAGTCCACTTCCTCGACGGCGCCGGTTCCGATCAGTTCGCAGTGCGACAGCACCTTTGCGGTTTCCGTCTCCAATATTGCTCCATCCTCTTCGTCGGCGATGGCGCTGAAGATCGGTCAATCCGGAACTGCCACTGTCACGGTGACGCCGTCCCAGCAGTACGTTGCATCCCTGAAAACAACGGGTGCTCCCGGGTTCATCACCGTTTCCTGCTCAGGACTGCCGAGCCTCGCCACCTGCACCTTTACGCCGGAGAACCTGGCGATCCTGCCTGGGGAGGATGCCGGCGTCGTCAGCTCGATGCTTCTTCAGACTCAAGCGCAGATGTCGGGCGTCACGCAGCCTGTCCAGCGCGGGCACAGGAGCAGCCCCGTTGTATGGGCCATCCTGTTGCCCGGCATCCTGGGTCTGGGAGGCATCGCGTGGGGAGCGCGCCGCCGCCGCTGGTTGCAGCGGCTGTCTCTGCTGGCGCTGGTGGCGCTGGTCACTACCTTGGGAACGACCGGATGCAATCCGCTCTACTACTACTACGCCAACGGACCTGAGCATCCTCCCGCGACGCCCACCGGCACGTTTACCGTGACCGTAGCGGGCCAGTCGACAAACGGAGTCACCGCCGTGACGAACACCACCACGATGTTGTTGACAATACAGTAAACAATCGACTGCCCGCATGAATCGCCGGCTTGCTCTTCCCGCAGCAGTTCATGAACTGGTGGAGCGTCTGCCGGCCGCGGTGTTGCTGGAGGGCGGTAGACAAGAACTTTCCGAAGACAGCGAAAGACCGTGGACCCGTCTGTTCACGGCTCCCTTACGTGTGTTCACAGCGTGGCAGCCAGCCGATATTCCATCGCTCTTTGCCGAGATCGATCGCGCCGTGGCAGCGGGCCTGAGCGCCGCGGGTTTTTTCAGCTACGAATGCGGACTCTGCTTTGAGCCGAAGACCGGGATGTGTGCAAGCCGCGAGGGGCAGCCGCTGGCGTGGTTTGGAATCTACGAGCGGAGTTACGTCTTCGACCACACGCGGGGAGCTTTTGAAGACGGTGAACCGCCGGAACTGGAGCGGTTTCGCCGCGCCCCCAACGCGGCAGATGAAGAAGCGCCGCATGTCGCCGCCGATTTCGCCCTCAAGGAAGGCGAATATACC
Organism: Acidobacteriota bacterium; assembly: GCA_021790995.1. Taxonomy (GTDB): domain Bacteria; phylum Acidobacteriota; class Terriglobia; order Terriglobales; family Acidobacteriaceae; genus Telmatobacter. Next base: position 4,957 of record JAJYFA010000194.1, read on the forward strand.
CGCAGTATTGCTGCCATTCATGAGCTGATCCGCGCCGGGGACGTCTACCAGTTGAACTTTACGGCGCCCTTCCGCGTCGAGACACACGGCAGCGCAGCGGCGCTTTATGCGCGTCTGCGCGCGCGCCAGCCGGTCGACTACGGAGCATTTTTGCATTGGCGGCAGGGCCGCTACATTCTGTCGTTTTCCCCGGAGCTGTTTTTCCGCATCGAGCCAGGTTCCAGCGGGAATCCCTCTGGCAGGCGCATCGTCACGCGCCCCATGAAAGGCACCGCGCCCCGCGGGCGCACCACGCGCGAAGACAGCGAAATCGCAGCGTGGTTGCGCAGCGATCCCAAGAATCGCAGCGAAAATGTGATGATTGTCGACCTGCTGCGCAACGACCTGGGCCGCGTGGCAAAAACAGGAACCGTGCGCGCGGAGCGGCTCTTCGAAGTGGAACGCTATCGCACGCTCTGGCAGATGACGTCGACGGTGAGCGCGGAACTGCGGCCCGAAGCAGGTTTTTATGAGATCTTTCGCTCGCTTTTTCCCTCAGGCTCGGTGACAGGCGCGCCCAAGGTGCGAGCCATGCAGTTGATCGCCGCCCTCGAAGGCGCCCCGCGCGGCGTTTACACAGGAGCCATCGGCTTCTTTTCGCCCTCCGAGACCGTCTTCAACGTCGCCATTCGCACGCTCGAACTCGAAGGCGGGCGCGGAATCATGGGAACGGGCAGCGGCATCGTCATCGACTCCGATCCTGTGGCGGAGTTTCGCGAGTGCCTGCTGAAGGCGGAGTTCCTCACGCGCACCGCGGAGCAGCGGCCGGAGCAGTTTTCCCTCATCGAGACTCTGCTTTGGGACGGGATCTACCCGCTTCTGGAACTGCATCTCGACCGCCTCGCGGATTCGGCGGCGTACTTCGACTTCGCCTGTGACCGTGCGGCCATTCAATCGGCTCTTGAGGATCATGCGCGTTGTTTTGCGGCAGAGTCGAAGCGTTCGCCGCGGCGCGTGCGGTTGCTGCTCTCAAGCAACGGCAGTTTTGAGATCGCGAGCGAGATCCTGGGTGCAGCCAGCGGCGCAAACCGCATCGCCCGCGCGCGCATCGCGCCACAGCGCACAGATCCCGCTGACCCGATGCTCTTCCACAAGACCACGCATCGCCCGCTCTACGCGCCGGCGTTTGCCGAGGCCGTGCGCGACGGCTTCGACGACGTGCTCTTCCTGAACCTGCGCGGCGAAGTCACCGAAGGCGCCATCAGCAATATCTTCATCGTAAAAGACGGCCGATGGTCAACGCCTCCCATCGCGTGCGGCCTGCTGGCGGGAGTCTACCGGCGTCATCTTCTCGCGACCCGGCCAGCGATCGAACAGCGGGGTCCCCGGCGACAGGCCTTTGTCGCTGGGGTGCAAGAGCGGGGTCCCCGGCGACAGGCCTTTGTCGCTGGGGTGCAAGAGCGGGGTCCCCGGCGACAGGCCTTTGTCGCTGGGGTGCAAGAGCGTGTGCTGACCCTTGACGATCTGCGCGAGGCTGACGCCGTCTATCTTTGCAATGCCGTGCGAGGGCTGCGCCGGGCGCAAA
>JAJYFA010000195.1 GCA_021790995.1 Acidobacteriota bacterium
CGTGGCCATAATGGTGACCTGGCCGCCAGATGCAACCTCCTTCCACCCATCCTTTTGGAGGAGCTTGTCGACAGCGTGTCGAATCCGGCCGGCATTGAATTGATCGGAGACGTGAATCGTACTCCAGGTATAGGTGTGGTAGTTTGCAAAATTCTTGTGGTGGTTGTAGTCGATCTTGACCGAATCTGCCGATCCAAGAGCCGAGAAGCATAGAATGGCCGCGCTTGCTGCACAGGCCAGGAAAAAACGTGATTTCATCCGATCCTCCAGTTGAGATGTGAGTCCTTTGAAGACTCACATGATTGGTGTTGTATGGAGTTCCGCGCAGGCGGCAAAACATTGCGGCTGCGCAGAACCACGACCTGCAAGAGCAATTCGGGGAGCCGGCCTCTTGGGGGAGGCTCCCGCTTGCGCTCCGGCCGGGATCGCAAGCTGCGATCCCGGTGCGGAGGAAATTGTGATCGGTTGTTTCGGCCGCGTGGTTGCGCGGCCGATTCATGGATGTGCGCGGCGCGGTCCCTTCAACTTCGCACACTCTCTCGCACCGCAGTCTTTCACGACGCCGGAGCTGCTGTTTAGCAGCGGAGGCGGCGCGCAGACCCGATCCTCACACAGACCCTTTCACGCGGCCTCCGGATAGCTGAAGCCGCTATCGAGAAAGTAGATCGGCGCAGAACCCGCCATCGACAGGCTTCTTTCGATGGTAGAGATCCAAGGGGTGCGTACGCCGTAAAACACAATGGATTGGCTCGAAGGCAGCCAGGCCAGAATCTCCTGTAATTCGTCGGGCTGAACCGGAAGAACGCATGCTCCCTCAACGGGAAAGCCAGCCGACCGCGCGTCGTTTCTGAAATCGAGCACGATTAGATCGTTAGGGTTTTCCTTGAGAAGCTTCCGAAACTCATCGAGAGAGATGAACCGCATGAGCCGTTTCGCCCGCTTCGGCGGCAACGGCGCCAAATGGATGCGACGTGATGGATGAAAGGTGGTGACGCTCGCGCTCACATACTGGCGCGCACGGAACTGTGCAAATCGCGATTGGAAGAACAGCGAACTGAGAAGAGCAATCGCCGAAAGAGCCAGAAGAAATTCAAAGGAAGCCATGTGTATCCTCCACGGGAAAAAGGGAAAAGATTCCAGGCTCGGCACAAGGCCAAGCGAAGACGCGGCCTCTTGCTTCCATTGAGACCGTTATGCCCGTTATGACAAACAGACAGGCCGTGAGGGCGGAGCACGCGTGGAGAGAGGAAATTCGAGCCCCCGAACAGCGTCCCTCAGCATGGGCTGAGGGGCTGTTCGAGCACTGGCAGGAAAGGGAAGCCGCTGAGAAAAACCGCGCAACGCATGTGAGCCGGCTTTGAAATGCGATCGGCTTCTGAGCTTTTGTGCCGTGGCGAGCGTGTCGCTTACCGGCTCAAACCACAGCTTTGCCACCGCTGACCGCATAGGCGAAAGGCGGTGACGATGATAAAGAGAGATCTTGTAACTGAATCCCCACAGCGCAATCGCAACCGCCAGCCCGAAGAGCGCCAAAGAGCACGGCCGCAGCAACTGTCGCCCGGCAAAGCGCCTGAGGTTTTCCATCGTTCTCGCGGAGAAACCCGACTGCGGCGCGGATCCGGACGCGACGATGAATGGGCGCTTTCGGAACACCTGGCAGTACACCTCCCATTCCAGCGGAGAATTGCACGCTGTTTCTTTAGAGTCCAATGCCAGTAAGAGGTTGCCTCAAATAGATCAATTTTTCAGCAGTCCCGCGTCTTTCGATGCCAGAGGCGGGCTCAAAGACCTGCGCGTGGATGGCTGAAATCACGAGCGCAAGCAGTAGAGCACGACCGCTCACGGCATGAAATTCGAGAAAACGGAATCCGCGCCGGCGCCGGCCCGTCAAAACGCCCGGCAGCGGAAGATGAGCAAGAAACACTGCGGTGTCACGATGGCAGAACGCTCCCCCGGAACGCGTGGCGCAAGAACCTACCACAACCTGCGGCCTTCGCACAAGACTTGCAATTCTCCGCGTATGCCCCTACTATCCGCATTAGAAGCCGGCCTGCAAAGCAGGTGGGTGGTCAACGCTGGTTGAACCTACATTCAACGAACAGGGGCTCGACTCGACAATCGGTTCTGTGCGCAGTGTCCGCCAGTCCGGAATGCCTAATGAACCGCGGGGAGCTCCACCGTCTTAGGACGGGTTCACCAGCGCATTGCCCACGGCCCAGTGGGCCGGATTTCTATCTTTTCTTGCGCTTCCGCGCGATCTCTGTCTCTGGGCGGTGGTCGCCGATCTGAAAGAACTGACCCACCGGGACTCGCGGTGGAGCACAGATAACTCCTCCGCATATCCGCCTCATCCCTTATCCTGTCCTTAAGTGCATCCCGTTCTCTTCCACATCGGCAGCCTTCTGATTCCGACCTACGGGGCGGTAACGGCGTTGGGCGTTCTCGCGGCCCTCGGACTGGTGCAGAGCACGGCGCACATTGCGGGCGTGGACGCGGGCAAGATCTGGAATCTCTCCATTCTTAGCCTGTTTGCGGCGCTGGTCGCGGCGCGGTTGCTGCTGGTGGCCGCCAACTGGAGCGCACTGCGCCTCGATCCCGCCTGGCTGCTCGCGCTCGCGATGATCCATCATCCGCTGCTGGCAGCAGCCGGTGCGGCAGCCGGCGCGGTGTGCGCCCTCATTTACGCGCGATGGAGCAGGCTCCCGCTGCGAGCCACGGCAGACGCCCTTGCCCCGGCGATCATGCTGGGCCTCGCCTTTGAACAACTTGGCGCTCTGGCTGCCGGGGCGGGTTTCGGCCGGAATGCCGGTCCCGGCCTGCCGTGGGCGGTCACCTATACCAACCCACTGGCCATGATCTGGAGCGGCGCACCGCTGGGAGTTCCGCTGCATCCCGTGCAGGTCTACGCGGCGATGGCGTTTCTCACGCTTTCCCTGTTGCTTCTCGTCTGGTTGCCCGCCGAGCGCCGCAAGGGCGACGTGGCGGGGATGGGACTGATGGGCCTGGGGCTGGCGATTTACATCACCGAACTCTGGCGCAGTCCCGAGGGCCGCGGCGAGCTTCTCCACGGGGCGCTCACCGTGACACAGATCGCTGCCATTGTGTTTGTGATTGCCGGGGCGCTGCTTTTGCGGGAGAGCAAGAACGAACGGCACGACGGCCCCGCGGACGAGCCGATTCCCGGACCTCGGAATACCGCGCCTCAAAACTCCGCGCATCGAGGCCCGGCATGAGCGCCACAGATGCGCCACGCTTGATCTCCGTCCCCGCCGAAGGCGCGGGCGAGCGGGTTGACCACTTTGTGGCCACGCAGCTCGAAGGCGTAAGCCGCTCGCGCGTGCAACTGCTCATCGACCAGGGTGACCTGAAGGTGGACGGCCAGTCGCAGAAGGCATCCTTCAAGCTGCGCGGCGGCGAGCAGATTACTATCACGGGCGAGCCGCATCCGGCACCGCTCAAAGCCGTGCCGGAAGCGATTCCGCTCGACGTAGTTTACGAAGACGCCGACCTCGCCGTCGTCAACAAGCCAGCCGGAATGATGGTACACGCCGGTTCGGGCGCGAGCGACGACGCACGCAGCCGCGGAACGCTTGTCAATGCGCTGCTGCACCGCTTCCAGGCGCTTTCGTCCGTGAGCGGCGATCTGCGTCCCGGCATCGTGCACCGCCTCGACAAGCAAACGAGCGGATTGATCGTGGTGGCAAAGAACGACCGCGCCCACGCAGCCTTGAGCGCGATGTTCGCCTCGCGGCGCGTGCACAAGACCTATCTTGCGCTGGTCGAGGGCGAGGTGGCGCGCGAAAAGGGCACCATTGCAACCGCAGTGAGCCGCGACCCCATACGGCGAACGCGCATGACCACACAGCCCAGCGAACATGCGCGTTCGGCGATCTCGCACTACCAGGTGCTGCGCCGCATGGAGACGCGATTCGGCAAGTTCACGCTGGTCAGCGTACGCATCGAGACCGGCCGCACCCACCAGATCCGCGTGCACATGGCCTCTATCGGCCATCCCGTGGTGGGCGACACGCTCTATGGCGGCGCCGCGCAGTTGTGTGACCAGCGCGCCATGCATGCAGCCTCGCGCGCCGCGCGGCGAAAAGCCGGGGTCCCCAGCGACAGGTCTTCGTCGCTGGGGTGGAAGACCGGGGTCCCCAGTGACAGGTCTTCGTCGCTGGGGGGGAAAGCCACACCGGAAACGCTGCGTCTCGGCCGCAACTTTCTCCATGCCGCCCATCTCGAATTCGCCCATCCTCTCACCGGCAGGCCGCTCCAACTGGAAGCGCCGTTGCCGTCCGAGTTAGCCGCCTTTCTGGCGCGCCTTGAATCTGCTTGATCGCAAAACCTCGCGCCTTTGCGGCAGTCAATTGCGCTGGCGCCGTTGCCTCCACGGGGAATCCGCGGGATTGCTAAAATAGTGAGGGTATGGACCATTATCGTTTTGCCTCAACGGCAATCCCCGGCCTTCGGGGTTCACGGATCTTCCAGATCGCGATTGTCGCGGTGTTCTTTTCCGCGGTGACAGCCACCGGCCTTCACGCGCAAACGCCAGGCGGACAAGCTGCTCCAGGCGCCACTGCGCAGGCAGCACAAAAGCCTGCGCAGGCACAAGCCACGCAAAGCACGCCGCCAACCGCACAACCGCAGCCGGCCCCGGCAAATCAAGGCTCGACAACGGATGTCGGTGTGTATCACCTGCCTCCCGTGCACGTGAACGAGGTCAGCCTGATCTTCACCGTGACCGATAAGCACGGCCGCTATATTCCCAATCTGAGTCAAAGCGACTTTGCGCTGCTTGACGACCAGAGAGCGCCGGCGAAGGTGAACTCGTTCCACCAGCAGATCAACCTGCCGCTGCGCGTCGGCATCCTCATTGACACCAGCAGTTCCATTCGCTCCCGCTTCCAGTTCGAGCAGCAGTCGGCCACGGACTTTCTGCTGCAGGTGCTGCGGTCGAAAAACGATCGCGCGTTTGTCATGGGCTTCGACGAGACGCCCACTGTGGTGACCGACTGGACCAACGATCAGGACGCGCTGGAGGCCGGCGTCGAGAAGCTGAGTCCCGGAGGCGGCACCGCGCTCTTCGATGCCCTCTACACGGCCTGCCAGGACAAGCTGCTTACCTCGCGTGGACCGGAGCCGGAGCGCAAGGCCATCATCCTCATCTCCGACGGCAATGACGACGTGAGCCACGTCTATCTGCCCGAGGCGATTAAGGAATGCGAGCGCGCCGAGACCATCATCTACGCGATCAGCACCAACTGGACGCCCAGCCGCGGCGAAGGCGACAAGGTGTTGACCCAGCTTGCGGAGGAGACCGGTGGCGAGGTTTTCTTTCCGCCTTCGGTCGAGGACATGGCCACCAGCTTCAAAGACATCGAGGAAGAACTGCGCAGCCAGTATGCGCTGGTCTATACACCGGCGGACTTCAAGGCGGACGGCTCCTTCAGAACCATTTACCTGTACTGCTACGATCGCCGCTACCACGTGAGAGCCCGTAGGGGCTACTTTGCACCGCGTCAGTGACGCAGGTGCCGGGAACATGCGGCAGTCAATGGATCGAGAGCGCGGCTTCGGCGGCGCTCTTTCCGTTTATCCCGCCGATCCGATTCCGAAGTGTTCGCGCGCAGTATCCCAATTCAGAACAATCTTTCACGTCCTTTCCCGGTTCTGAATCGCGCCTGAAGTTACTCGAGGGTTCACTCATCCATTTTCCTTGCTGCACGATGAAATAGGCGTGGAGCTTCAGCGGAAGGCTCTGGTGTTTACCGGCAGACGCAGTATTCGTTGCATTTGCACTCGCGCCTGAGGGCGGTTTCTGCGGCGGGTGTCGATCGTGCAGCACGAAGGCTTTACGGTGTGAGGGAGTTGCGATGATCCGGCAGGCAATCTCGTGCGACATTTGCGGCGCGGAAAAGCGGCAGACGAATCATTGGTTCGTTGCCTACGAGCAGGACGGCGAACTGCGCGTGAGTGGATGGACCTCGCGCCGCCGGCTGCGGCCGGGGTCGAAGCATCTCTGCGGACAGACCTGCCTGCACAAGCTGGTCGATGAGTTCATCGCCAACTCCGTCGTCCTGCGCGCACAGCACGCAGCAGAGATGGGCGAAGCTGAAGCCGGGCAGGAGACGCCTGCCCGCGCCCGCGCGGCAACCGATACCAGCCCGGCAACTGCTGAGGCAGAGATCGAGATAGAGTCGTCGGCCCGTCTGATCGCGCCGTCCGAACCGGTTCCGTCCCGGCCAACCTATCGAGCGCAGCCGGAGATCGTGACCATGCCGCCGCGTCCCTTTGCCATGGACCCTTCGCCGGCACACGCCGATACATCGCGCTACACGTCGCGCCGCTGGCACACCGAAGCCTGGGAACGCGAGCGCGAA
>JAJYFA010000034.1 GCA_021790995.1 Acidobacteriota bacterium
CGCCCGGCAGTTCGAACTGGCCAAGCTCGACGAAGCCAAGGAAGGCGCCATCATCCAGGTCGTCGATCCCGCCGTCGTGCCGGATAGGAAGTCGTCGCCCAAGCGGGCGCTAATCGTCATCGTGGCAGTCTTTTTGGGGTTCTTCATGGGGATTTTCTACGCCCTCTGGCAGGCTGCACTCGAACACATGAAGGATGACCCTGAAACCGTCACCAAACTCACTCTCCTCCGGCGCGGCCTGTCTCTGCGGACGCGCGGAACCACGGCCGGCTGACGATGCGAACCGGCCAGAACAAACCCTCTGTTCGATCTCTCGCCCGCGCCGAATTCGAAAGGCTGCGGTCCAGTTCGCTTGCGCATAATGCAGGCTGGATGCTGGTTGGGCAGGGGATGAACCTGGTGCTTCAGGCAGCCTACTTCATTCTGCTGGCGCGGCTTTTGGGGGTAGAGGAATACGGAATCTTTGTCGGCGCGTTCGCTTTCGTATCCATGGCAACGCCGTACAGTGCGCTAGGCTCGGGAATGCTGTTTGTTCAGTATGTCAGCTCGAATGCCCAGAACTTTGCCGCATACTGGGGCAACGTTCTTCTGTCTACATTGAGCGCAGGCACCCTGATCACACTGCTTCTCTATCTCGTCGCGCCGCATCTGCTCAACCCGGCCAGCGCATCCATCGTTCTTCTGATAGCCCTCGGAGAATGCATCTGCCGCCAGCTTGTCGGCTGCATCGGACAGATATTTCAGGCGTTCGAGCACCTTCGCATGACTGCAGTTATCGCCCTGCTTGCGAGTTCCCTGCGTTTGACGGCGGTTGCGATCATGGCCTTGTTTCTGCACCGGGCAACGGCATTGCAATGGACTCTGGCCTCACTCGTCGTTACCGCGCTCGCGGCTCTGGCCGCCTCAGCCATCGTCCTCGCGCGTTACGGATCCCCCCGATTCGTGCCGCGGCTTCTACTAGCGAGGCTAGGCGAGGGTCTGAATTTTTCCCTGGCCGGCTCCACGCAATCCGCCTACAACGACATCGACAAAACCATGCTGAGCCACTACGGCATGAACGTGGCCAACGGCATCTATACCATGGCATACCGGATTATCGATCTTGCAACCATTCCAGTCACCGCGCTGGACACTGCGGCGCTTCCTCGTTACTTTCGTCGGAGCCAAGTGGGAGCCAGGGCCGTCTACCATCTTTCTGTCCGGCTGGCATGGCGGGCGGCGCTGGTTGGAATTCTCATGTCCGGCTGCATGTTCGTTTCGGCACCGATAATCCCTCACATTATAGGACGGGGATTCAGCCAGAGCATTGCGGCCCTGCGATGGCTCTGTCTGATTCCAGCATTCCGCGGTGTGCATCAGCTCACAGGCAGCGCAATTACCGGCATGGGATTCCAGCGTTACCGCACCAGGGCGCAACTCGGCGCCGCTGCGTTCAACTTTGGGCTGAATCTCTGGCTCATCCCGAAGTACAACTGGTTTGGAGCTGCCTTGGCCAGTCTCGCTACCGACGGTTCGCTAGCGGTAGTAAACTGGCTCTTACTGCAATCACTTCTAAGGGAGACTCTGGGAATTCCCGTGTAGTGATGAATGCGTTCCTCAATTGCAATGGTTCCTTCAAATGTGCCGGTGGACGCGATGTCTGAGGCTGCATCATGCTCCGGCTACTTGTTTGAGGTGAAAACCCAACTCAAGCTAATTCTTCGACGGGGCTGTATGAATGAACACGCATCCTGTATCAGCAGTGATCGTTACATACCATCCCGATGATGGGATGATCGCGAACCTTCAAAAGATTGCCGCGCAGGTTCAAAAAATGGTTGTCGTAGACAACGGTTCCAGTACGGACATTCTCGACTCACTGCGCATGGCAAGCAGGGTCTTCGGCTTTCAGCTCATCGAAAACGCCCAAAATCTGGGCATAGCCGAGGCATTAAACCAGGGGGTTCGCTGGGCTAGGAGCAAAGGCTTCCCGTGGGTAATTTTCTTTGACCAAGACAGTGAAATCACTGACGGCTTTGTTGATCAGATGTTTATATCCTTGGATTCTCATCCTGATCGCCAGCGAGTGTGCTCCATTCATCCTAAGTACCTGGACCAGAAATGTGGAGTCCATTTGGAGGTACGGCGCGCCAAGGATGGAGGCCCAATAACATCCATGACTTCGGGAGCAATGATGCCCGTTTGGATATTCGACAAAATAGGTTATTTCGCCTCGGAATATTTCATAGACTGGGTGGACGTTGAGTATTGTCTTCGGATTCGTGGTGCTGGCTACCTTATCGCTGAATCGAAGTATGCCGTTCTAATGCATTCGGCTGGACATCCCCAAATGGTCACCTTTGCGGGATTCAGTTTTTGGCCGACACATCATAGCGCAGTAAGACGTTATTACATCTCGCGTAATCGAATTGCGGTTTATCGCAAGTACTTTCGAGTGTTTCCAGCCTGGACACTGTATTTAATATACGAGTCTTTCCGGGAAACAATTAAATGCTTCCTTGGTGAACGAGATCGAGTCCATAAGTTCCGCAACTTCCTGCTTGGAACGTGGGATGGCCTAGCCGGAACGATGGGGAAAAAGGAAGGTTTGTGACGGGAAATAACTATTGCTCACACCTCCTTCAATTGACTGAAGGTGCTGAATGCATATACACAGCTTTTTGAATTGTATCGCTGGAATCTAAGGATCACAAGCGGCGAAACGATGATCGGAGAGGAATGGGACGATGGAGAAAAAAATCAATTGCATCGCATATTATCTAGGTCAATTTCATTCCATTCCAGAGAACGACCGCTTCTGGGGTGAGGGCTTCACGGAATGGCATAATGTCGCCCGTGCGCGCCCGCTTTATCCCGGTCATGTGCAGCCGAAACTTCCGGGGCGTTTCGGGTTTTATGACTTGCGTTGCACTGAAACCCTGCTTGCACAAATTAATTACGCCCTCGAAATCGGCATTAACGCTTTCTGTTACTGGCATTATTGGTTCGCCGGAAAGCGACTTCTTCATCGGCCTCTTGATGATATGCTCAAGCTCGCACATCCACGCTTTCGCTTCATCTTAGGCTGGGCGAATGAGACCTGGACGGGAGTCTGGCATGGAGCAGCTAATAAAATCATTGCGGAACAAAGATATGGCGGCAAGGAACTGGCCGACCATGCAGCACTTCTTTCGTCCTATATAAACAGCGGCCAGTACTTCAATATCAATGGACGGTTCCCACTTGTTATTTACAAGCCTAGGCAGATCCCTAACGCTGCCGAATATCTCAGCGAATTGAGAAACCATATTAGATATCTTACTGGAGCGAATCTCTATCTAATTGGTAATTGGTCCCCGGGCCGCAACTCCGAGTTCTCTGATCCTGCTTTATATGGTCTAGACGCAGCTGTTATCACTCCTTGCGCCGCTTATTTTCGCAGCTCCCTCCTTTCCGCTGCTTATAGGATTCTTTGGCGCAAACTGACTAATTTTGGAATTGGTCCGGAGATTCGCGCTTACAAGAGCGTTATCTCGACGCTAGATCGCGGGATGCGTTCTGTTTCTGGAGTATCACATGCCACCGTTGTCACAGGCTGGGATAACACACCGCGATCAGGGCGTCGCGGCCTTGTGCTTGCGGGATACAATCACACGAGTTTTGAGCGTGCCGCTAGGAGTGCCCTTGCAATCGAGCGTAGCAACGCGGAGCCTATTTTGTTCGTAAAATCCTGGAATGAATGGGCAGAAGGAAATACTATTGAGCCTCTCTTTGACGAGCGGTGGTCCGCCGGAACAACTCTTCGAAAGGTTTTGCAGGATGAGTAAGCGGGCGAGTTTCTTTCGGCTCATGTACGCAACTTGTGCGATCCTCGTTTCACTTGGAATGTCTTGTCGTCCTATTCCGAGCGTAACAGCTCCTAATGACACTGGACGTTATGTCGCGAACCAATTGCAGGCTTGTGCGCTGCCCCCGCTGGGGAGTTCTTCGGTTATTCACGACAGTTCTGTAATACTCCATTCTGCCTGGGGATCAGTTATTGCATCTGGAAATCCCGCTCTACCTCTTACCTGGCGCGCATTTGATTTGTTAATGCGTCCGGCATGTGCTGCGAAGGAACCGTATTTCTTTTTATTTTGCACAGCTATGGCGATCCCCTTCGCTCTTCTTTTTTTTGCGGACTGGAATCAGGAGGCAGTCTTTCTTGTTGCTATAGCTCTTCTATTTAGCACCGTAGGATTTGAATTCATGAACAATGCCTTGAGAGAGGGTGTCGCCCTAGCTTTTCTTCTCGGAGGACTTTTCTTTGAAAAGCGCCTTCCCAAGGTAATTGCAATTGTTGCGGCAGTGATATTGCATGACGCCATCCTTTTGCTCCTCCCAATGGTCCTAATGCTGGCCTATAGGTCTGGGATACTGAAGAGGAAGGACATTTTCTGGGGCGCTCCTTTGCTCCTTGCACTAAGTATTTTCGTGATATACGAAAGGGTTTTTTCCGGATTCAATTCTGAAGATCTATCAGAGGCTTTCACGCGCTATTCGGGTACTTATTCGCAAGAATCTAGCGCAGCCTTTTTACTTTTCATAATCTTCCCCTTTGTCGCAATATTCTTAATACGGTTATTCTGGCCTACGCACGAAGTAGCAACACCAGAACTTATCTCATTCTGGTATTTCACTGTACTCCTTCTCGCAAGCATGATCATAGCCCCAGCCGGCACATATCGTATCGCTATGGATGCCACGATCATCCAAGCATTCGTGACTATGCGGTCCCCTCGTCTCTCAGTCGAAGCGGCTGCAACCATTGCTTGGTGCCTCGTCATGCACTTTATCATTTATGCGGTGATTTCGAAAAGCGTGGTACAACTTTTCTCCGGGTAGCTTCCGTAGTTACTGTTTTGCCGTAGAACGGTGAATCGCAATGGTCGCGCCTATATCGTGGGTATCCCTACGCGCAATGTATCATTCAGGAGGAATGACGATGTCAAGATCAAAGCAACTGTTCTTTTGGACAGCAATCTCAGCTCCGCCTTTATACTTCTATTGGTTCCTTGTGAAATCACTCCAAGGCCTCCCAGTGTCCGACGATTATGGCGCAGTTTTGCTCTATTTGCTGCGCTGGCGACATGAGACCACCGCAGGGCGCATTATACAAGTTCTAACGTCTCAGAATAATGATTATAGGTTAATGTTCGAAAATGCCGTTTACGGCGTACAGTACGCGTCGCTTGGTCATACCAATCTCAAGGCGTTGGCCATCATGGGAGATTTATTTGTTCTTGTGCTTTTCGGTACTCTATATCTGATATGGCAAATGTGCGAATTAGAGCGAAACTACACTCTGATGGCATTTATTCCAGTTTCTTGGATGCTATTCCAGTTTCAATATATCTCGGCACTTGACAACGCTTCTGCCCCCCTCCAGCTTATTCCTGTAGTTGTATTTGTCTTGTTAACATGTTATCTCTCTATTAGAGAAGAGCGACTAGCGTTTCTGGGTTCACTTATCTGCTTGATACTCTCCGTTGCATCTTCCGGGAATGGGTTATTTTTAATTCCGATTGGAGCGATAATCTACATACAGCTTAGGAAATACAAAAGGCTCATGATATGGTCAGTCGTAAGTGTGCTCATATGCGTCGTCTACTTTCATGGTTACAATTTTACCGTTGAGATGTCACATGCTCACGAGCATAACAATGTGATAGGTATTTTTAAGCACATATCTCTCCCATTTGCCGCTGCGTTCTTAGGGAATATTGCAACAGCTGCGAATCCCATCCCTGCCGCTTTATTTGGCGGAGCCTTGATAGCCGTGTTCGCGCTGGCAACGCGCGATCGGCTTTTCCTGAGGCGACCAACATTGTATTATCCTGCTCTTTTTTTCTTTGTGACAGCCGTCGCAGTATCTGGATTGCGATCGAGTTACGGTCTGAGGACAGCACTTGGGTCAAGATATAGAATTAATTCTACAGTTCTGGTTATATTGCTCTATTTATATCTCTTGGACAAATTCCGTCATATCCGCATCCGGCCTGTAGTTCTTAGGGCAGCTGTTGTGTTATTCGGATTGTTGGTAGTCGGATTCAACCTTGCGTCAAATCGCGGTGGCGAGAAACTAGCCCTGACCATGCAGTATAAGGTTAGGGTTGCAATAATGCAGTGGCAAAAGCACGAGGCTCCAATGCCGCCGCAAGCTTCTGCTCCTGGCGATTACACTTCATACGCTGAGGAGAAAGGCTACTTCCAACCCTCTGATCCAATTCTCAGAGATGCTATCAATCAGGGTGTCTACAGGCTTCCAGCAAACATAACAGAGCATTAGATGTAGCCTGTGGTTGTTGCAGACTGTTTGGCTACGTGCGCTCGGCTCGAGCCTTTAGGCAAACACAAGGAATCGAACCGCTGGCGTAGTGCTTTCCCTCTAATTGCCTGTTGATCGGTTTATGGGAGGGCTGTTGACGGATCCAAGAAGCGTGAGCATGGTTGAGAGACTAAATTGCGGTGGCCAGTTCTTCGCCTTGTTTTCGCATGAGGTACAACTTGATGAAGCTGATCTCAGTTGTGATTCCGACGTTTGACCGACGGGCAGCAACCGATCGTGCAATCGAATCAGTTACACCGTCGGACCCGTCTCCTTTCGAAATAGTTGTCGTTGATGATTGCGGCACGGTGCCCTATAAATATGAGCGATATACGAATAGTAGCGGGGTTCCCGTCACAGTAGTTCGTACTGCGACCAACGGAGGTCCTGGCCTTGCCCGAAAGCTCGGGGTTGAAAGATCAAGAGGATGTGTCATTGCCTTCCTGGATTCAGATGATGTATTTGAACCGGGCTGGGCCGATTGCATTCTTACGGAAGTGCTTAGGACTGAAGAGGCTCTCCGAAATAGCCTTTTTATAGGTGGGAACATTTCAGGCGGTTCAGTCGTGCAGCGCCGATGCGTTCAGCTTCTCGCCTCTATCCCAACACCGCTAGTGCCTATATGCTTACGCATCGTCACAACTGCTTTTAACCCTTTTTATACGCCCGCCACGGCGATGTCAAAACAGATTTGTGCTTTCTTGCGCTCCGGAAGGTACTGCGAGGACTATTTTACAAACGCGATGGCGATTTTCAAAGCGCAGAGGATTGTCGTTTTGGCGATCACAGCCTGTACCATATCCCGTTCTCCAGGATCGCATGGAGGGCTTTCAGAGCTCAAAACGAAAATGAAGGAAGGCGAATCTTATGTTCGTCGGATGATGTTGCATTCACAAACGGTACCTCTTTGTTATCGCGCGATGGTACCCCTTGGGATGTACTATGCTGCTCTTAGGCCACGTTTAAAGTCATTACTTTCAAAGTTTGTGCTGAGTCCCGATCTAGATACCAACGAAGCAGAGAATCAAAGCGAGGTAGATACTAAGCGTACATGTAAGTCCCTTAGTTTGGCCATTCTTGGTACGCGGGGGATACCGGCGCAATACGGGGGATTTGAGACGTTCGCGGAACGGCTCGCAACGGGGCTGGTTGAGCGCGGGGCGGACGTGACGGTTTACTGCGAACGCCTCGGCGAAGGCGGTCCGGATGTCTATCGCGGCGTGAAGTTGCGCTATCTTGCTGCATCCATGCCCGGCTCGCTGCGCACGATCGACTACGACGCGCGCTGTCTTTGGGCGGCGCGCAAAGAGTATGACATTGTGTACATGCTGGGCTACGGCGCGGCTCCATTCTGCGCCATCCCCCGCCTCTGGAAGACCGAGGTGTGGATCAACCCCGACGGACTGGAGTGGGCGCGGGCCAAGTGGGGACGAATCGCCCGGCTCTACTTCAGGCTGATGGAGTGGGCCTCAGTGCGCGTGGCAGACCGCGTGATCGCCGATTCCGAGGCGATTGCCGAGAGCCTTGCGCGCCGCCACGGCAGGCTCAGCGCGTCGAGTGTGATCGCTTACGGGTGCGATGTTGTCGATGCGCCTCCGCCTGTCGAGTTGCTTTCAAACTGGGGTCTTTCGCCAAACGGCTACCATCTGGTCGTCTGTCGACTGGAGCCGGAAAATCACGTACTGGAGATTCTGCGCGCGTTCCAGCAATCTTCGAGCAGGAGGGAACTCATTGTGGTCGGAGATCATCTCGCGCGGACGCGCTACGTTGAACAACTTCGAGCCGTTCAGGACAGCCGGATACGGATGATTGGCTCCGTATACGATCAGGCCAGGCTGACCAGCTTGCGATACTACTCTTTCGCGTATCTGCACGGCCACAGTGTAGGGGGCACTAATCCGTCATTGCTGGAGGCGATGGGCTGCGGGAACCTCATTCTGGCGCATGGCAATCCTTTTAATCGGGAGACACTTGGCGACGCCGCTCTGTTTTTTCAGGGAATCGGGGATCTCCGCTGCACCTTGGAGGGGATAGAGGAGATTGATTTCGATGCGGGGCGAATGAGGTCTGAAGCCAGACGCCGGGCCAGGGAGTTTTATAGCTGGGATTCCATTGTAGGGAAGTACGCGGACCTGCTCTCACAAAAGGCAAACGCGGGCAAGTCCCGGAGGGGAGCTGCCCGCGTGAGTTGATGCCTTCAGGCGGTGATGCTGGATGGACTTGCCGCGGGTTAGGCGGCTTGTTCGCCGCCCTCGGATTCGCCGGCTTCCTTCTTCTGCTCTTCGAGCTGCTGTTCGAGTTCGGCGCGTTTTTTGGCTTTGAGGTCGGCGCGCTTCTGGCGCTTGACTTCGAGCTGCTTTTCGGCGCCCAGCAGTTCGATGAACGCCTTTTGCGCGCCGTCGCCCTGCTGGAAGCCGGTGCGGACGATGCGCAGATAGCCGCCCTGGCGGTCGCCGTAGCGCGGGGCCACGACGTCAAAGAGCCGCTTGACCGCATCGTCGGTGCGGAGGAAGGCGTGTGCCTGACGGCGGGAGTGGAGATCGCCCTTTTTGCCGAGGGTGATCATTTTTTCGACGTGGGGGCGCACCGCCTTGGCCTTGGCCACGGTGGTCTCCACGCGGTCTTCTTCGATGACGGACGTGACCAGGTTGCGCAAGAGCGCGCGGCGATGACTGGTGTTGCGTCCGAGCTTGAATCCTGCATTGCGATGGCGCATTTTTAGCTCCTAGCTTCTAGCTCCTAGCTTCTAGCTCAATTGCCATAAAAACCTGCAATGTGGTACTTACACCAAAAAGCTAGAATCGAGTAGCTCTGTGAAATCATGACTTACTCCAGCTTCCAGCCACTAACTCTCCAGCCTGCGGACAAGAACTAGTGCTATAAGTTCCCGTAAAACAAGCCAGGAGCTAACAGCTAGAAGCTGGTAGCTGCTCTTAGAAGTTCTCCGTTTCGGTGGGCAGTTGCAGGTCCACCGAGTCGAGCGGCTCTTCTTCGTCGTCGTAGTGGCCGAAGCCGGCAGCCAGCGCCGTTTGCGGCGGGATGCTGGTGGGGCCAGGGACGGCGTTGCCCTGCTCGTCGATCTTCATGCCCAGCGACAGACCCATCTGCGCCAGGATTTCCTTGATCTCGTTCAGGCTCTTGCGGCCGAAGTTCTTGGTTTTGAGCATCTCGGCTTCGGTCTTCTGCACCAGTTCGCCGATGGTCTGAATGTTGGCGTTCTTGAGGCAGTTGTAGCTGCGGACCGACAACTCCAGTTCTTCGACCGAGCGGTTGAGATTGTCGTTGCGGAGCAGGATGCGGCCTTCTTCGCCGCGGGCTTCAGCCTCGATCTCTTCCTCGAAGTTGATGAAGATGTTCATGTGGTCTTTGAGCAGCTTGGCGGCCAGGCCGACGGCGTCTGCTGGCAGAACGGCTCCATTGGTCCACACTTCGAGCGTGAGCTTGTCAAAGTCGGTGATCTGCCCCAGGCGGGCGGCGTCGACGGTATAGTTGACGCGGCGCACAGGCGAGTGCACGGAATCGACGGGAATGAAGCCGATGCCGAGATCGGCGTCGAAGTTCTTGTCGGCCGAGATGTAGCCGCGACCACGCTTGAGGCGCATCTCCATGTCGAGCTTGCCGCCTTCGGAGACCGTGGCGATGTAGACGTTCTTGTCGAGAATCTCAACGTCGCCGTCGGCTTCGATCATGCCGCTGGTGATCACGCCGGGCTGGTCGGCGCGCAGATAAAGCGCCTTGGGACCTTCGCCCTGCAGCTTGAAGGGGATCTGCTTGAGGTTGAGAATGATGTCGGTCGCGTCCTCGACCACGCCGGTGATGGACTGGAACTCGTGCAGGACGCCTTCGATGCGGACGGCTGTGACGGCGGCGCCTTCAACGGAGCTGAGCAGCGTGCGACGCAGGGCGTTGCCGATGGTGGTGCCAAAGCCCCGTTCAAAGGGCTGGGCGCTGAACTTGCCGTAAGTGTCAGTAAGCGTCTCGGCATCGACTGCCAGGCGCTTCGGTTTCTGAAATCCTCTCCACAACATATGTATCTCTCTTTTCCCGTGCGGCATGTACGTCGCGATGCATTTTGCGGCGGCCGCGCAAGTGCTCCTTTTTGAGTGGTCAGTGATCAGTGGTCAGTGATCAGCTTTTTCGTGCTTGTGCAAGCATGGCCGACTGATCCCATTCTTTCCGGTCACTGTAAGATGTACATCAGCGAACAGCAGTCCGATCTCAGCCGATCCCGCTCGTGCAACCAGAATCAAACCGATCACTGACCACTGATCACTGACAACTTACTTCGAGTACAATTCGACGATCAACTGTTCGTTGATGGGCAGGTTGACGTCGGCGCGCTTGGGCAACTGGAGGACGCGGCCGGACATGTTTTCAAAGTTGGCTTCAAGCCATGCGGGAACGGGGTTCTGCGCCGCGAACTGCGTGGCCTGCTCGACGATCACGTGCTTTCTGGCGTAGTCGCGGATGGCGATCTCGTCGCCCACGTTCACCTGGTAGGAAGGGATGTTGACCTTGCGGCCGTTGACAGTGACATGGCCGTGGCGGACCACCTGGCGGGCCTGGCGGCGCGAGATGGCGAAGCCAAGCCGGAAGGCGACGTTGTCGAGGCGCCGCTCGAGCTGCTGAATGAGCAGTTCGCCGGTGACGCCCTGGGCGCGGTTGGCCTTCTCGTAGTACTCGCGGAACTGGCCCTCGAGCGTGAAGTACATGCGCTTGGCCTTCTGCTTTTCATGAAGCTGCAGGCCATAGCCCACGATCTTGGCCTTGCGGTCCTTTCCGTGCTGTCCCGGCGGGAAATTGCGCTTTTCGAGGGGGCAACGGTCCGAGGTACACTTTGTGCCCTTCAGAAACAACTTGGTGCCTTCGCGACGGCAAAGGCGGCATACTGCTCCGGTATAACGTGCCATTTCTTCTCCTGACTTCGGATGACGGCCGGTTTACGTGCGGTCGTACGCATGTCGTCCCGGCCCGTGTTTAGGTTTCAGGTTTCAGGGGTCAGCAAAGCGAAACCTGACACCTGATCCCTGGCGCGTCCTAGACGCGGCGGCGCTTCGGCGGGCGGCAGCCGTTGTGCGGCACCGGCGTTACGTCGCGGATGGACTTAACCTCGATGCCTGCGGCAGCCAGGGCGCGAATGGCCGATTCGCGGCCTGAACCCGGACCCGCAACGCGCACTTCGACGGTGCGCACGCCGTGATCGCGAGCCTGGCCGGCTGCGTTCGAGGCAGCCTGCTGCGCCGCGAAGGGCGTGCCCTTGCGCGAGCCGCGGAAGCCGAGCGAACCTGAACTCTTCCAGCTCAGCGTGTTGCCCATCTGGTCGGTGATGGTGATGATGGTGTTGTTGAACGAGGCCTGAATGTGCGCAACGCCAAACGGCACATTCTTGCGCTCGCGCTTTTTGAACTTCTTGCCCTTGCCGGACTTTCCGGTCTTTTGTTCCTGTTTCGCCATTAGGTCTTCGCCGTCGCTTTCTTCTTGCCGGCAATCGTGCCCTTGCGCGGGCCCTTGCGAGTGCGGGCATTGGTGTGGGTGCGCTGGCCGCGTACGGGAAGGGATTTGCGGTGACGCAGGCCGCGATAGCTCTGAATGTCGATGAGGCGCTTGATGTGCATGGAAACGTCTTTGCGCAGATCGCCTTCGACGTCTCCTTCGTCCTCGATCACCTGGCGGATGCGGTTGACCTCGTCCTCGCCCAGGTCCTGGATCTTCTTGAAGGCATCAACGTTCGCCTTATCCAGAATCTTGAGCGCGCGAGGCTGGCCGATGCCAAAGATGTAAGTCAGCGCGATCCGTGCCTGCTTGTTGCGGGGCAGATCGACGCCAGCAATACGTGCCATTCTCGTGTTCCTTTTTGGGGTTATGTGCCCCCGGCCTAGCGCCGGTTCGCACGGGTGATATGGAGCGTCTTCCAGAGGTTCATCGCAAGCCTTGAATCAAGCTAACTCGCCTCTTGCCAGGGTTTAGGTTTCAGAGTTCAGGGGGCAGCTCAATCCCGCTATCGCGAATCTCTCTGGCTGATCTCTGAAACCTGGCGTGGAATTCTCCGATCCTGCCAGGGCTTGCTTATCCCTGACGCTGCTTGTGCTTGGGATTCTCGCAGATGACGCGAACAACGCCGTTGCGAGTGATCACCTTGCATTTGACGCAAATTTTCTTGACCGATGCCCGGACCTTCATTTTCTTGTTACCCTTCTTTGCGCGAAAAACTCAGGCGCGAAATCTTTAAGACAGTGATCAAGTCACAGTGGCCAGTGATTGCGGCGACCGTTTACTGACACCGAATCACTTGTATCTGTACACAATCCGGCCGCGATTCAGGTCGTAGGGACTCAACTCTACGGCCACGCGGTCGCCAGGCAGGATCCGGATGAAGTTCTTGCGCATCCTTCCCGAGACATGGGCCAAGACCTCGTGGTTATTTTCGAGCTTGACCTTAAACATGGCATTGGGCAACGTCTCCAGGACGGTTGCCATGACCTCAATCGCATCTTCCTTCGACAATCAGTGTCCACTTCTGCCGGCTGCTGTGGTTACCGGCTATTCCATCGAACTCTCTTTTGGGCCATCAGATGTCAACCTTTCGCTCTTGGCTCATCGTGCCGATTGGAACCCTTTGCTCGGCATGAACAAGCTGAAAGCTGAGAGCTAACAGCTAAAAGCTGCTTCGTTACTCCGTCAAAATCCTTGCGCCGGTTGCGGTGACCGCAACCGTGTGCTCAAAATGAGCACTCATGCTTCCATCCACCGCGACGGCCGTCCAGCCGTCGTCCAACACCCTGACATCAGGCCTGCCGGCATTGACCATGGGCTCGATGGCGATCACCATACCCGCCTTCAGCTTCATGCCCCGTCCCGCTTCGCCAAAGTTCGGCACCTGAGGGTCTTCGTGCATCTGCACGCCGATACCGTGGCCCACAAAATCGCGCACCACGGAAAATCCTTCGCGCTCCACCACACTCTGCACTGCAGAACCTACATCGCCCAGAGTCGCACCGGGGCGAATCACTGCAATGCCGGCTTTGAGCGACTCTTCAGTCGTCTTCAGCAGCCGCGCTGCCTTGTCATCGATGGCGCCCACCGGAACCGTGATAGCCGCGTCGCCGTAGTAGCCGTCGATCACCACGCCGAAGTCCACCGAGACGATATCGCCTTCTTTCAGAACCCTCTTCGGCGATGGGATGCCATGCACCACTTCGCTATTGACCGAGGTACACAACACGCAGGGATACCCATGATACCCCTTGAAGGCGGCCTTGACACCCAGTTCCTTCAACCGCGCTACTGCCGCTTTCTCAAGATCGAGAGTCGTGGCGCCAGGCTTGACCTTTCCGCGCACCAACTCCAGCACCTCGCGGACCACCTGCCCGGCTCGGCGCATCTTTTCGATCTCCTGAGACGACTTGAGTACAACAGCCACAGAACCAGCTTTCGGATTTCAGGTCTCAGGGGGTCTTGCCGCGAAAAGCTTGACAGCCAAATTCGGCACGGTCTTTCCCGATCCCCGCCTTCCACACACAAACCCGCCTGATGGCTACGCCCAGTTGCGCAAGCCCTCAACGGCGGAAATCACCCCGGCTGCGACCGCAGCGATCGGCCGGTCTCCATCTACTTCCGCGAATCGCCCTAAAGCCCTGTAATGATCGACAACAGGCGCGGTAAGGGTCGAGTAGGAGTGGATGCGCTCCTTGAAGACCTCTTCCGTGTCGTCAGCTCTCTGGATCAGCGCCGCACCTTCAACATCGCAAATTCCATCCTTTTTCGGCGGATTGAGATAGATGTTGTAGATGGCCTGGCAGACAGGACAATTCCGGCGCCCGGTAATGCGGCGCAAGAGTTGATTATAATCCACCTGAATCCTGACGGCAACCACCGGAAGGGCATCGGCCTGCGCGGCGAGACGCCCGTCCAGCCAGCCGGCCTGACCCAGGGTTCGCGGGAATCCGTCCAGGATGAATCCACGGGCCGTGTCCGGTTCCAGCAGGCGAGCCGCGACCATTTCGTTGACCAGGGAGTCAGGCACCAGATCGCCGCGGTCCATGATCTCCTTGGCCACCTGGCCCAGCTTGGTGCTGTGGGCCACGTTGGACCGGAGGAGGTCGCCGGTAGAGATTTGCGGGATGTGCCAGATCTTGACCAGCTCCTTGGCCTGAGTCCCCTTGCCCACGCCCGGAGCTCCCAACAAAAGAATTGGGCCGGGCGCGGATTTCGTTCCCGCATCCCGGCCGCTTGATTTCGCAACCCCAGATGAAACTGACGACGACATTACCAGGCTTTCCTTCCGCGAATGCGACCGGAGCGCGGGGAAAAGCCGTCATAGTGACGCATGACAAGCTGCGATTCGATCTGGTTGATGGTGTCCATGGCAACACCCACCACAATGAGCAGCGAGGTGCCGCCAAAGTAGAAGTTCACGTTCATTCCGTGAATCATCCAGTTTGGAAGATTCTCGAAATACCTCCCTATGAGCCATATCTTGTCAAAACGGATGCCGGAGATCAGGGCCGTGGGGATCATCTGGACCACGATCAGGTAGAGGGCGCCGACCAGCGTAATACGGGTAAGAATGTCGTTGATAAAGTCGCTGGTGCGCTTGCCGGGGCGGATGCCGGGGATGAACGATCCGGACTTGCGGAAGTTGTCGGCGATATCGTCTGGGCGCATGATGATCGACACGTAAAAGTACGCGAAGAAGATGATGCCCAGAATGTTCAGGAGCTCATACCACGGATAGCCTGGCGTGAGAGCAAGGAGAATCGGCTGGAGGAATCGGCTGTTCTGCACCCAACTGACCCCACCAAAGAGCAACGGCGCCGAGAGGATGGAGCTGGCGAAGATGATGGGCATGACGCCGCCGGAGTTGACCTTCAGAGGCAGGTGGCTCGACTGGCCGCCCATCATGCGCCGGCCTACAATGCGGCGCGCGCTCTGAATGGGGATACGTCGCTCGGCGCGCTCCACCCAGACGATAAAGGCCACCACCGCGGCCATGCCGGCCGCGAGCAGGAGCACTACGATCAGGCTCAGCGGACCCCAGGCGTCGGTCTGCACCTTCTGCACCAGGTCCATGACGCCGCGCGGCAGACCGGCGACAATGCCGGCAAAGATCAGCAGGCTCATGCCGTTGCCGATGCCGCGATCGGTAATCTGCTCTCCCAGCCACATGATGAAGGTGGTGCCCGTGGTGAGAGTGAGTATCGTGAACAGCAAAAAGCTTGGACCAGGATTCAGCACCAGTCCCTCTTTGGTGAGAATGGCCGCAATGCCGATCGACTGCAAAACTCCCAGCACCACGGTCAGGTAGCGCGTCCACTGCGTGATCTTGCGCTGGCCCAGTTCGCCTTCCTTCTGGATGCGAGCCAGGGGCTCATAGACCACAGTCAAGAGCTGGAAGATAATCGACGCCGTGATGTAGGGCATAATGCCCAGGGCGAAGATCGTCATGCGGCGCAGCGTGCCGCCGCTGAACAGGTCCATCAGGCCAAACATGGAGCCGTTCTGCTGGTTGAAGAGCATCTCCAGTTGATGGGTGTTCACGCCGGGCGTGGGGATCCAGGCGCCCAGGCGGTACACGGCCAGTATGCCCATGGTGAATAACACCCGCTTGCGCAGATCAGGAATCCGGAAGATATTGAGAAATTTCTCAAGCATATACAGTTGTTCGCTGCGGGCGCCCTGAAGGCTATCGCAATCCTTCCCGGACAGGAATCATCTTAGACGATTCCGGCCCGTCTAATTTGTGCGCTTCGTCATGCTTGTCGAAGCGGCCGTTCGAAAGACTCTGAACAAGCGCGGCATCCCAGAAAACCTGCCGTTCAAGGGGCTCAATACCCGATTGACTTTCGTCGCCTTACGGTATGGCAGAAGCCGTACCCTTTCAAAGCGCTGGCCTGTTCAGAGATTCCATAGCATATCAACCCAACCCTATCGAACGCTAACCGGCCGCCAAACGGATGGCCAGCGCCTGTCCGGTCCCAAGAACAATCGGAGTCTCGGGCTTATCGCGAAAAAACTCATCCACGGCCTTGCGTGCGCCGGGGCAAGTGGGAAAACCGTAGTCGTCGAACACCATCGCCCCGCCCACTTGCAGACGAGGATAAATAAACTCGCAACAGTCCCAAACCGACCGGTAGATGTCCACATCCACATGCGCCAGCGCGATCGGCCGGTCCGGCATCCCGCGAAAGCTGTCAGGGATCCATCCGGGATGAAATTGCACCATCTCTCCGTTCCCGACGACCTGCTTCACCGCAGCCAGGCTTGTGTCGGAAAAGTCCCCTTTTTTGTGAACGTCCACCGCGCGATCGGTTTCGGGCATACCCGCAAACGTATCGAAGAGGTGGAGCTTGGCTCCCGTTCGAGCGTAGCGGCCAAGAAACTCGGCGAGCATCCGGGCCGTTCCACCCTTGTAAACACCGCACTCCCAAAAATCGCCTTGCAGGAGGACTGCATTCCGGGCAAGGCTCCACAAAACATAAAGCCGGTCGGGCGATACCAGCGTATACGGCTCGGCCAGCTTCAAATACTCTGCAAACTCGCCGTAGCCCCGCCAGGGGCTGAACAGCGGCGCATAAAACTCATCATCCGGGATCGAGAGTTTGCCTGGCCGGGGAGCCTTCCTGACTTCAAAACCAAACCAGGAGAGAACCCGCGTGATGGCCGCTGTCAGAGATACGCTCATTCCATCTCTCTCGATGCCGGCTGGACGCCGTGGAGCGCCCTGCGTCGCAAGCAGGCGTTCTCCGCCCGCGCCCCACCCATTCCGTTCGCTTCGCAACGAGGGCGGAAAAGCTCAGCAGCCTACGCTACCGCCGGAGCCGCCTCGCCGCCCACAACAACAGCCTTGCCGCCGGCCTTTTCGATCTTCTCGGCCGCGGACTTGGAGAACTTGTGCGCGTAGACGGTGATGGCCTTCTTGAGATCGCCCGAGCCCAGGATCTTGACCAGCGAGCGCTTGCTCGCAACCAGTCCCAGCTTGCAGTAGTCGTCGAGTGCGATCTCGGAGACGCCCAACTCGGCGATGCGATCGAGGTTCACAACGGAGTATTCCGTGCGGAAGATGTTGGTAAATCCGCGCTTGGGCAGACGGCGGTGCAGCGGCATCTGGCCGCCTTCAAAACCGCGCATCAGGCTCGATCCCGAGCGCGAACCCTGGCCCTTGTGGCCGCGGGTCGAGGTCTTGCCCATGCCGGAACCCATGCCCCGGCCCACGCGCTTGCGCCCGGTGTTGGCATTCCTGGGGGCGCGCAAATTGGAAAGATTCTTTGCCATATACTCCTCGCTGTAACGCCGGGGACTAGCCATCCAGGCAGCCCCGACTCGCGTTGTGGAAACAGCTACCAGCTTCTAGCTGCTAGCCCCTAGCCGCATCTCGCCTCTGCCGTCGCCGCTGCTCCATCTCAAAAAACCTGGAGCGAGCAGCTGGAAGCTAGCGAAACCTACTTCTCCAGTATCCGCACCAGGTGCGGCACGGCCTTGACCATGCCCCGGATCGACTCAGTGTCTTCGCGCTCGACGATCTGGTTCAGACGCGTAAAGCCCAGACCCTTGACAACCAGCTTGTGCTTGGTGGGCGTGGCGATGGCTGAGCGGTAGTACTGAATGCGAATCTTCTTGGGTTGAGCCATCAGAGTTCCTCCACCTGCTTGCCGCGCGCCGTGGCCACTTCGGCCTTGTCGCGCAACTGTCCCAGAGCGTCGAAGGTCGCCTTGACCACGTTGTGCGGATTGGGCGAACCAATGCTCTTGGTGAGCACGTTCTGCACGCCGACCGAGGTCATGACCGCGCGCACGGCACCGCCCGCGATCACGCCCGTGCCCTCAGGAGCGGGCTTCAGCAGCACCTGGCCCGAGCCGTAGCGGCCGAGTACCTGATGCGGAATCGTGGTCTCGGTCAGGTGCACCTTCACGAGGTTTTTCTTGGCCGACTCGATTCCCTTGCGAATCGCCTGGGGAACCTCCTTGGCCTTGCCCGATCCGTAGCCCACCACGCCCGAAGCGGCGTCGCCCACCACCACCAGCGCGGCAAACGACATGTTCTTGCCGCCCTTCACCACCTTGGTGACGCGATTGATGGCCACGACCTGATCCTTCAGGTTGTACTGGTTGGCATCGAGTTTTTTCGTCAACATCGTCATTGCATTCCTTCTGAGCTTCTAGCCTCTAGCTGCTAGCTTCTAGCTCCGTCGCGCCACTGCTTCAGTCCTTGCTCCAGCACGAAAAGCTGAAAGCTGGGAGCTAGCAGCTAGAAGCTGCTTTTAGAATTCCAGTCCCGCCTCGCGCGCCGCATCGGCGAGCGCCTTCACGCGGCCGTGGTACAGATAGCCGCCGCGATCAAAGACCACCTGTTTGATGCCCTTGGCCACGGCCTGCTCCGCAACAGCTTTGCCAACTTCCCTGGCCGCCGCCACATGGCCACCCGTCTTCAACTTCATCGCGATCGTCGAGGCCGAAACCACCGTCTCGCCCTTCTGGTCGTCGACCAACTGCGCGTAGATGTGGTTGAGCGAGCGGTAAACGTTCAGCCGCGGGCGCTCTGTCGTTCCGGAGAGCTTCTCGCGAATACGCGCGTGAATGCGCTTGCGAATTTCGTTTCTCTTGGTCAGCGTAATCATTTTCTTCTCTCACCTATCGGCGGAACCGCCTTGCGGATCCGTTCGGATTTAAATGCAGCTATTAGCTTTTAGCTGCTAGCCTCTAGCTCCGTCTCGCCGTTGCCTCAGTCTTCGTTTCAGCACGAAAAAGCTAGAGGCTAGGAGCTAGAAGCTGTTTTACTTCGCTCCCGTTTTGCCGGCCTTCTTCTTCAGCCGCTCGTTCGAGTAGCGCACGCCCTTGTTCTTGTACGGGTCCGGCTTGCGCAAAGAGCGCATGTCGGCTGCCACCTGACCCACCTTCTGGCGGTCAACGCCGCTCACGGTCAAGTGCGTCTGCTTGGGATCGACGGCGACTTCGATGCCCGTCGGCAACGGAAACTCAATCTGGTGCGAGTAGCCCAGCGTGAAGACCACCGTACCCTTGCCCTTCAACTCGGCGCGGTAGCCAATACCCACGATGTCCAGATCCTTGGTCCATCCCTTGGTCACGCCTACGACGGCGTTGTTCACCAGGGCGCGTGTCAGACCGTGCACCGCGGCCTTGTCGTCGCTTGCGCGCTCGACCTGCAGATGGCCGTCGGCGGTCTTCAGCGTAATGCCATCGGCGATGAGCGCCGAGACCTTGCCCTTGGGGCCTTCGACCAGAACGGTATTGCCCTCAACCTTGTACTTCACGCCCGCCGGCAGCGGGATTAGTTTTTTTCCAATACGCGACATTTCTCTTCAATCCTTCTTGGCTTGCGAGTCCCGCCGGAGCGCATCCGCTCCCACGTTCCACTGCAGCCCGAAAACAGGTTTCAGGGGTCAGGTTTCAGGGGTCAGTTCGCCGCTGCCTCAGCGGCCAGATCGCCGATGCGCTGGCTGATCCCCGGAACCTGATTCCTGTTCCCTGCCTTTACCACACTTCACACAAGACCTCGCCGCCCACGCCCTCGCGACGCGCCTGACGGCCGGTCATCACACCCTTCGGCGTGGTCATGATCGAGATGCCAAGGCCGCCCTGCACGCGCTTGATCTCGTCGCGGCCGATGTAGACGCGGCAACCGGGGCGCGAAATGCGCGACAGGTCGCGAATCGCCGCTTCCGTGCCGCCGTACTTCAAGTAGACGCGCAGCACCAGCTTGCCTTCCTCTTCCTGCACCTTGTAGTTCGAGATATAGCCCTCTTCCTTCAAGATGCGGGCGATCTCTGTCTTCAGCTTCGAAGCGGGAACATCCAGCTTCTGATGACGCGCACGGATAGCATTGCGAATGCGCGCCAGAAAATCCGCTACTGGATCGGTCAGACTCATTCCTTCTCCTTCATCCCCCGTTCGCCCGGCGCCTGCGCCGGGAACCTGCGGGAATGTTGTTCCAGATTCCAGGATTCAGGGTTCAGAGAGGATCGCGTTCCACCGCCATCACAACTGATCCCTGACTCCTGTTTTTACCAGCTCGATTTGTTGACGCCCGGGATCTCGCCTCTGAGCGCCAGCGAACGGAAACACAGACGGCATACACCGAACTTACGCAGAAAGCCCCGCGGCCGTCCGCACAACTGACAGCGGTTGTGCTTGCGGCTGGAAAACTTCGGTTTGCGCGCGTCCTTCACTCTTTTTGCAGTGGTTGCCATAAAACCTTTCTTCTGCGAACAGCTCACAGCAAACAGTGAGCCGTTCTTTGTCTCATTCATCAGCCCAGTTTCCAGCGTCTCACCCGAGCCTCGCTTGCAATTGGCTTCCGGCTTCGCCTCGGCCATGCTGCAAGCTGTCCGCTGTCAACTGTCTTTACGCTCCCTGGCGGAACGGCATGCCGAAGTGCTTGAGCAGCGCGCGTGCGCTGTTGTCGTCCTTCGCCGTGGTCACGATGGTGATATTCATGCCCTTCAACTTTTCCACCTTCGCGTAGTCGATCTCGGGAAAGATCAGCTGGTCGCGCATGCCAAGGGTGTAGTTACCGCGCCCGTCAAAGCTCTTCGTCGATACGCCGCGGAAGTCTCGCACGCGAGGCAGCGCGATCGAAATCAGGCGATCGAGAAACTCGTAGGCCCGGTCGGAGCGCAGCGTGACCATTGCGCCGATGTTCATTCCGGCGCGCACGTGGAATGCCGCAATCGACTTCTTGGCCTTGGTGGTCACCGGCTTCTGGCCAGCGATATGCGTCAGATCGGCCACCAGCGGGTCAAGAAGCTTGTTGTTCTGCGTGGCCTCGCCCAGGCCCATGTTGATCACGATCTTTTCCAGCCTCGGAACCGCCATCGGATTCTCAAGCCCAAGCTCCTTCTGGAGCGCCTGCTTGATCTCCTTGTGGTACTTCTCCTTCAACCTTGCCGCCATCTCTCTCTACTCACTTTCTTCCGCTCTCGGATTGGACCCGTGCCCGTGTACCGTTTCGGAAGGGACTCAATTTCGCCGCTAGCTTCCTGCTGCAAGCCTCTAGCTCCATCTCTCTTCTGCCCAAGTCCTGTCTTCAGCACAAGAAGCTAGAAACGAGGAACTAAAAACTGGCAGCTTACTTCTTCGTCGGCAGTTCCTGCCCGCACTTTTTGCAGATTCTCAGGCGCGAGCTGCCTTCGACTTTGTAAGCCACGCGCGCAACGCCGCAGGTGGGGCAAACCAGCGCCAGATTGGAGACGTGAATCGGCGACTCCTGCTCGGCGATGCCGCCCTGGGTGCGCATCCTGCTCGTCTTGCTCGAAACCGTCTTCTTGACCACGCGCACGTGCTCGACCAGCACCGTGCCCTTGTCGGGGAAGGCGCGCAGAACGCGGCCCGTCTTGCCCCGGTCGGAGCCGGCAAGCACCTTGACCGTATCGTTGCGATGAATCGATAAACTTGGCATGTTCTCTCCGTAGGCTTCAGGAGTCAGGGATGAAGAACCTGCGTTTTACCGCCGCCCCAACGAATCTCCGAAACCTGATCCCTGTCTTTACACCACTTCCGGCGCCAGTGACACAATCTTCAAAAACTTCTTCTCGCGCAGCTCGCGGGCCACGGGCCCGAAGACGCGCGTACCCACCGGCTCGTGATCGTCCGAGATCACCACCGCCGCATTCTCGTCGAAACGGATGTAGGTGCCGTCGCGGCGACGGTGCTCCTTGCGCGTGCGCACGATGACCGCCTTGACCACTTTGCCCTTTTTCACGGTGCCATCGGGGGAAGCTTCCTTCACCGCCGCGGTCACAATATCGCCCAGCCCGGCCTTGACGCCCAATCCGCCGCCCAGCGGCAGAATCACCTGCAGCTTGCGCGCGCCGGAGTTGTCGGCCACCGCGAGCATGGTTCTCATTTGCACTGCCATGGTTTCTCTCTCCTCTCGCGAGCCTTACTTCTCTGCGGGAACGGCTTCACCTGGAAGCACAGTGTCTTCGATTTGGCCGAGCGCCGAACGCCGAACGATCTCTTCGAGCGACCACCGCTTCAGCTTGCTCAGCGGGCGCGTCTCGCGAATGCGCACCACGTCTCCCAGCCGCGCCGAGCTCTGCTCATCGTGGGCATAGAACTTCTTGGTCGTGCGCACGATCCTCTTGTACTTGGGATGGGCCTTGCGCATCTCCACCGCGACCACAATGGTCTTCTGCATTTTGGTGGACACGACCTGCCCCACCTTCTCATTACGCCGCGATGCAGACGCGGGCGCTGCCGCCTTTTCGGTCGCCGTCATTTGCCGGTCTCCTTCGCTTTCGCTGTCTTGGTCTTGGCCGCAGTCTTGGGAGCGGCTTTCCTGGGGGTCTTCGCCTCAGATGCCGGCTCGGGGACTGCCGCCTTCTCGGGCTTCGACTCGGCAACTGGAGCAACAGCCTTCACATCCCTGCTCTCGCCGTGAATGCCCAGTTCACGCTCCCGCGCCACGGTCTTGATTTGCGCAATCTCCTTGCGCAACTGCCGTAGCTTCTTCACGCCGTCGTTCTGCCCCAGCGCAACCTGGAAGCGGAGTCTGAAGAGCTGCTCGGCATCGGTCTTCTCCTGGTGCCCCAGCTCTTCGTCGCTCAAATTCCGAATCTTTGCGAGTTCCATTTTTCCTTCGCTCCTAGCTTCTAGCTGCCAGCAATTGGCCCGCAGCCTTCAGCATGCAGCCATCTGCGGCTCTCCCGGAATGCTGGCTGCCGGCTTGTCTTTCTACTCCGCTGCTGCCGAAGCAGCCTTCTCCATGCCCGGACGCTGCACAAACTTGGTCTTGAGCGGCAGCTTGTGCGACGCCAGGCGCATGGCCTCGGCCGCAGTCTCGGGCGCAACGCCCTCCATCTCGAAGAGGATCTTGCCCGGCCGCACGACGGCAACCCAGTGATCCGGCGCGCCCTTGCCCGAACCCATACGGACTTCGGCTGGCTTCTTGGTGATGGGCTTATCCGGGAACAGACGCAGCCAGATCTTGCCACCGCGCTTGATAAAGCGTGTCATGGCAATACGACTGGCCTCAATCTGCCGGTCGGTGATGTATCCGCACTCCATCACCTTCAATCCGTACTCGCCGAACGCGAGCGAGGAGCCACGCCACGCTTTACCGCGGCGCTTGCCCTTTTGCTGCTTCCGGTACTTCACTTTCTTCGGCATCAACATAACGAAACCCTCAAGAAACAGGGACTAGGGAATAGGGACCAGGGACTAGTTTTTCGTCGCCTCATCCGCTTCCGCGGCCCCAACCAAAATCGCAATCAACTCCGTCCGAAAAACCACAGCCGACCAAGACCATCCGGATTCGGAACCTTAGTCCCTAGTCCCACGCCCCTTAGTCCCTGTCTTTAAAACACACCCTTGCCGACTGGCGGCGTCTGACGGCGCTTCTGCTCATAAATGTCGCCGCGATAGATCCACACCTTTACGCCAATCACGCCGTAGGTCGTGTTGGCCTCGGTAAATCCGTAGTCCACATCCGCGCGAAGCGTGTGCAGCGGCAGGCGACCCTGCAGGTACCACTCCGAGCGCGCAATCTCGTTACCGTTCAAGCGGCCCGAGACGCGCACCTTGATCCCTTTGCAGCCGAAGCGCAGCGCGGAATCGACGCTCTTGCGCATGGCGCGGCGGAAGCTGACGCGCTTCTCAAGCTGCAACGCGATGTTTTCACTCACCAGTTGCGCATCGAGCTCCGGCTTGTTCACCTCGATGATGTCGATGAACACGTCGCGATTGGTGCGCTTGCCGAGCTCGGCCTTGAGCTTCTCAATCTCGGCGCCTTTGCGGCCGATGATGATGCCGGGCCGGGCCGTGCGGATCAGGAAGCGCAGCTTGTTGCCTGGCCGCTCGATCTCGACCGAGCTGACGCCGGCCGCCTTGAGCTTCTCGCGCAACTCCGCTTTCAGCTTTACGTCCTCTACCAGAAGCTTGTCGTAATCGCGCTCGGAAAACCAGCGCGAGCGCCACGGTTTATTGATTCCCAGCCGGAACCCGTAAGGATGGACCTTCTGTCCCATACTTTTCCTCTCAAATCCTCTTCCGCGCAGTGCTTCGAAAGCTACGCGCGAAACTTGCTACTCGGACTTCTTGGCCGATTTCTTTGGCGCAGTTTTCTTCTCCGCCGGCTTCTTTGCCTTCGTGGGCGCGGACTTTTTGGCTCCAGCCTTGGCCTTGGTTTCAAGCTCGGACGCCGCCGGCTCTTCCACCTTGGTCACCAATCCCGAGGCAGCCTCGCGTTCAGCGAGCGAGAGCACAATGTGCGTAAGCCTGCGCTGGTAGCGGTACGCCCGGCCCATCGGCGCGGGACGGATGCGCTTGAGACGCGGACCATCATTCGCCAGGGCCTGCTTGACGTAGAGGTTGTCCACGTCGAGATCGAGGCCTTCCTCGCCAGCGATGTACTTGGCGTTGTCGACCGCCGAGGCCAGCAGCTTGTGCACCACCGGAGCGATGCGCTTCCGCGCGTAGGCTGTCGTGTCCAGCGCATCCTGCACTCCGCGGCCCTTGATCAGATCCAGCACCAGCCGCGCCTTCTGCGGCGACACGCGCTGAAACTTCGCCTCGGCCCGGTATTCCCTTGTTTGAACCGCCATACTTATGCCTTCCTCGAAAACCAGCTAGTAGCCTGCAGCCATTAGCTTTCCGTGCGGAACGATCGCCATTGCGCCGCTCCAAAAATCTCTTTACCCATCAGCCGCCGCCCGCCCAATCAAGCTTGAGGCTGCGAGCTTGTTTCTCAAGCCGACTTGGCCGCACCTTCCGCCGAGCTCTTCGCGCCGCCGGTGTGGCCCTTGAAGGTGCGCGTCGGTGCGAACTCGCCCAGCTTGTGTCCCACCATGTTTTCGGTCACGTACACAGGAACAAACTTCTTGCCATTGTGCACGGCGATGGTGTGGCCCACGAACTCAGGAAAGATCGTCGAGCGCCGCGTCCAGGTCTTGAGCACTTTCTTGTCGTTGGCCCGGTTCAGCGCCTCAATCTTTACCATGAGGTGCGCATCCACAAACGGCCCCTTCTTCGTCGAACGTCCCATAAATGCTTAGCTCCTAGCTCCTAGCTCCTAGCTTTTTCTCGCCCTCGCTATCGGCCGTCAATTGCCCAAATCCGTTACCTCGCAGCCACCAGGCTCGTAGCTGGAAGCGGCGTTTCTATTTCGCCCGGCGGCTGACGATCATCGCGTCAGTGCGCTTGTTGTTGCGCGTCTTGTAGCCGCGAGTCGGCTGGCCCCACGGGGTCACAGGATGACGCCCGCCCGAGGTCTTGCCTTCACCGCCACCGTGCGGGTGGTCGACCGGGTTCATGGTCACGCCGCGGTTGGTCGGCCGAATACCCTTCCAGCGATTGCGGCCCGCCTTGCCGATCGCAACATTCTCATGATCGGTGTTGCCCACCTGGCCGATGGTCGCCATGCACTCGACCAGCACCCTGCGCGTTTCGCCGGAAGGCAGCTTGAGCAGGGCGTAATCACCCTCTTTGGCCACCAGTTGCGCCTGCGCGCCAGCCGAACGGGCCATCTGCGCTCCCTTGCCGGGACGCAGCTCTATGGCATGCACGGTGGTGCCGGCAGGAATGTTCTTGAGGGGCAAAGCATTGCCCACCAGAATATCTGCCTCGGGGCCCGAAGTGACTGTAGCACCAACCTTTAGCCCGACCGGCTGCAGGATGTATCGCTTCTCGCCGTCGGCGTAGTGCACCAACGCGATGCGGGCCGAGCGATTGGGATCGTACTCGATCGTCGCGACTTTGCCAGGCACGCCGAACTTCTCTCGCTTGAAGTCGATGAGGCGGATCTTCTGCTTGTGCCCGCCACCGTGGTGACGGATGGTCAGATCGCCCGAGTTGCGGCGGCCACCGGTACGCTTGCGCGTCACCAGCAGCGGCTTGTACGGCGTCGACGTCGTCAGATCGGCGGTTACGAGAGAGGTCTGAAACCGCAATGTCGGCGTAACCGGTCTGTATGTCTTGATTGCCATCGTCTTGTCCTAAAAGCAGGTGTCGGGTTTCAGGTATCAGGGTCCAGTTTCACCCTGCTCAATCTTGCGTCTTTCTGATCCCTGATCCCTGGCCCCTGATCCCTGATCTCTGTTACAGATTGCTCACGTACTCCGGCAGCTTCTCGCCTGCCTTCAGCTTTACGTAGGCCTTCTTCCAGTCCGGCTTAAAGCCCGCGTAACGTCCGCGACGGCGCTCCTTGCCAGAATAGTTGGCGGTGCGCACCGCAGCCACTTTTACCTTGAAGAGCGCCTCGACGGCCTGCTTCACTTCGGTCTTGGTGGCATCGGGAGCAACGTCGAAGACCAGCGTTCCCTGCGTCTCTTTGACGCCCAGTCCCTTTTCGGTGATCACCGGGCGGCGAATGGCGGTATAGAGTGTCGGCATTACGCAGCCTCCTTCTCGGCAGCCTTGCGCTTCGATGCGGTCTTCACCAGCACCTCGGACAACTGCTCGATGGCCGCCTTCGAGAAGATCGCCCGTTCGTAGCGCAGCAGGTCGTAAGGGTGCACTTCATTGTTCAGCACCAGTTCCACGCCCTTGAGGTTCCGCGCCCCGCGCACCAGCGACTCGGTCAGCGTCTTGCCATTCTCGACGATCAGCGCGGTACGCCTGGCGTCGAGCTTATTGAGCGCCTCGCGGTAGAGCTTGGCCTTGCCTTCCTTGATCTCAAGGGAATCGACAACGGTCAGCTTGCCGTCGGCCAGCTTCGCCGCCAGCGCCGAACGCAGGGCTCCCAGAAGCTTCTTGCGCGGAAAGGGGTACTCATAGCTGCGCGGCTGGGGTCCATGAACGGTGCCGCCATGGCGCCACAGAGGCGAGCGAACAGAGCCGATGCGGGCGCGCCCCGTGCCTTTCTGCTTCCAAAGCTTCTTGCCCGATCCGGCAACCAGCTTTCGGTTCTTGGTGGCGTGCGTACCCTGGCGCAGCGAGGCGCGATAGTGCTTCACCGCCTCCCACAACAGGGCCTCGTTCACCTGTTCCGGCGCAAAGACCTGATCGGCCAGCTCGACCGAGCCCACCTTTTCGCCGCTCAAATTCACTACATCCACATTTGCCATCGTGTTCTTCCTGAGCTTGTAGCTCGTAGCCTGCAGCCCGTAGCCTGTAGCCCGTAGCTCAATCCCGTTCGCGCCTGCCGCCTGGGCCGATGCCAATCATGCAAAAGCCACTGGCCGCCGGCTCGTTACTTCTTCTTGGCCGCCTTCTTAGCCGCCTTCAGCGGATCCACCGTGCCCAATCCGGCAAAGCCGCGGCGCTCGCGTGGCGGAGCCTTGGCCTTCGAGATCAGCACATAACCATCACGCGGCCCCGGCACGGCTCCTTCGACCATCAACAGGTTCTCGTCAAGATCGATGCCGCGGATGCGCAAGTTGCGCACCGTCACCTGGTCGGTGCCGAAATGGCCGGGCATGCGCTGCCCCGGAAACACGCGCGAAGGAAAGCTCGACGCGCCGATCGAACCCTGCACCTGAAACATGTGCCCGTGCGACTTGGGTCCGCCGCCAAACTTATGCCGGCGCACAACGCCCGAAAAGCCGCGGCCCTTCGAGGTGCCGATCACATCCACAAACTTCGAATCGGCGAAGATGTCCACCAGTACGCGATCGCCCGCCCTGGTCTCTGCCGCGCCATCGGCCGCAGCCTCGACGTCTACTTCCTTGATGAGCTTCACCGGCGGAGCCTCGGACTTGGCCAAGTGCCCGGTTTGCGCCTTGGTCATCCGCGAGGCCTTCACGAACTCGACCAGACCAATCTGCGCTGCATCGTATCCATCGTTGACCGCTGTCTTCAACTGCGTAATCACGCAGGGGCCGGCCTGCAGCACCGTAATCGGGTGCACCTCGCCTTTTTCGTCGAAGACCTGCGTCATGCCGATCTTTTTGCCTAGAATTCCCGTGACTGCCATTTCTTTCCTCACCTCATCATGCGGTGCGAGTTGCGCCGCACTGCCGGAATGCTTAAGGTTTCAGGTTTCAGGGGTCAGGTTTCAGCTCATTTCTGCTCGCCAGAGCGTCTCAACTCACTCAACGGCGCTCTCGCTGACACCTGAAATCTGAACCCTATTTCTCAAACGCCTTGATCTCCACATCCACGCCAGCCGGCAGGTCGAGCTTCATCAGCGCGTCCACTGTTTGCTGAGTGGGCTCTAGAATGTCGATCAACCGCTTGTGCGTGCGAATCTCAAACTCCTCGCGCGACTTCTTATCGACGTGCGGAGAGCGCAGAACGCAGTACTTGTTCTTGATCGTCGGCAAAGGAATCGGCCCAGCGACCGTTGCTCCGGTGCGCTTCGCCGTATCCACGATTTCTCCGGTCGACGTATCCAGTACGCGGTAGTCGTACGCCTTCAGCCGGATGCGAATTCTCTGTCCTACCATTTGCTTCCCTTCAGGTCGGTTCCGAGTTCAGGCATTAGGCACTAGGGACGAGTCGCCGATGCGTCCCACGCCGAATTGTCTTTCCCTATTGCCTAGTCCCTGATCCCTGTTACTTGATAATCTCCGAGATCGCGCCCGCGCCCACGGTGCGTCCGCCTTCGCGGATCGCGAACCGCAGACCCTTTTCCATGGCCACCGGCGTAATCAGCTCAATGGTCAGCTCCACGTTGTCGCCGGGCATCACCATCTCGACACCCGCCGGCAGCTCCGCCACACCCGTTACATCCGTCGTGCGGAAGTAGAACTGCGGCCGGTAGCCCTTGAAGAACGGCGTATGACGCCCGCCCTCTTCCTTGCTCAACACGTACACCGAGCCCTTGAACGTGGTGTGTGGCGTAATCGAGCCGGGCTTGGCCAGCACCATGCCGCGCTCCACGTCTTCCTTTGGCGTGCCGCGAAGCAGAATTCCCGCGTTGTCGCCGGCCATGCCCTCGTCAAGCTGCTTCTTGAACATCTCCACGCCCGTGCACACCGTGGTGCGCGTCTCGCGGAAACCCACAATCTCCACGTTCTCGCCCACCTTCACCTTGCCGCGCTCGATCCTGCCCGTCACCACCGTGCCACGGCCCGAGATCGAGAAGATGTCTTCGATCGGCATCAGGAACGGAAGATCCACGGCCCGATTCGGCTGCGGCACGTACTTGTCCACCGCCTCCATCAGCTCGTCAATCTTCGCCTCCCACTGCGCCTCGCCATTCAGCGCGCCCAAAGCCGAGCCGCGAATCACCGGCACGTCATCACCCGGGAACTGGTACTTCGACAGAAGCTCGCGCACTTCCATCTCCACCAGGTCGATCAGCTCGCCGTCTTCGACCGCGTCGCACTTGTTCAGGAAGACCACGATGCAGGGCACGCCCACCTGGCGCGCCAACAGCACGTGCTCCTTGGTCTGCGGCATCGGTCCGTCAGTCGCCGCTACCACCAGAATCGCCCCGTCCATCTGCGCCGCGCCCGTGATCATGTTCTTGATGTAGTCGGCGTGGCCCGGGCAGTCCACGTGCGCATAATGCCGGTTCGCCGTCTCGTACTCCACGTGCGCCGTCGCGATCGTGATGCCGCGCTCCCGCTCTTCCGGCGCGTTGTCGATCGAGTCAAACGAGCGGAACTGAATCTTCGGGTTGTGCTTCGC
This sequence comes from Acidobacteriota bacterium, assembly GCA_021790995.1. Taxonomy (GTDB): domain Bacteria; phylum Acidobacteriota; class Terriglobia; order Terriglobales; family Acidobacteriaceae; genus Telmatobacter. The sequence continues at coordinate 29,872 of JAJYFA010000034.1, forward strand.
CAACACCTTGGTGATCGCCGCCGTCAGGGTCGTCTTGCCGTGATCGATGTGACCGATCGTTCCCACATTTACGTGCGGCTTGCTGCGATCAAATTTCTCTTTCGCCAT
>JAJYFA010000196.1 GCA_021790995.1 Acidobacteriota bacterium
GCCTTAAGCAGTCTTCGCCGTCAGCATGAGCCGCTCGGCAACCGCCTCCACAATCTGCTCGTGCATCTCGTCGATGGTAAGGTCGCCCTCGATGAGTACGACGCGTTCCGGCTCGCGAACGGCGATATCGCGGTACTTCTCCCAGACGCGGCGGAAGAAGGTGTCTTGTTCCCGCTCGAAGCGGCCTTCGCTGGCGCCGGTTTCGGCCTCGACGCGGTGGTTGCGGCGGCGCGCGCGCGCCAGCGACGTTTCGAGACCGGGAAGGAGCAGAAGCGTGAGATCGGGTTGAAGTCCGCCGCAGATGAGCCGGTGCAGATCGAGAACGATCTCGGAGCCTAGCTCGCGTCCACCACCCTGATAGGCCTCGGTGGAGTCGGTAAAGCGGTCGCAGACCACGATTCGCCCCGCGTCGAGAGCCGGCTGAATGACCTCGGCGATGGCTTGGGCGCGGTCGGCAAACATCAGGGCCATCTCCGTCATGGGGGCCACCCCGCGCGAGCGCGAGTCCAGCAGAATTTCACGAATGCGGTCGCCGATTGCCGTGCCGCCAGGCTGGCGCAGCACCACCGGTTGATGGCCGCGCCGCGTGAGCCACGCCGTCAGTCGCTTGATCTGTGTGGTCTTCCCCGATCCGTCGAGGCCTTCGAGCGTAATAAAAGTTCCGCGCGGCATGGGCTGAGGATAATGCAGGCAGGCGGGAGTAGGGAATAGGGAACGGCTCCCCCATCCGTCGATAAGGCCGCAAAGAGGCCGGCAGAGTAGTGGTGCGGGATGAATTCGGTGGCTATGGCGGCCGTCTGGCGCCACCGCCCGAATCCTCACTGCGGGCGGCCTTGATGAGCGACGCAGTTGTCCCTGCGCCTTTCAAAAACCGGGTTCGCAAATCCGTCGAGGGGAGACTCGGCCGGAGAAGACTTCCTGGGCTTGATCGCCCTTTCATGCTAACCAGCCACTCACCCCGCAGGTGTAAAAAATCGCCCTCTGCGCCTCGCCTCATACTTTTTCCGCCCGCACTCCACGCGCGCACTCCACGCGCGCCCCACAGCTCCCACGCGAAAATTATCGGCGGATTAGGGATCGCGATTCGGTTGACAGGGGCGCGTTACACTATCCAAAGGCGCAATGGCCGGTGGTTTCGCGGTCTCCGGCTGCGCTCTGCGCAAAAGCGATGCTGAAAACCCCGGCTCTTCAGAGCCGCGGAAAACTATGAGGAGAATCCACGATGCGAGTTGCTTTGTTGACCGGCGGCGGCGACTGCCCCGGGCTGAATGCGGTGATTTATGCGGCAGTTCGGAAGGGCATCAACCGCTACGGCGACGAATTTATCGGCTTTTTGAACGGGTGGCGCGGAGTTCTCGATAACAATTTCATTCCGCTTACCCTCGAAAACACGGACGGCATTCAACTGAAGGGCGGCACGATCCTGCACTCCTCGCGCACCAACGTGAAGAAGATTCCCGGCGGCATCGAGAAGGCGCAGGAGGTACTGAAGGCCAACAAGATTGACGCTCTGATCGCGCTCGGCGGCGACGACACGCAGTCCGTGACCCTCTACCTTGCCGAAAACGGCGTCAAGGCCATCGGCGTTCCCAAGACCATCGACAACGACATCAACGGCACCGACGCCACCTTTGGATACGACACGGCCGTCTCCATCGCAACCGAAGCTGTCGATCGCATCCACACCACCGCCGACTCGCACAACCGCGTCGTGGTGATCGAGGTAATGGGCCGCGATGCCGGCTGGATCGCCTACGCCGCGGGCATCGCCGGCGGCGCGCACGTGGTTCTGGTCCCAGAGAAGGACATCGACATCGACCACGTTTGCGCTCTGCTCAAGTACAACTACGACCACGGCAAGCACTACGGCGTGGTGGTGGTTGCCGAAGGCTGCCACCTGCCCGAGGTCGGCCAGGTCGTAGGCTCCGGCGAGATCGATTCCTTTGGCCATGTTCGCCTTTCAGGGATCGGCGAAGCACTGGCCAACCTGATCGAGAAGAAAACCGGCTTTGAAACCCGCTCCGTGAACCTGGGACACACCCAGCGCGGCGGCGTTCCCACAGCCTACGATCGCCTGCTCGGTCAGCGTTACGGTCTGCACGCCATCGACATGGTGCACCAGGAGAAGTGGGGTCGCATCGCTGTTCTGCGCGGCACCGACATCACCGATATTCCGATCAAGGACGCCATTGCCACCAACCGGCGGCTCGACGAGCGATTCTTCAGCGTGATCCGCGATCTCGAAGCCAAGGTCTAGGCTGCGGAATCGAGGATGTGAATTGAGCGGGCTGCCCTCGGGCGGCCCGCCGCGTCTCACCCCTGATCCCCGCCCCCCGCTTTTCATGCTCTACCGTCTCTACCAGCCCGAAGATTTTCCCGCTCTCTACGCGGTCGAGGAGCTGTGCTTCGATCCGCCGTGGCGTTTCAGCCGCTCGTATATGCGCAAAATCGTCAGGAATCCTCGCTCGGCGACCTGGATCGCGGAAGACGGAGCGGATCTTGTGGGGCTTGTGGTGATTCAATGGTCAGCAGGGCAAGAGGATCTGGCGGCCTACATCGAAACCATCGAGGTGCATCCGGCCTGGCGTGGGCGTGGGATTGGCAGCGAACTGCTCCGCCGCGCCGAGAAGTCTGCCCGTGCAGCCGGTGCTTGCGCGATCGGGCTGCATGTGCGTGTGGAGAACGCGACCGCCATCAGGCTCTATGAGAGCCACGGCTATACGTGCCGGGGCAGGGAAGAGTACTACTACGCGCGGCAGCCTGCGTTCCTCTACGCCAAGCTGTTGAAACCTTGAATCTTCCTCGATTCGCGAGAACTCTGGGTGTCCCGGGTCTCGATGGGGAGACCCGGGATAACGGAGCGATCGCTTAGAAAGCCTATGCCTGTTTCCGCACCCCGACTTTTTACTGCGATGCGGAATCCGTGCTCTTGATGAACCCAGCCACGCGGTCGTGCAACTGTTTGTCGGCTTCGTCGCGAACGTAGACCATGTGTCCGGACTCGTACCAGTCGTACTGGATGTTCTTGGCCAGCGACTGCGGAATGGGCAGATGCTTGTCCTCGTACTGTGCGGCGAAGAAGGGCGTGGCCAGATCGTAGTAGCCGCCGTTCACCATCACCTTCAGCCGCGGATTGGTCTTCATCGCCTGGGCCAGGTCCGGAGCCACGTTCACGCTCACCGGGTTGCCGTGGTGCTTGAAGTCCCAATGCGTTTCGCCGTAAATCTCAGGCACGTAGGTCAATCCGTCACCATACTTGAGGGTGCTGCGTACGTAGTCGTTGAAGAGCGCGACGTAGGCCGAGGAGATGGCCGAACTTTGCGGATCGTACTCGGCGTTCTCACTGAGCGGATCGAGCGTCGGGCCTGAGAACCGCGTATCGAGGCGGCCGGTCGTCATGCCGCTGTCGTCCTGCAGTGTCTTCTCGAACTCGGGGCCGCTTACGCGCAGGTTCGCCTTCAGCAGATAGGCAACGGGCAATCCGGTGTACTCATGCAGCCTCTCAGCCACCTGCTGTTTTTCGGCGTCGCCGAGGTCCGTGCCCAGGGCCAGCGCGTGCGCATAGGGGCCCATGGCGAACGCTTCCACTTCCTTCAGGAACGGCTCGAGCGCAGCGGGTTGCGCGGGCAGTTTCTTGTGATACCACGCCGTGGCGGCGTAGGTCGGCAGGCCAAGCTCGTAGGGCAGGTCGACACCGGGGTTCGCGGACGGCCCGTCGATGTCGGTGGTGAAGTTGAAGATCTGCGAGAGCAGAATCACGCCGTTCAGATCGGTGTCGTACCTGTTTTCGAGAAGGTTGGCCAGCACCGCCGAGCGCGTGGTGCCGTAGCTCTCGCCAAAGATGAACTTCGGTGAGTTCCAGCGGCCGAACTTCGTAATGAAGCGCTCAATGAAGCGCGCATACGCTGCGGCGTCGCCGTCGATCCCCCAGAACGCCTTCCCGGCATCCTTGCCGATCAGCCGCCCGAAGCCAGTTCCCGGCATGTCGACGAAGACCAGATCGCTCACGTCGAGCAGGCAGTTGGGATTGTCGACCATCCTGTACGGCGCGCCCGGCAGGTGCGTGTCGCCGGCCGTGATCACGTGCTTGGGCCCGAGCGAGCCCATGTGCAGCCAAACGGTGGAACTGCCCGGACCGCCGTTATAGAAGAACGTGATGGGCCGGTCCTCGGCCTTTGCCCCCTTCTTGAAATAGGCCACGTAGAACATGCGCGCCACCGGCGGTGCATCAGCCGGTTCCTTGGGAGCGCTCAGCGCCAGTTGGCTTCCGGGCAGAGGCTTTCCGTCTGCGCCGAGTTGCCGATCCTGGCTGTCGGTCGAGCCCACCGTGATGGTTCCGGCAACGGCGGTGTAGGCAATGTGCTGCCCACCCACGTCAATCGCGCCCTGTGTCGTTGAGTCGGCTGGCTGTGCGCCCTCGGCAGAGTTCGCCGCGCTCTTCTCAGCCGTCGCGGACTTGTCTGCTGTCTTGTCATTCTGTGCGTAGGCCGAAGCCAGGAAAAGAAGCGATCCTGCCGCCGCAAGAGCGGCAAACCGCCGGTCGAAGATCTTCATGAGCGATTCTCCAGATGGGAATTAAGCGAATAGCCAGTATATGACTTCAGGCCCAACAGCTTTTGCTTAACAAACCTTGACGCGAATGTGTCCCCTGCGTGCATAGTCGATGAGCTCGCGATCGCGTGTGATGACGACCTGGCCGTGTAAGCGCGAGGTTGCTGCGATGATGCGGTCTGCAGGGTCGTTCGGTGGCGTGCCGGGGAGTGCGGTTGAAGCAATCAGGAGCTTTGGCGTCAATGCGGCCAGCGGGACCCCCGTAAGCGCCAGAATTGCCCGCCGTTCACTGTTTCACCGCACTCCCCGGCTGATCCTCTGCCTGAAGCTGTTTCGACACCTGTTCGACCTCGCGGAACACCCGGAGCAGATTGCCGCCGAGAATCTTGCGGCTATCCTCGGCCGAGTAGCCACGCGCCATCAGCGCCGCAGTGATCTTGGGCAGATCGGCGGGCGAGTCAATGCCCTGGGGTAACTGTCCGTCGATGCCGTCGAAGTCCGAACCGAGGCCCACGTGATCCACGCCCGCCACCTTGGCGATGTGGTCGATGTGGTCGATCAGATCGGAGAGCGGCGGACGTGGAATCCGGTCGGCATACGACCGCTGCAGCTTGTCGATCGCGTGTTGCAGCGCGGCGCGGCCCTCCGGCGTCTGGCTGCTTCCATCGGCCTTGGCCTTCAGCGCATCGACAGCTTTGTCCACCTCCGGCTGCATCGCCTTTTGTGCGTCACGGTACTTCTGCGAGAGAAACCCAGAGTAGAAGTTCACCATCACCACGCCGCCCTGCGAATCCGGGCTGCCGGAGCGCGCCACGGCGCGCAGCATGTCGTCCGTCATATTGCGCGGCGCGTCGCACAGCGCCCGTGCTCCCGAGTGCGAGGCCATCACCGGCGCACGCGAGACGCTCACCGTCCGGTAGAAGGTCTTGTCCGACACGTGAGAGATATCGACCATCATGCCCAGCCGGTTCATCTCCTGAACCACCTCCACGCCGAACGCGCTCAGGCCGTCCCCGGTGTGCGGTACGCTCGCGTCGTCTGCGTCGCCGGAGCTGTCGGCCCAGCCGTTCGAGTTCGTCCACGTGAGCGTCATGTAGCGCACGCCCAGGTCGTAATACTGGCGCAGCAGGGCCAGCGAGTCCTCGATCGAGTGTCCACCTTCAATGCCCATCAGCGCCGCCAGCTTGTGATCGCGGTGCGCCCGCTCGATTCCCTCCGCCGACGTGACCAGCTCCATTTCGTCCGAGTGCTTCGCCACCTGCTGCTTTACGGCGTCGATCAGCTCCAGCGTGCGCCGCGCAGGGTGGTCCTTGTAGACGCCGGGGTCGACCCATATCGAGAAAAACTCCGCGCCCAGGTTGCCCTTGCGCGCCGACTCCAGGTTGAAGTCGCCGCCATTGAGAGGATCGCCGAGGTCGAAGTGCTCGTCGAGAAATCGCTGTGGCGTATCGGCGTGTGTGTCGATCACGATGGCGGAGTCGTGAACCTCTTGCGGAGTGGGCGTGTTGGATTTCGTCATAGGAGAAGAGTGGCTGGCGGTCTGGCTCCAGGCCGGCGTGGAAAGAGCTGCAAGAAGAAGAGATACTGGTAGAAGGGCGCGCATCATCTTGCGACGAGTGTATACCTTGCTGTCATTCTTCCGCACCGCTCGATCCGCAGCTTTCAGCGGAGCGGGAAAAGAATTCCCCGCCGCTTTGCATTCACGCTATGATAAACAGTGGGTGTTGTTGCAATCTCTGAATCCCACTTGCAGATTCACACCCTCTC
>JAJYFA010000197.1 GCA_021790995.1 Acidobacteriota bacterium
GGAATACCGCTCAAATCGAAATAGCCCTGCAGAGCAGGATCGGTCGCTCCCCAGTTGGCGAGCGGATAGCCGTTCGCGTCGTTCCAACCCGTGACGGGGTTGCCATGATTGCCGCGATAAAATACGCCGCTCACGGCAGTCACAGTGTACTGGTCGAGCGGATTGCCGTTGGCGTCGAGCGGCCGCGCCACCACGTTCACACCCTGCATTCCGTAGCCGGTGCGGAAGCTCACCGTGCCGCGAATCGAGATCGTGTTCGATGCTGTCAGCTCCTTGCCGGGAAAGTTCGCGAGATTTGCGGTGGTGATCGGATAGAGCCGGTTGAGCGCGGCGATGTCATCGAAGCGAAGCACTGCCGGGTTGGGAATGCACGCGCCGCCGCTCGCTCCGCACGCGCCGCTGATGGGCTGCATCACTGGCGAGCCAAGCGCGCCCGCGCTGTTGCTATCGGTGAGAGCTCCGGGATTCACCTGCGAGAAGTCGAGTCCCAGAATGCGCCCGAAGGCCCGCTCCACATCGAAGCTCATCATCTCCACCATGTCCGCGTTGGTGGCGCACAGGCCATCGAGGAGAATCACGCCATGTGCCGCTGTCGCGTCCGTACTGATGTTATCCAGCCATACATATACCCCATTGTTCTGGCAGGCGTCGGGCTGGCTCGCGCCTTTGCCGTAGATAGCATCGATGACCGATCCGTCTTCGTCGTAGACAACTGCAACCGGGTAATTCGTGGCTGAGGACGTGATATCCGAAGGCGCGGTAATCTGTCCCGATGCGTTCACCTGAATGCCGGAACCGTTCACGTCTTCGTTGAGCGGCCCCTTGTCGACGAGCGTGACGCCGGCCGTTGGAACCGCGCTCCACAAGGCCGCTGCGGCATCGACCATCGCCGTCGCCTGCGCGTTGCTGACCGCGCTCGACAGCGGCCCCTGATCGACGTAGTAGTTCACCACTCCCCCCGCCCAGTGCACTGGCTGGCCCACTACGGCCGCGTCGAAGTACGCAGTACCGGCAATATACTTCGGCCCTCCGGCAAGGAGCATCGTGGGCGCAAGCAATAGAAACCATCCCGCCACGCACAAGCGCTGACCGCGCAACGCAGGGCCATTGGGCCAGCCAGCATGCTCGCGCACAGGACAGACGACGGACACTGAATCCCCCAGATGCGAGGCTGAGGGGCATTGCAAGGACCATAGGATTTGCAGGATTCTTTGAGAAAGCTAAGACAACGGGAGTTTCAAAGAGCGCGCGGGAAGGATTTTCGCGTAGATTTGAAGTCTCTGAGGCGCCGCCCGCCATCGAGACCGAGTGGCAGACGCATCGCGCAGAGGTTGACGGATGAGCAATCTCTCATGCAGCCAGAAAAGTGTTAGAGAACGCTCATGGTGGTTGCCGATTGGCACCCGCGGTCCACTGAAGAGTCCGATAAATACTTTGGCTCATCTAATGAAAAGAAGAGAAGCGCGCCACCCCAGGCCCTTCCGGCTACAATCGACACGAGACCTGTCATGACAAAGACTCGAGATACTGTAATTCTAGGTTCCGGCTGCGCCGGATTGACGGCAGCGCTTTACACAGCCCGCGCTGGATTGAAACCGCTGGTTCTTGAGGGCCATGAGCCCGGCGGCCAGCTTTCCATCACATCCCTGGTCGAGAACTTCCCCGGCTGGCCCGAGGGCATTCAGGGGCCGGAACTCATCGACAACATGAGGAAGCAGGCAGCGCGCTTCGGCGCAACGTACGAGCAAGCTCAGGTGAGCCACGTCGATATCGGCGCTCATCCCATGAAACTCGAAACCTCGTCCGGCGAGATTCAGACACGCACTCTTATTGTTGCCACTGGGGCGAGCGCGCGCTGGCTGGGACTGCCCAGCGAACAGGCGCTGATTGGTCACGGCGTATCAAGCTGCGCGACCTGCGACGGCTTCTTCTTCCGCGACAAGGAGATTGCCGTGGTGGGCGGCGGCGATTCGGCCATGGAGGAAGCGATCTTCCTCAGCCGTTTTGCCTCCAAAATCACGCTGCTGCATCGCCGCGACAGCTTCCGCGCCTCGAAGATCATGCTGGATCGCGTGATGGCGCATCCCAAGATCGAGCTGCGCACGAACACCGTGGTGGAGGAGGTGCTCGGCGTCGAGGAACAAGAGGTCAAGGGCCTGCGCCTGCGCGATGTGCACACCGGCGAACACTGCATCCTGCATGTGAGCGGACTGTTTCTCGGCATCGGCCACAAGCCGAACACCAAGATGCTCGGCGGCCAGATCGACCTAGACGAAGACGGTTATATCAAGACCACAAACAACGTCTTTGTCACTCACCATGGAACGATTGTGCCGGGCCTCTTCGCTTGCGGCGACGTGCAGGATCGGCGCTACCGCCAGGCGATTACCGCAGCAGGTTCCGGCTGCATGGCGGCGCTAGAGGTGGAGAAGTATCTGGAAGAGCACGGGCACTAAGGGCACGCAATGACGCCGCTACAGGAGAATCTCGAACGGCTGGAGGACGCGATCTCAGCGGCCTGCAGCGCGGCTGGACGTCCGCGCTGTGAAGTCGAGTTGATGGCTGTCTCGAAGACCTTTCCTGCTGAAGTCATTGTTGAGGCCGTGGCTCTTGGGCTCTCGCTCTTTGGCGAAAACCGCGTGCAGGAGTTCGCGGCGAAAGACGTTGCACTCGGCCCGGTGCGCAAAAGCATTGAATGCCACCTCATCGGCCACTTGCAATCGAACAAGACAGCACGCGCGGCGGAACTGTTCGACGGGATCGACTCGCTTGACTCCCTGCGCCTGGCTGAGCGGTTGGATGAGGCTGCAGGCCGTTGCGGCAAGCGGCTGCCGGTGCTGATCGAGGTCAAGCTCAGTGAAGAGGCGGCAAAGACCGGCCTGGCGCCGGAGTCGGATGAGGCCGCGCAACTGCTGGAACGTCTGCCCGATTACGCGAATCTGGAAGCGCGCGGCCTGATGACGATCGCGCCGTGGGGCGCGCCTGAAGACGTCACGCGGGCCTGCTTCCGCAGCTTGCGCGGGTGGCGCGATCGCTGGGCCGCGGCGCACAACAAGCTGAAGCTCGATGTGCTTTCGATGGGCATGAGCGGCGATTTCGCTCTGGCCATCGCCGAGGGCGCCACGCGCATCCGCGTCGGCACGGCACTCTTTGGCAAGCGCACACCACAAGCGGCGGAGCAGGACTGATGTTGCGCGCGGTTGCCGGCGGAGTCACACTCGCCGTGCGCGCGCAGCCCGGAGCAAAAAAGACGGCGATCGCAGGCGTTTACGGCGAAGGCACAACCGCGCAACTCAAGATCGCCGTGCAGGCGCCACCGCTTGAAGGCCGCGCCAATGAGGCGCTGATCGCGTTTCTCGCACAGACCTTTGGCTTGCCGAAGAGCGCGGTGAAGCTGACCACCGGTGAGTTGTCGCGCAGTAAGGTTTTCAGGCTTGAGGGAGTGACGCTGGCGCGAGCGACGGCGGTGCTGGAAGGGCAGGGAACAGGGAATAGGGAGTAGAGAACAGGGGCGAGACGTCTTACCCAAGCCTGCGCGTGTCAAGGACAACCGCAGATCCTTCTCCTCGCTATGCTCAGGATGCCAGTCGAAGAGACTAATTTGTAGCTTTTGCCGCGATGTGGCTTTGAACAGCGTCGACCGCTCGCTCCAGATGCACTCCGCGCGATCCTTTCACCAGCACCACATCGCCGGCGCGCAGATTTTCTCTAAGCCACGCGCCGGCGGCATCGGCATCGCGCAGAAACACTGCGGGCACGCCTCCGGCGCATGCAGCCGTGGCCAGATGTTCGGCGTTGCCCTGCACCGCAACCACAAGATCGAGACCGGCCTCTGCGGCAGCACGCCCGCAGGCGATGTGCAGCGCGGGCCCGTGTTCGCCCATCTCCAGCATCTCGCCGGCCATCAGGATGCGCCGCCCGTTGGCGGGACGCGCCGCAAGCGTGCGAATCATCGACCGCAAGGCTTCGGGGTTCGAGTTGTAGCTATCGTTGAGGATCGTTGCGCCGCCCACTTCGATCACCTGGCCGCGTTTGTCGCCCGCGGTGAGCGTGCTCAATGCCTTTGCGGCGGCGTCGGGATCGACACCGGCTTCAAGCGCCACGGCGAGTCCGGCAATCGCGTTCGACGCGTTGTGGGCACCCAGCATCCGCAGCGTAAATGCGCCCTCTCGTTGTCCCGCGCGATAGCTCACGTGCAACTCGTCAATGTGCTCTTCGATCGAGAAAATCTGCGGATCGGCGCAAGGTCCGCTGCCAAAATACACCACGCGCCCATGAAAATCGCGGCCGAACTGCCCGGCGTAAGCATCGTCGCAGTTCAGGAAAACAACGCCATTTGCGGGCAACGATTCAACCAGCTCAAACTTGGCGCGGGCGATGCCAGCCTGGCCATCTTTAAAGTTCTCGATGTGCGCCGTGCCCACATTCGTAACGACGCCCCAGTCGGGCGAGGCAATGCGCGCCAGAGAGGCAATCTCGCCTGCGTGGTTCATGCCCATCTCGACCACGGCGAATTCATGTTCCGGAGTGAGCCGCAGCAGTTCGAGCGGCAGGCCGAAGCCGTTGTTCAGATTTCCCCGCGACCTGAGCACGTTGAATTTGACGCCCAGCGCGGTGGCCACCGCCTCCTTGGTGGTGGTTTTTCCCGCCGAGCCTGTGATGGCGACAACCGTGCGCCCCCACTGGCGGCGAACGTGCGCGGCCAGCGATTGCAAAGCCGTGAGCGGATCTTCAGTGATGAGCAGCGGATGCGCAAGTGCTGCGTCGGGCAGGGAAGCAGCGCGGGCGCGCGATACGACAGCGGCTGCGGCGCCGCGCTCGAACGCGCCAGCCACAAAATCGTGGCCGTCGAAGCGCTCTCCGCGCACGGCAAAAAAGAGATCGCCTGCGGCGGCCGTGCGCGAGTCAATCGAATAGCCGGTCGCTACCAGCGCGCCCGCATTCGCGACACTCGACGGCGCCTCGAGCACCGCTCCGGCGCCAAGCGCGGCTTCTGCCAGTGTCAGAATCATTGCCCTCCACGATAGCCCAAATCGCGCAGGATGGAAAGCGCAACTTCAGAGTCGTCGAAAGGAATGGCGCCGCCGGCAAGGATCTGTTCTTTCTCGTGCCCTTTGCCGGCAATCAGAACCACGTCGCCGGGTTGCGCGGCCTTGAGCGCAAGACGAATCGCTGCTGCGCGATCTACCTCCACAGTGTATGAAACGCCCGTCGCCACCAGGCCAGGCTCGATCTCAGCCAGAATCGCCGCCGGGTCTTCGGAGCGCGGATTATCGCTTGTTGCCACGACAAAGTCGCTGCCTTCGCCTGCGGCCTGGCCCATTCTGGGCCGCTTCGTCCGATCGCGATCGCCGCCGCAGCCAAAGAGCGTGATCACGCGCGCGCCGGCGGCCGCCGTCATCTGACGCGCGAGCGCGGTCAGGTTGCGCAGCGCGTCGTCGGTGTGCGCATAGTCGACAATCACCGTGAACGGCTGGCCGGCATCGACGGGCTGGAAACGGCCCGGAACCGGACGCAGCGCAGGAACCGCGGCGGCGAGGCTGTGAAAATCGACGCCGCGCGCGTGCGCCGCGGTGAAGGCCGCGAGCAGATTGAGGATGTTTACCTCGCCGGCGAGACGCGAGTTGAGCGAGGCGGCGCCGGCGGGAGTCTCAATCTCGATGGTTGCTCCGGAGGGCGTGAGGTGGTAGTAGGCGGCACGCCAGTCGCCCTTCCCAATCCCATAGGTCCGAATCTCCGCGCCAGCCTTGCGCGCTGCGGCTGCCAGCTCCGCCGAGTGCGGATCGTGAGCGTTCACGACGGCCACGCGCGGCGCCGGATACACCGTACCGTCGAAGAGAAGACGCTTGGCGGCGAAGTAGTTCTCCATCGTCTGGTGATAGTCGAGATGGTCGCGCGTGAGGTTAGTGAAGACGGCCACATCGAAGGGAACGCCGATCATGCGGCCCTGGTCGAGTGCGTGGCTGGAAACCTCGGTGACGAATTCGGTCGCACCGCGCGCCGCGCCTTCGGCCAGCAACTCGAAGAGGTCGCGCGACTCAGGCGTGGTATGGATCGACTTCCGCGCCTCGCCCGCGACGTGATATTCGATTGTTCCGATGAGAACGGTCGTGCGCGATGCAGCGTTCAGCAGAGCTTCGGTCAAAAATGCGGTTGTGGTTTTGCCGTTTGTGCCTGTAATACCGGTGGCGGCGAGCAAACGCTCGGGGTGGTGGAAGAACGCCGCCGCAGCTTCTGCAAGCGCGCGGCGGCCGTGCTCGACGTGGAGGGTGGGCAGGCCG
>JAJYFA010000198.1 GCA_021790995.1 Acidobacteriota bacterium
AAGGTGAGCGGCCGCGTGGTCTTCACCGACCGCGGGCGCCACGGGCGCTTTGCCTCGATTGACCCGCTCGCTCAGTAAGAGCGATTGAGGCAGCAACCAACCAGAGATCGGTATTCACCGCAAAGGCTACAGCGTCCGCTGTGGCCTTTCCTTTGGTGCGCCCGGCCGCTCCCGCCTTTAGGCCGTCGGCATTGTGCAAAAATGAGCTGTGGGCATCGTAAGAACTATTGCCGAACGACTGAGCCGCGGCCGGTCGTTTCGCTACCGCCTTCCGCAAATCTACGGCGGCTGCCGCTTCTATATCACGCCCGAGGCTGGCCTGCGCTACTGGATTCCCAGGCACAGGATCAAAGCGGACGAAAACCTGCTCAGAAACGCGCTGGAGACCGTCAAGCCGGGAAGCGTCGTGTGGGATGTCGGCGCCAACATGGGGCTGTTTTCGTTTGTCGCCGCAGGCCTGGCCGGCCCCCAGGGGCGCGTGTACGCCTTCGAGCCGGACGCCGTCATGGCGCGGCTTTTGCGCCGTTCCGCGCGGCTTAATCCGCAGGCCGCACCGGTGGAAGTCATTCCCTGCGCCGTAGCGCAGGATCTGGGACTCGCGCGTTTTGAGATTGCCCTGCGCAGCCGTGCCTCGAATGCTCTCGAAGGTTATCAGCTAAGCCAGGGCGGCGGCGTGCGCGAGATCGAAACCGTCGTCACCGTTTCTCTCGACTGGCTCGCCCAGCAGCTTCCCGCGCCCGACGTTCTCAAGATCGACGTCGAGGGCGCGGAGTTGATCGCCTTTCGCGGCGCGCGGCAACTGCTCCAGACGAAGCGTCCCATCCTGATCTTCGAGCTGACGCGCCCGAACTGGGATGAAGAATCGCAGCTGCTCAACAAGCTCGGTTACACGCTCTTCGACAGTGAACTCCTACCCGCCAATCGCGAGCCACTCACCGGGCCCACTTACAACATCCTCGGCATTCCGAGCGCCTGAATCATCGCTGCGCCGCGTCGCCGTAGCCCAATGAACGCAACCGGTGGACCTTTGGGTGGGGACGTTCCCTGACGCCTGAAACCTGACCCCCGATCTCTGTCTCAATACCGCTTCGCAAACTCCGGATCCACGGGGTTCTCGAACAGCGACGCGTCGCGCGTCACAATCGTCAGGCCCGACGGCGTCACAAAATATCGCCGCTTGTCCTCGACCGGGTCGTAGCCAATCACCGTACCCTCGGGAATGTGGACGTGACGGTCGATGATCGACTTCCGGATGCGACAGTGGCGTCCGATGTTGACATGCGAGAAGATGATGCTCGCGTCCACATCCGAATAAGAGTTCACGCGCACGTCCTGCGACAGCACGGAGTTGTAGACGGAGGCGCCGGAGATAATCACGCCGGCGGTGATGATCGAGTTCACGGCCATGCCCGACCTGCCCGGCTCGCCAAAGACGAATTTGGCCGGCGGGTACTGCCTCACGCGCGTGCGGATCGGCCAGCTCTTGTCGTACAGGTTAAAGACCGGAGAGACCGAACAGAGGTCCATGTTGGCTTCGTAGTAGGCATCCAGCGTGCCCACGTCGCGCCAATAGAGCGCCTCCTTCTTGTTCTCGTCCACAAAGCTGTAAGCCATCATCTTTTTCTTGCCCAGCAAGTTGGGCAGGATGTTGTGTCCAAAGTCGTGCTTGGAATCCGTGTCGTCAGCATCGGCGATCAAGGCCTTCAGCAGCGTCTCTGTGTTGAAGATGTAAATGCCCATCGACGCGTCGACGGCGTCAGGGTTGAAGGGCGAGCGGAAGCTGGTCGACGCCGGCTTCTCCTGGAAGCCCAGAACCTCGCCGCCTGCACCCACCTCTACCACGCCAAACCGAGAGACTTCTCCGGGGGCAATGGGCAGAGTCGCCAGCGTGACTTCAGCTTTGGTCTCCTTGTGGTAGGCCAGCATGCGGCTATAGTCCATCTTGTAGATGTGATCGCCCGAAAGAATGATGACGTGCCTGGGCTGTTCGCTGCCGATCGAGTAAATGTTCTGGTAGACCGCGTCGGCTGTGCCCATGTACCAGTTGGCGCCGGTGCGCTGCATGGGCGGCATCAACTCGAAAAACTCGCCCAGCTCCTGCGACACAATTCCCGACCAGCCCTCGCGGATATGCCGGTTCAGGCTCAGCGCCTTGTACTGCGTGAGAACGTAGACACGCCGCATTCCGGAATTGATGCAATTTGAAAGCGTGATATCGATGATGCGGTAGTGCCCGCCAAAGGGAACTGCCGGCTTGGCGCGGTCACGTGTGAGGGGAAACAGCCGCTCTCCCGCTCCACCCGCAAGTAAGACGCCCAAAGTGTCTTTCATGTCCATAAGGCTCCCGCAATTGTGTATACCGCCGGCCCTGTCGTCCAGCGCGGCGAGTGCGTGCCGCTATCCGGAACGGCATTCTCGCTGACGGCACTCAATGAGAACCGTCGCCGAACGCTGGAGAATACCACACACAGCGTCGGCTTTGGCAAACCTGCGATGGAAAGTAGCGAAGATAGCGAATTTGGCGGGAGTTGGTCCGTCCTCTTGTGGGAAGCTCGACAACGAGCCCCCTTTCGCCCGTGGAGTCACTGGCAAAATCTCCCGGCCTTGTCATCCAGAGTGGCGACCTTGAACAGCGCGAAGGGGAGGAGTCGAAGGATCTCCACTGAAAATAGCACCGGAGCTCTGGCGCCGTTCTTCAGAACGGCGCCAGTTCCGCACGCTTCCTACCAGCCGGAGACCCAGTTCGCCTTCTTGTGCGACCGCTTGATCTTCGTAAACTTGTAATCCATGCCCACTGAGATCGCAAAGTTCAAGTCGTACTGCGAAAATGAAGCCCCGGAGTAAGGCCCATAGCTGAAGTTGTAGTGGGTCATCACCATGTCGGGCGTAATGCGGAAGACCCAGTGCTCCGAGCGGTTCAGGTCCAAACTACCGCCGACAATCGCCGCGGGCGCAAACTGGTTGTAGTAGAAGTCGAACGTCGCCGGCGGCTGGCCCAGCAGGTCTTTCTGGAAATTCCCGTAGACGCCGCCGAACATGGCGTGAGCGAGAATCGCGCCGTGCTTGTTGTGCGGCCCCAGCGCCTCCAAACCGCCCACAAAGAAATACTGCTTCACCATCGCGCCTTGCAGATCCCCACCGTTGCCCGCCGCATGGTTGGGCGCGGTGCCGCTGGTACCCAGATAGGCCCGGCCCGAAGCTTCGAGACCCCATTGCCGTGTCAGCCAATACGAGGCATCTGCGTCGAGTCCGCCCAGATTCGCGCCCTGCAGAAGCGATGGGCCTGCCTTCATGTGGTCGTAGCCAAGGCCCAGCGACACGTCATAGCGGTTGTCGTAGCGAACATTGGACAACGGATCGATCGGGACGTAAACACCATAACTCGCGCTCTGTGAGTCCGGTCCCTGCGCCGCGGGAGTCTGCGTCGGTTGGCCCTGGCTGCTCGAGCTCTGCGGTTGGGCGGGCGCCTTCTGTGCCTGCGCGCGGACGCCCGCGCACACACTCAGAGCAAACACTACGGCCAAAAGAGAAGAAAACCTTGCTTGAAGATGCATCACCAAACAGATTACAGGACCGCCCCGAGTGCGGACAACGCAGTGATTGAGCATTTTTGTTAGACGAACCCCGATTCGATTCGTCCCGCGCCGGTGGCCACTCCCGCCGCGCGTTTGCCCAGGCCGATCCCAATCACTTCCAACTAGGCAATCCGGCAGTCAAAGCGCCCGCTTTGGGCCATTGCTTGCCCTGCCGAGGCCCCTTGAGACCCATGGAATTCCACGCTGGAAAAGCGCGTGCGGAAGATCTGTCCAGACCGCCCTTTCAACCATCCCGCTCCGCACTGCGCAAGCCGTTTTCGCGGTAAACTATACCTTGGCAGGAGGACCGAGCGGTCGCTGCCGAAGATCTCCGCGCAAGCTGGGATCTTCGGGAGAGGAAAGTCCGAACTCCGCAGGGCAGTGTGCCGGATAACGTCCGGGACGCGGGCTTCAAGGCCCGTGGACGGCTAGTGCCACAGAAAACATACCGCCTCTGCACGTGCTTCGGCACGAACGGCTGACCTGAAGGGCGTATGCCTGGACGGCCAGTCCCGCAGTGGTAAGGGTGAAAAGGTGCGGTAAGAGCGCACCGCGCAGTCAGTAATGGCTGCGGCAGGGTAAACCCCACACGGAGCAAGACCAAATAGGGAGGGAAGCCGGAGCCAGGAGCCAGGCGCCGGCTGCGCATCGGTCCGATGCGGCAAGGCGGCTCTTAGCGTGACCCCCGGTGACAGGTTTTCGTTGCTGGGGTCTCATGTGCCGAAACCTCCGGGTAGGTCGCTGATGAGCGCAAGCGGCAACGCTTCGCCTAGAGGAATGACCGCATAGAACAGAATTCGGCTTACGGGTTCTCTTGTCAGATGACGACAGCCCCGGTTGGGAGTATCCCCGCCGGGGCTGGCCACTTGCATTACCATCAAATCATGCTGCGAGTAAAGCGATTGGAGTCCGGCGCGCGCCTGCCCGTGGTGGCGCATCCGGGCGAGGACTTGGGCTACGACGTCTTTGCGCTCGAAGGAGCCGTTCTGGCTGCCCGGGCCACAGTGAAGGTGCGCACAGGCATTGCCGTCGAGGCGCGCCACCCAGAAACCGGAGCGCCGCTGGGGCTGCTGGTGCGCGACCGTTCGTCGATGGCCGCGCGCGGCCTGGCCACAACCGGCGGCGTCATCGATGCCGGCTACCGCGGCGAAGTTCTCATTGTCATGACCAATCTCGGCGATTCGGCACAGCAGATCCAGCCCGGCGAAAAGATTGCCCAGATGGTTCCGGTTCCTGTGCTTACCGGAACGGTCCATGATGTGGAGAACCTCGAAGAGTCCGTGCGCGCGACAAAGGGATTTGGAAGTACGGGAAAATAGGGACCAGGCAACAGGGAACAGGAATTCAATTGGGCCCATGGGATCAGGAAAGTAGCGGCCGGAACCGCGTACTGAGCACCTGCGTATCATAGGAGCGGGAAACCATGCCACTCAAAGAGGCCTTCAAACTCGCGCTCCAGTCTTTGTGGGCCAACAAGCTGCGCAGCATCCTCACTCTGCTCGGGGTCATCATCGGCGTAGCCTCGGTCATCATGGTGGTCACCCTGACCAACGGCGCAAAGCAGTTTGTGACCTCGAAGGTCAACACCTACGGCGCGGCTGTGATCACCCTCCGGAAGATGCCGCAGACGTTCATGACGGCCGAAGAGTTCGCCGAATTCCAGAAACGCAAGGACATTACCTACGACGACTACCGGGCTGTTCTCGCCGATTGCAAATCCTGTGTTTCGGTGGGCGCGCAGCGGACGAGCGAAAACGGGAATATTGTCTACGGAACACACTCGACAACCGACGCGGAGGTACGCGGCTGGACATGGACCATGCCCGCGCTCTCCAATCTCGATATTGCCGTGGGCCGTTCGTTCACCGAGGTCGAGGACACGCACTCGGCGCATGTGGCCATCGTTGGCTCCGACATTGCGGAGAACACGCTCGGCCCTGGCGACCCGCTGGGCAAAGAGATCCGCGTGGACGGGGCGCCGTTCACCGTGATCGGCGTGGCCAAGAGCCAGGGCAAGATGTTTGGCCAGAGCTTGGACAACTGGGTGGCGATTCCGCTGACCATGTTCCTCGAGCAGTACGGCTGGCACGCCAGCCTGCAGATTTATGTAGACGCGGGTGGCGGCGGCGCCGTGATGGAATCCGTGAGCGACGAGCTGCGCACGATCATGCGTGCGCGGCGGCACTTGGCGCCGGATCAGCCCGATGCCTTTACGATCGACTCGAGCGCGACCTTCCAGAATCTGCTGGGGAACATCCTGGACAACTTCGGCGCGGTGGTCGCTGCCATCGCCGGCATCTCGCTAGTTATCGGCGGCATCGTCATCATGAACATCATGCTGGTTTCGGTAACAGAGCGAACGCGCGAAATCGGCGTGCGTAAAGCGCTGGGCGCAAAGCGAAGCGATGTTTTGCTGCAATTCCTCATTGAGTCTGCCGTTCTGGCTTCGGTAGGCGGGCTGCTCGGCGTAGCCCTCGGTATTGGCGCGGCAAAGGCAATTACACTCGCCATCGGATTTCCGTCGGCCGTCGCCTTCTGGTCCGTCGCCGTAGGGCTGGTTGTAGCGGCTTCGGTGGGGATCTTCTTCGGCATCTATCCAGCACACAAAGCAAGCGCCCTCGACCCCATTGCGGCGCTGCGGGCGGAACTGTGA
>JAJYFA010000035.1 GCA_021790995.1 Acidobacteriota bacterium
CACCGTGCACCGCGTCATCCACGAACAGAACCCATCGGAGAAAGTTACATGATCGAAACAACCGCAGACGTTCTACCTATATGGATGCTGATCTCCGCCGCCTTCGGCTTCCTGATCTCCGCCGCCCTCGCCAGAACTTCGGTCGCCGCAAGTGTTTCGAAGAGATCAACGACGATCTCCGGGACGAGCTCGAGACGGCCCGGGCCAGCGAAGCACCAGTGCGCGGGCCGTCAGCCGCGGCTTCGAACACTCCCAGTTTGACTCCGGTCATAATCGACCACGCCATGCTGAACGCTATTTGGGTTTCGAGCAACGGCGTGGGAGCCACGTTCAACTTTAGGATCAAACGTTCCATCAGGTTCTCGGCAACGATCCCAAGGCGCATCTGCCACATCCTTTCATTCCCGAGACAGAATTCTCTGTAGCGTGCACAATCTTCTGCTGAAACTTGTTGTTTGCCTCGACCGGAATAACCTGCGAGCCGGTATCAGAGTCGTATAGTGCGATTGCCACAAATCGCGGTTTACAACTACACTAGGAGAGGCAGCCGGTGTGCCCTGGCCTCATCGTGGAAGGCCAAGTGGATCAGTGGAGAGGTGGCAGAGCCCGGTTGAATGCACCTGACTCGAAATCAGGCATAGTCGTAAGGCTATCGGGGGTTCGAATCCCTCCCTCTCCGCCATACATTTTCACATGCCGTTGAATCCAAGAAATATTCCAATCCAAACATGACATTGTAAATTCCGTAAACGATTTTCAATCCTTTCTGGATTTCCGTATTTTTCCGTGCCAGACTGCGTTTTGGGCTATTTAGCCGATCCTAAAAAAGAGAGTAACCTCGCTCCCGATCCCCACACCCCGCCGCTCGTTCCGGCGTCTACATAGTGAATGCCTTTCGGCTTCAGTTCAGCGGCGCGGCGGATGTCATCGTGAAAGTAGGAGTTGCCGCCATCGATCCCCACATCGTCCTTTTCAAGGAACGGGATAAGTGTCTTCAACGTTTCATGGACCACGGCGGCCGGCACCATCATCCAGATGGCGCGTGGCGCTTTCAACTTCTCAGCGAGGTCTAGGATCGACGTTGCGCCGACCGCGCCGTCTTTGATGAGCGATTGCGCTGCTTGCGGGTGGACGTCGCAAGCAACGCACTGGTGACCAGCCCATAAAAGGCGCTGCACCATATTGGATCCCATCCTGCCTAATCCGACCATGCTCAATTTCATTGATTTATTTTTTGCGACGGAGTCCACGGCTGACGCAGGATCTCCCCCCCGTTTTCAGCTAACCCAGGATAGCGCCCGGCTCGTTTCCGATGAGATTGCCCGTAGTCTTATATAGATCCGATTCGCGAACCAGCGATAAGCCCTGTCGCGAGGTACTAGCGGGCAGGCCCGCCTGTTTCATGGAGTATTATTTTGCCGGATTCGGCAGGCTGTGCCGTTGAAGCGATCGCCTGCGACAGCTTTCGCGTCATCACTTGCAAGTGATAACCCATGACCGTCAGGGTCATAGCTGTGCCGAAGCTGCGCCGGTACCGCGTTGCCGCCTCCGCCAAAAACTTCCAGTAACTCCAACGCTGGCGGCCGAAGATTCCCTGGCGAACGATGGAGGTGACAAGGGCTCGTGTATTAGCGCGCGTCAGCCACCGCTGCTTGAATTTTCTCTCGCCAGGCTTCGGTTGAGTGCGGCTCAGGTAGAGCTTGACGCGGTCATAATAGGCCTCGCAGGAGTAGATCCGCCTGAGGACCGAGTGGTACCCCTCCACCAGCATTGCCGCGTCCATGCAGGGAAGAAAGTTCAGTTTGTCGCCAGTATTGTCGCCGTGGCCTGCATCCAGAATCCTGCCTTCCCGCCAAAGCCGCCGAAACAGTTGCGTTCCGGGCATGGCCTGCAACAGACCAACCATCGCAATGGGGATTCCACTGCTCTGAATAAAGTCCGCCATGCGCTCGAAGATGTCTTCGCGATCCGTGTCGAATCCAAGGATGAAACCGCCCATGACCTGCATGCCATAACTTTGGATTTTCGCCACGCTCTCAAGCAGACTGCGGCGGGTGTTCTGCAGTTTGTTGCTGGCGATCAGTCCCGACTCATCGGGCGTCTCGATGCCAAGAAAGACCGAGACGAAGCCGGCATCCTTCATCAGTTGCATCAGCTCCGGATCGTCGGCCAGGTTGAGTGAAGCCTCGGTATTGAAGTCAAAGCTGGTCTTGTACTGGCTCCGCCATTTGGCCAGCGCCACGCACAACTCTTTGGCGCGCGCCTTGTTGCCAATGAAGTTGTCGTCGACGATAAACACCGCCTCGCGCCAGCCGGCGGCGCGCAATTGGTCCAGCTCGGCCAGAACCTGGGTTATGGCCTTGGTGCGTGGACGCCGCCCATAAATCTCAATGATGTCGCAGAACTCGCAGTTGAACGGGCAGCCGCGCGAGTATTGCACTGCCATCGTCGAGTAGCGGCGCATCTTGATGAGGCTCAGGTCGGGTAGGGGGCTAGCCTCCATCGCTGGCCGCTCGGCGGCTTGATAGACGGCTTTGGCGATGCCCCGCTCCAGATCCCGCGCCAGATCGCCAATCAAGCTCTCGGCTTCGCCAATGACCACATGGTCCGCCTTCAGTTCGGCGGCTGAGAGACTGCTGGCGATGGGTCCGCCGACGACCGTGCGCAGTCCGCGCACGCGGCAGCGATCAACGATGGCCACCAGCGACTCGCGCTGGATGTGCATCCCGCTCAGCAGAACCACATCTGCCCAGGCCAGGTCGCGGTCGCGCAACCGCTCGACGTTGGTGTCCACAAGACGCTTGTTCCACGTTCCGGGAAGCAATGCCGCCACTGTCATCAGTCCCAGTGGAGGCTGCGCGGCACGCTTGCCCAGGAACTTGAGCGCGTGCTTGAAGCTCCAGAAGGTCTCGGGAAACTCGGGGTAGATCAACAGGGCGTTCATAGGCCGTTTCTCCAGGAAGAGGTACGCCGCGCACACGAATCGGCAGAAGGGGGCTGCGGTTGGCTACAGCGCAGCGCAAATAAGCGCAGCCGCGCTCCGGCGCACCTCTTCAGCGATAGATTCTCCTGCATGACTCGCCGCAAAGCTGTACAAAACGGATCACTGTGCCGGGAATGAGCAATTTCCGGGGATCGAGACGAACACGGTCAGCCAACATTCCCAATGCATAATTGTTTCACAAGATACGACGGCGCCCGCTGAGCAGGTTGAAGATCAGGATGATCAAAGCTACAACCAGCAGAAGGTGAATCAGGCCACCGCCGATGTGTAAGCTGAAGCCCAGAAGCCACAAAACCAAAACGACGACGAAAATTGTCCATAGCATAACCTTCTCCTCCGCATCACTTGCGCCTGCAAGCATTTAAATTGAAAACCGGGCGATCCTCCATGCCGACTCGAAATCAAGAAAGGCGAGAGCGGCATTTACCTGAGCTATCTCCTTGCTTGTGGTGGTCACTTCAATCCGCTTTCCGCGGCCTCCAGCGTGCGGTGAAACAGATCCTGCACCGCGGACAAAATGCCGGGATCCCCTTGCGCGAGCCCTCCGGTAACCGCGTCACGCTGAGCCAGCGTCTTCAGAAGGAAGAGTTGCAGGCTCGAATCAGGCGTCTGGTTCATCATCGCTTGAACCTGGTCAAAGAATTTTGACGAGTATTGGCTCGCCAGGCCGTAATTCTTGAGATTGGTCTCGAGATAAACGCGTCCGCAGAGCAGGCCAAGCTCGTCCATTTGCGATTTATCACGTTCCGAGTTCAGCTGCTGCTGTACCGCGCCGAGTTGGTTTTCGAGAGCCTTACCCTTCTGGTACTGCGGTACAAACCCGAGCAAAAACGCGGCTACAACCAGCGCACCGCTGAAGATTAAACACGTTTTCCATCTCATAGGATTCGACTCCCGCGGTTTGCGCTTGGCAGTTGCCTGGATGTGAGACAAACTGCTCTCCCTGTTCCTCTTCTGAATCCATAACGGCGTAAACCTCCCGCGCGTCCGCTTTCCGGTGCGATCTGTCTGGCGGGCTTCCTTCAGCAATCCCGAGTGCAGCTGGCGCCGGTGGCCGTCATCGATCGCAGAGGATAGAAGAAAGGCGGATTCGCGCGCAGTGTGACCTTTCAGTACAAACTGGCGCTCGGGAATCAAATTTCCTTCCCGGGCGCCGGCGATATAGACAATCTGGCTACTGGCCAGAGGCAACCGACTGCGCCTTCGCGCCACTCACAGCGTTGATGAATGAATCCGCACCGGCAGGCGTTGCTACCCTACCGGTCAGAACCATGCGCGTGGAGACGCGACGGCCATAAAAGGCATGCATGGAATCATCGTCGCGGCGAACGTTGGCCCCGGAGAGCGTGAGTCCGGCAAAGAGACCCTTGGCTCGCGAGTAGGTAAGTATCTGGGTGTTCAGATTCCAATCGGTGCTGGCGGAGGCATTGCGGCCCACCGGTCCGGCTGCCGCCGAAGCGTCTACTCCAACCTTGAAGTTGGAGGCTTCCAGACGCTGCATGCCCTTGTCGTTCTGGAAGATCATGACCACATCCACGCCCTCGACGCCGATCTGCAAGCCCCAGCTTCCCCCGGTAATGGCGAAGAAGTCCGGCGCGCTCCAGCCTTTCGCCGTGCGGCAGGTGGCGACGCCCTTGCCGTTCTCCGCGCCAAAAATAAAGCCGCCCTTGATCATGTGAGGAACGACGGCAATGCACTTTGCGTGTGCCATCACCTCTTCCGGAATGCCGTTATCCGGCGTGGCCATGATCTGGTGCAGTACCAGAGCCGCATTGTCCAGCCGATTCTGCGTATCTTCGCGCGTCTCTGCCCTGGCTGCGATGGCCGCACCCAGACTGAGGATTGCCACTAATGTCATAACTGTTTTCATGCATCTCACCTTTTTTCTACCGATGCGCAGTGTCTCTTGCTTTCCGCGCACTGAGGCGCACAAGGTAATTTCACGGTAATCGCATTGTGCGTCAGCGTCTGAGCAATACCGCACAACGGTAAGAATGAGACCTTATGGGGCAAAACGCTTTCTGGAGTTTTTCGCCCCCAGGACCTCCCGCGGCTTGCGGCAACCGCTCGAAACCGACAACATCTTGGCCCAAACTGCTCTGTTTGCTCAGGGCTGCGGGATGATCGGCAAAAAATAGACATTGAAAAATTCCTGCAAGAGTGCGCACAATTGAATAGGCCGCCCCCCTCGAGGAGCGCAAACAGGCTTAGGCTGAGTAGTATAAGTTTCCTGGATGCTAGATTGTAGACGAGCTTTATGGCATGACAATGCCATGATCACCGCCAATCAATTTCGATGGACGTCAGCATGTTTGCTGTTCATCTTTGAATCTGCGTGATCGAGTCCGCATTCGCTACTCTCGTTTGCCGGAATCGCATCCGTAAGGGATCCACTGCTATGGCTGAGCGACGAAAACCTGCATTTGATCCCGCCAACTTTCTAATGAGCGCCGGGCTGGGACGAAAGATTGTCCAATTAAAGCCCAGGCAGCCTTTTTTCTCGCAGGGCGACCCGGCAGACGCGGTCTTCTATCTTCAAAAGGGCCGGGCAAAGGTCACGGTCGTCTCGCCAACCGGCAAGGAAGCCACCATTACGTTCCTTTCCGCGGGCGACTTTGTGGGTGAGGAGTCGCTTGCGGCGGTAGCAGGGCTACGTTTGTCTACGGCCACGGCCGTTACCGCCTGCACCGCGCTCAAGATAGGCCGGGAAGAGATGGTTCGCGTCATGCACGAGGAGCATAACTTCTCCGACCTATTCCTGAAGTTTTTGCTGGAGCGCAGCATGCGCATCCAGGCCGATCTGGTCGATCATCTTTTCAATTCCAGTGAAATGCGGCTGGCGCGCATCCTTCTATTGATGGCTGAATTCGGCAAGCCGGGCGAGCCGCAAAGGTTGCTTCCCAAGATCTCGCAGGAGACCCTGGCGGAGATGGTCGGCACCACGCGATCGCGCGTAAGCTTCTTCATGAACCGCTTCCGCAGTCTCGGCTTTATCGATTACAACGGCGGCATCCTGGTCCACAAATCGCTGCTCAACGTTGTTCTGCACGATCAACTCTCGGGCGACAACGCCGAAAGGCGGCAGCCGACCCGCCATCCAACCGAATAGCGCGAATACGGCGAATCTCAGCGCGGCGCATCTGTTCAAAATTGAGCAGACAATCAATCTGGCTGATGTCACTCTGGCTTCAGATGCCAAATCCATTTGCCAGGTGAGACCGCCTATGCCCTACCCATCGAAGAGACTCCTCGTCGTGGACGATAGGGAGTGCATTCGAAGAACAATGTCGCGCGTTGCTGCCGGGATGGGATTTCAGGTACGTTCTGCCCATGACGGCCTTTCCGCATTGCGCGAAATCCGCCTGGAGAATCCCCATATTCTTCTTTCCGATCTGAACATGCCGGGCATGTCCGGATTTGAATTGCTATCGGTGGTCAGGCGACGGTTTCCTGCGATCATGGTCATCGCCATGAGCGGCACTTTCTGCGGCAGCAAGGTTCCATCCTGTGTTTCAGCGGACGCTTTCTATCAAAAAGGCAGTAGCACGACCAACCTCACACAGATATTGAGGACACCGCACAAAATAAAACGGCAGGCTCAGCCGGATTCTGACTGCGCGTCGCCCCAATGGATTCAGCGCAACCCACGCCATTCCTCAGTGACAGCGCAAGTTAGGATCACTTGTCCGGAATGTCTCTGGGCCTTTTACCATGCTCTCGATGGCCTTGGAAACCTTCAGCGCGAGGTGGACTGTATCCATTGCGGCTATTCGATTCAGCACGCAATGGTCAGGCCTCTCGATGGAATGCCCTCGCAGGCCGTGCAACAAAGCGCCGGCATGGCAGCGGACTGAAGCCCGGGAAAAGCCTCTGCAGGCCATTGAACGCGGCAAGAAAGAGTTGGACCTATGCATACCATCGCAGCAATGAACCTGCTTCTTCGCGAGCGGGCCGAGTTGCCCGAAGGTTTCAACCTCCCGACGGAAGAATTCCACGAAGGCTGGAACTTCTCGCGGTCGGCAGGCGCCGGCCGCCTAAAAAGGAGACTTCTGAGCCGCGGATGGAACTTCATCAAGATTGACGGCGGAGCGCAGAGAAGCGGCGTGGGAGATACGGCGCAGGAGGCGATCGCGAGCGCGCTCAAACTCGCCCTTCGCCACATCTGCGAGCACTTCAATGCGGTGGAGGTTGAGCACATTGAGCTGACGCAATATCCCTGGTTCTTTCTGGCCAGAGTGAAAATCAATCCTTGCTGCATTCAGCAAAGTGCGATGCTGCCTTGGCCGGACCACCTTGAGCCGGCTTCGCACAAACCCGGGTGGAAGCGATTGCAGCTCCATCCATCCGTGCTGTGTCCGCATTCTTGCAGCACCACGCCATTGATCAGGGAAATGCTGATTTCATCCAGAAGTGCACCTGGGAGGATCCAATGACGATCCTGCAAATGGCGCTGATCCTGTTTATTTTTCACAGAGCTTTGCGGCTTCGTGGAGGGAGACGGTAGCAGGAGCAGGCAGTGCTTCCTGTCAGTGGCACTATTCACTTCCATTGCATACATGATCCGTTCGCGGATGCCGCAAACATTCGCACGCTCATTCTGCGTCTGTGTTGCGCAGGGTAAACCAGTAGTACCTTCGCCAGCAAAACATGCAGCGAACGGGACGCAGGAAGAACAGGGCAAGCAGGCCATCTGCCGGGCGCAACTCCGCGGGCTTGAATTTGACTGAATTGCAGCACGGACATTTGTGCCGTAGCCACAGCACACGTGGTACACCATTCGGCCAATTCCTGCTTGCGCTGTTCACTCTGCTTCTCCCTCTTGGTCACAATACCGTGCGAACTAAATCGCAGTTATCCCTGCCGGGCTTGAATTCGCATCCAGCCAGGAGAGCAGACAGCGAATGCTGCCCGTGGCCAATGCCACGCAAGAGTCGCCCGCCCCGTAATACATTTGAATCGTGTCGCCATCCGTGCCGATGGTCTGCCCACAGGGAAAGACGACGTCTTTCACGTCTCCACCGCGCTCATAGGCCTCTTCCGGCCCGAACATCCAGGAGTTTCCGCGCTGCAGGCAGACCGCCGGGTCATGAAGATCGAAGAGAGCAAGGCCCAGGCGATAAATGCTACCCGAAGCCGTCTGTCTCACCCCGTGATAGATCATCAGCCAGCCCTTGGCCGTTTCGATCGGCGGAGAACATAATCCAATCTTGTTTGCATCCCACCAGCCGCCGCGCCGCGCTTCCATAATAATCTTGTGGCTCCCCCAATGGCGCAGGTCCGGCGAGTAGGAGATCCACATATGAGCGCCCAGCGATGTTACTGGCCGATGGATGAGCGCCCAGCGCCCGCCAATCCTCCGAGGCAGCAGCGCCGCATCCTTATCCTCGGGAGACATGACGACGCCGAATCGCTCAAAACTCCGAAAGTCCTTTGTTAGCGCCAGGGAGACTCCCGGTCCGCCGCGCGCAAAGGATGTATATGTTACTGCGTATTGATCCAGTTCCGGCACGTAGGTGATGCGCGGATCTTCAATACCCCAGATTTCTTCGGGATGCTCCACCGGATTTGCCATCAGCGTCGGTTTCTGGTCGATCCGCCATGCATCGATTCCATTGCTGGAGCGGGCAGCGCAAAGGTGCGATAGGCCGCTTCTGTCTTCCACACGGCAAAGTAGCAGGGTGTCCCCATTGGGCAGGCGTACTGCTCCGGCGTTGAAGACGCTGTTAATCGGATAGGGCCAGTGTTCCCGGCTGAGGATCGGATTGGCTGAATAACGCGTGAACAAAGGTTGATCGACACATACTTGAAGCTTTGCATGTTCGCGCGCAATAGATTCCGGCGATTCAGCCGGCGAGGTGGTCGGTTTCACAAGCGGCGCTCCATTTCCTGGTGCAGTTGCTGTGCGTTGGCTACATGGACGGCTCGCATTTCGAGCAGGGACATCAGGAAGGAAAGAGTTGATTCGGCTCCTTCGTTTTCATTCACGCGATCGGGATGAAGCCCATCCCTGCATCCGCCCGTCACTGGATCGTAAAGCGGCGCCTGCAAGTCGTTCTTGCCCAGGAACCAGCGGAATACCCGTCTGGCTTCCTCATGCCATTGGTTCTCTTCCGTCAGCCTGTACGCCTCAAGACATGCGGAGATGGTTGCGCAAGCCTCTACGGGCTGCTGATCGAAGCGCGTCTTCAGGCTTCCTTCAATGAAGAATCCGCTGGATCCAATCGGTACGAATATCTCCTTATCGTCGCGGTGCTGCTCGGCGACAAGCCATTTCAGAGCATCCATTCCAGCTTCGATCATTTTGTGGTTACTGCTCCGCCAGCCAGCCAGGATAAGTGCCTGCGGCAGCCTGGCATTCGAGTAGGAAAGACTCTTTTCGAACCAGTGCCAGGTGGCAGAGTGACTGCGCTCGTAAATGTCCAGCAAACGATTGGCGAGCGTGTTGCGAATGCCTTGCATGTCCCGGTCGCCGGGAAACCAGTCGAGATAGGCCTGCAAGCCAAGAACACTGAAAGCCCACGCGCGCGGACTGCTGAATCTCAGGACCGCGGGCACGGCGGCCTCAAAAAGTCTTCCCGCCGCTCCGCGCAATCCCGCATTCTGCGAGCGGCCCAGAACTGTTCCCAAAGCCCACAACGACCTGCCATGGCTGTCTTCCGAGCCAGCCTGTTCAAGCCATTTGCGGTCGTACCCAAGAAAGTTTCTGAACCTTCCGCTATCGGAATTGAAGGCGAGCCAGAGAAAGGCCAGATATCGGCGAGAAAGATCGGAAGGCTGGGTCTCATTCTCGAAAGGCTTGTGTTCATCCTGAAGTGTGGTCACGATGAGAGCGCGCGCGTTGTCGTCGGTCGTATAACCTTCGCGCGTGTTGGGCACTGAGAAAATGGCGTGCTGCAGCATGCCTGTTTCATCGGTCATATTTGAGAGGTGCGTTGTATTCAGCACCGGCAAGCTATAGACCGCGCTCTCCGTGAGATCCTCATGCGGCTTGGCCTTCGGCCAAAGTGTACGTTCAAAGCGCGAGCGCTGAAAGCTCGCCATGTACGCTCGCGCGGTTTTAGGCCAGGTTGTTCCCCGCGAGTAAAGATAGGCGCGCTTCCGCATGGCGTGGCGTTCTGCATCGTTCTCCAGCAATTCGATCACTTGATTCGCGATGGAGCCGAAATCGTCGAAGGGGACGATCACGCCTCTTTTGTCCGCCAGAAGTTCCTTGGCATGCCAGTACGGCGTGGAGATGATTGCCTTTCCCGCGCCCAGTGCGATAGCGAGCGTGCCAGAGACAATCTGGGCCTCCTGCCGATAGGGCGTGATGTAAATATCCGCGGCGCCTACGTGCTCCACCAATTCCTCGGCGCTCACAAAGCGGTTGTTGAAGATCACCTGAGATGA
Organism: Acidobacteriota bacterium; assembly: GCA_021790995.1. Lineage (GTDB taxonomy): Bacteria > Acidobacteriota > Terriglobia > Terriglobales > Acidobacteriaceae > Telmatobacter. Next base: position 10,394 of record JAJYFA010000035.1, read on the forward strand.
AACGCCAAGCCGCTCGGCCAGAGCTTGCAACTCCTCACGGTAGCGCTCGCCTTCATGCCGCCTGATATGTGGATGCGTCACTCCGGAAACGATATACACCGTGTTCGGATGCTTTGCCAGAATTGCGGGGAGAGCCCGGATCACGTTTTCAATTCCCTTGTTTGGAGACAACAAGCCGAACGTGAGCAGCACGGACTTGCCCTCCGTGCCAAACAGGTCCTTGAAATAGTTGGGATCCATGAATGGCATATCCGGCACTCCATGTGGAATCACGTCAATCTTGCCGCCTGGCACCGCATAGACTTCGCGCAGCAATTGCGCTGCCAGCTCACTCATCACGACCAGGCGATCGGAAAGACACGCAATCTCTTCGAGTACGGCACGCTGATTTACGTCGGGGTCGCGCAGCACCGTGTGCAGGGTGGTCACCAGAGGCATTTTCAATTTCCGGAGCAAAGCAAGAATATGCCCTCCAGCCGGCCCGCCATAGATGCCGTATTCATGCTGCAGGCAAACAAGGTCGTTGCCATTGAAGTTGAGGAAATCCGCGGCCCGCACGTAGGAAGCGCAATCCTCCTGGTCAAGCTCGAGGCGCACTTGCGAAGGGTAATCGTAGCTTGATTCCGGATCGTTGACCGGAATTGCAAACAGACGCTCTTCCCCATACTCTGTCGCCAACGCGGCGCACAGGTCGGTCGTAAATGTGGCAATACCGCACTCACGCGGCAGATAATTACCGATGAACGCGATGCGCGTCGGCAAGGGAAGGGCGCATGTGTTCGATACGGCAGGCGCAATCGCCGCTGGTCCAGGGTCTCTGACCCCTTGCTCGCGATGCACCGGCTCGGGAAACGGCATGATGTCCTACTTTCACCAAGGTCTGTAAAGCGCACACGCTCGCAGCGCAGTTCTAGCCCCAAAACCGTCGCATGGCTCATGGCCGGGATCCTATGCACTGCGGGTCTCAGCCTATCTCGGGGCGTTCACCTGCGGTGGCGTCTCGTCGAAAGTCTCGAGCGAAGTGAGTTGCTGGATCTGGCGAGGCTGCAATGTGACATTCGCGATGTGGAAGCCCGGATACTTTACGTCCTGGACGGAATCGAGTTCCGCGGCGTTGAACCGGCTCGCTATTCCCGTAAGCGCGCGAGCCAGGGCCCGACCCGCGGCGTCGTCTCGCGTAAACCCTAACCCTCTTCGCGAACAGGAACCCTGAATCCACATGAAGTGCCATCCAGCCTTGCGGATCATTCCATCGAGAACCGGGGCGGACAGATCTTCCACAAGCGCCCAGTTGCCGCCAATGGGCTCCCGCTGAGGAGCTAGGCAATCCGGCAGGATGCACCCCTTACGCAAGAAAACACAATGCGGTCTCACGTTTGCGCGGCTTTGGATGTTGCGGGCGACTGAGGGCCGAGGGAACCAGTCAAGGGATCGCTCGGCGCGAGTGCTATTGCAGAGAACGAGTGTTCCACCTGAAAGTCTTCGGCAAAATCCGATGAAGTGTCCTTGCGCGCTCCCGGTTCATCCTGAGAGAAGCCTGTCGCATCCGGCTCGCTTACCGGCTTGTCCAGATGTATCTCATTGCGGAAGCGGGCGGAAAGATGGTTCTTTGCATCGCTCTTTTTAGTAAGACTCATGACAGCTCCAATCGTTCAGTTAAGTGCTTTAAAGATGCTCGTCTGGAGCGACGCCTGGAATGCCGAAGGCGAGAAGGACAAACTGACCACTGCTTCGAGCATACGCCAGCCCAGGCCAGCGTGCCGGCGGCGCCGCACAATTTACAACCTTCACATTCGGCCCTTGGCCGAAGCGCGGCGACAATCAACAGGATTTACCAAACTCCTTCGCTCGAATGGCGGCCGTAACTTCAGCTACGCGGCTACCGTGAAAATAGACCAATGCGCGCTAAGTAGATCATGATCAGCATGGCTTCGCGAGCGATCAACTCTTTACCTGCCATCAGGACGCAATTGCCCACAATGCAGCGCGGGCCGTTTCGAATTCACACTGCCAAATAGCTACATCGAGACGCTGATGGCAATTCCTATTCCTGGATATCCGCAGCTGAACAGGTATAGCCATTGTCGTACCAATCGTTTCCCCGATAGGCGGGCAATGTATCGAGAAGGCTAAACTCCAGAAGCGTTCGGATCACTTATCGAGGGGCCAGTCAGAGCGAGAAGGGCGATTCTCGACTTCATTTTCATTGTTCCAAAAAAATGAAGAAATAGCTGAGCTAGAATGCACACCGCAGAGGGTTGCCAAGCTTAACTTGACGAGCGCAGGTCCGACCGGTAATTGCCTGAAACGCAAGTGATCTACCGCTGCATCGGCTGCTCCGGCCGACCGAGACAGAATCGGCGCCATTGGGAGATCGAGTGCAAGATTTCTATGTTCAAAAGAGCACAGTATTTACCCCTGGGCTTCGTGGAGAATTTATAAGTTCGGTCGTTTTTGCTGTTGGGCGAGGAGCTAAGTATGCCTGAAGTTCGCGCATTCCCTTCCATCCCCACAAAGATTCTTTTGCCCATTGACTTTAGCCCATCTTCTCAGGCGGCTTTGGAGATGGCAGCTGACCTGGCAAAGCACTTTCACGCAAAGCTCCATCTTGTGAACGTGATCCCGATATTTCCCACAACAACCCTGCCTGACTTCGTTCCCGAGGGCGAATTTATCCACGGGGCAACGAAATTCGCGGAACAGCACCTGGCCAAGTGCCACGCCGCACTTTCGGCAAGAGGAGTAAAGTCGACTTACAGTGTCGAAGTTGGAAATGACGTCGCGGGGAACATCGTGGAGGTAGTGGAGCGCGAGCATATAGACATGGTGGTGATCTCCACGCACGGCATCTCCGGGTGGCATCCGCTGGTCTTCGGATCGATTGCCGAAAAGGTCGTGAAGCTTGCGCAGTGCCCTCTTCTGCTTCTGCGCTCGGCCAAGCCCGGCAGCGGCGCGAAGACTCGATCGGCCCATTCCGGGGAATGGTGGTAGAGAAAACAGTCACACGGGTGATCTATTTTGAGTACAACGAGTGTTGTCGCTCCCATATCGAACGGCCATCCGCCAGCGCGTGCTGGGGACATCGCCGGCAAAGGGCTCACAAGCGATGAGGCACGGGTCCGTCTAGCAAAAGATGGCCCAAATGCCATGCCGAATACATCAGCTCATCCTCTGCGGGACGCGCTGGCCAAATTCTGGGCGCCGGTTCCATGGTTGCTTGAGGCATCCGTCGTGCTTGAGCTTGTGCTGCACAAGTACTACGAGGCCGCGATCATCGCGGGGCTGCTGGTCTTCAACGCCGCGCTCGCTTACTTCCAGGAGGGTCGCGCCCAGGCCACCTTGGCGGCTCTTAAATCGCGTCTCGCACTCAATGCCTCAGTCGAGCGCGACGGCGTCTGGAAGACCATACCGTCGGCAGAATTGGTATGTGGCGACCTGGTGAAGCTTTCGCTCGGGGACGTGGTCGCAGCCGATGTGCATCTTATCAGCGGATCCGTCGAACTCGATCAATCGATGCTCACAGGCGAATCTCTGCCTGTCGACGCCGGTCCAGGAGCTGACACGTTCGCGGGGGCCCTGGTGCGGCGCGGTGAGGCAACCGCCGTGGTCGCGGTCACGGGTGCTCGCACGAAATTTGGCCGCACGGCGGAACTTGTTCGCACCGCGCACGTGGTGAGCACGCAGCAGAAGGCGGTGCTCAAGATCGTGCGTAATCTGGCGATCTTCAATGGCGTCCTGATTCTAGCGATGGGAGCATACGCCTATGTTCATGCGATGCCGTGGAGCGAGATGGTTCCTCTGCTGCTCACATCGGTCCTTGCGGCTATCCCCGTGGCATTGCCTGCAACTTTCACTCTTGCCGCCGCGCTCGGAGCTCGCGCCTTGGCAAAGCAGGGTGTGCTGCCGACACGCCTCTCTGCTGTGGACGAGGCTGCATCGATCGATCTTCTGTGCTCGGATAAAACCGGAACTTTGACCCGCAATGAGCTTTCAGTTACAAGCGTTCGTCCATTGCCCGGTTCTGATGAAGCCCACATCCTGGGATTGGCTGCCCTGGCCAGCTCTGAGGGTGGCGACGACCCCGTCGATGCGGCGATTCGCGCCGCCGCCGCGCACAAGCCGGCCCAGGAGCTGCCGAAGCTGACGGCGTTTGTGCCATTCGACCCAGCCAAGAAAACTTCAGAAGCCGCCGCCACGGATGAGAAGAACAACCCGGTGCGGATCATCAAGGGAGCGTTCATCGCGGTCGCGGCCCTCACGGCTCCATCGTCTGCGGCGGCTGCGATTGCTGAAGAACTTGAGAAGCAGGGCTTCAGGGTTCTGGCCGTCGCAGCCGGACCTCCGGAAGCGATCCAAATTGCCGGCCTCATCGCGCTAAGCGACCCGCCACGGACGGACTCGATCTCTCTTATTTCGGAATTGCATACCCTCGGCGTTCGCACTGTCATGGTGACCGGAGATGCTCCGGTGACAGCGGCAATCGTAGCTCATGCGGTTGGGTTGAACGGCTCCGTCTGTCCGCCCGGGAAACTTCTCGATAATATCAAGCCGGAGGACTTTGCGGTCTTCGCGGGCATTCTTCCCGAGGGCAAGTATGACCTCGTCAAGGCCTTCCAGAAAGGCGGGCATACGGTCGGGATGTGCGGGGATGGCGCCAACGACGCCCCTGCGCTTCGCCAGGCGCAGATAGGCATTGCTGTCTCGACCGCGACCGATGTAGCGAAATCGGCTGCCGGTGTTGTTTTGACCGAAGCCGGCCTGGGCGGCATCGTGGCCGCTGTAAAAGAGGGCAGGATCACGTTTCAGCGCATCCTCACCTACACGCTGAACTCGATCATGAAGAAAATTGTGCAGGTGCTCCTGCTGGCCGTTGGCCTGGTCATGACGGGGCATGCGGTTCTGACCCCCATGTTGATGATCCTTCTGATGATCACTGGGGATTTTCTTACCATGTCGCTGGCCACGGACAGAGTGCGGCCGTCGAAGATGCCGAATTCGTGGAATATCGGGAGAATTACAGCCGCTGGCGTCATTTTCGGGGCCTGCTTTCTTGCCTTCTCTACCGCAATTCTGGCGGTCGGAAAATTCCAGTTGCACCTCGGCGTCGCCGCCCTCCAAACCCTGTCCGCTGTCAGCATTGTCTTCGGCAGCACGGCCACGACGTTTGTCGTTCGCGGACGCCAGGATCTGTGGGGATTGCGTCCGAGTCGAACGCTCGTGCTCACTTCCGCCGCCGGCGTTCTTATCATCCCAGCGATGGCCGTCTACGGAATTGCCATGGCACCCTTGCCTGTCGGCTTGATTGCCTGTGAGTTTGCCGCCGCGATCGTCTTCGGCGCCATTCTCGACGTGATAAAGTTTCCCGTTTTTATGCGTCTTGGCATCTCCTGAACGTCGCATTCATCTGCTTCCCAGCCAAACGCAGCCTCAGCCGCACTGTCACTTTTTTAGCCAAGGGCTGCGCCCTTGAAATCCCACAGAAACAGGATCAGATCTTGACATGTTCGTCCGCTCTGCAATTGTTGGAGTGGTTTTTGTTCAAGATCTGGGCGCAAGAATCCTGCAACTCTCTTCTGGCAACTCAGCAAATAGTCCGGCAAGGTAGAGCAGAATTGACCATACGCGATTCTTGCATCCGGGCGATGATGGACAGAGGTTGATCGTAATTGCGTGGATCATCGAAAGACGCACTGTTCCCGAGTTACGTTCGCGGTTCATGGTGCATTCGCTACGAACACGAAGTACAGTGCGCCGCGGCAACGTCTTCCTGGACACGAAGAGGCCACCAAGCGAAAGGATACAATGGAGGTCTAATTTTGATGAGCAAAAGTATCACCACATTCGATCCCGCCGCCTTTCTTGCAAACTCAGGGCTTGGCCGAACCATCATCGAACTGAAGCCGAAACAGACGTTCTTTTGCCAGGGCGATCCAGCGGACTCTGTATATTATCTGCAAAAGGGCCGTGCGAAGGTCACTGTTGTTTCGCAGAGGGGCAAAGAGGCCACAATCACCCTTCTATCCGCCACGGATTTTGTTGGAGAGGAGTCTCTCGCGGCAATCGCCGGGCTGCGCATGGCAACCGCTACCGCCGTGAACACCTGTACGGTGCTGAAGGTCAGCAGAAACGAAATGGTCCGAGTGATGCATGATGAGCCTGCATTCGCCGATTTATTTCTCAAGTTCCTGCTGACCCGCAGTATGCGAACTCAGGCCGATCTTGTCGATCAGCTATTCAACTCCTGCGAGAAGCGATTGGCGCGCATTCTCCTGCTGATGGCAGAATTCGGCAAACCTGGCGAACCGGAAACCTTCATCCCTCCCATCACGCAGGAAGCACTGGCAGATATGATCGGCACTACACGCTCCCGTGTCAGCTTCTTTATGAATCGATTTCGCAAGCTTGGTTTCATCAGCTACAACGGCCGCATCCAGGTTCATAAGTCGCTGCTGAATGTAGTTCTGCTCGATCAATTGCCAGACAACAACGCGCAGAAACCTGTCATCGCCTCGATCTTGTAGGTGCCTGCAGCGCCGTGCTTAGCCGCTTGTGCCTGTTGAATTACCTGGCAAACAAAAGTGGAGAAGTGGTTACCAAGCTTCCCCATCCCAACGATGCACAAAGGAAGATCTTGCAAGCGTTACATGTCAGCTTACCAAGACTGTAGGCAGACACGCCCAAGACTGCGGATAGGTGCATCTCACAACACCTCAATTACTTGCAAGCGGATTTATGCTTTCTTCCAAAAGGAATCTCCGTCCGAAGCCGCTTTTCATAAGGCCGATGACTTGTATCAGTGGAGGGTGAGTATGTGGGGTTCGGAGCGTTTTGGCACAGTGACTTTGAAAGGAGCAAAGATAAACGGCACAGAAGTTCAAGTACGAGAAGAATTATGTGGCCAATTGAAGATCATTGCTGCCTTTGAAAACAAGCGATTAAACATTTAAGCGCAGCTCGATTTCAGCCGGCGACTGCCTGCGGCGCGACAGCGGCGTGTTGAGCGATCCGAGTCAGCCTTGCCGTAACGCGCATCACGCCGGGCCAGACACTGAGGCAAAACGGCAATACGGCGCGCGAGAGAGGGTTGTTCAAGCCATTGGCGGCGACCACGGCGAGGCGCATCTGGGGCAGCATTACGGAACGTAACCGTGGCTGAAAGACCGGCGCCGGCTCGGCGGCAAGATAGGCCGTGGCAGCACAGCGGGCAGTATACAGAGCGATGGAAATGCCATCGCCGGTGAACGAGGGAATGACCGCTGCCTGATCGCCGATACAGTAGAGCCCATCCTCCGTTGTGCGGCGAAGATACCCATATGGGATATGGGTGACGGTGATCGGCCTGGCGAGCAACGGGTCAGCACCGGCAAGCCGCATCGCGAGGTGGGGACAGTCCTGCTGCATATTCGCAATGAGGTTTTTCCAGCGCAGACCAGCCTGTACGAAATACCGCCGTTGCACCACACAGCAGAAATTCGCGATGCCGTTTTCCACCGGTTGAATGCCGCCGTAGCCTCCTGGATAGAGGGCTAGTTCGGAGCCACCCTCCAGGTCTGCGGCCTGTGCGGCGGTCAGCCGGTAATACATCTTGAAGGCGACCCACTGCTCCGGATCCTTTGGACGCGCGTGACCGCGGAGATCGTGCTTACCCGTGGCAAGAAAGGCAGTTGGAGCTTCGCAAATCGTACCGTCGTCGAGCGTAGCCTGCCAAAGGTTGGCTGTCGTACGGCTGAGCGACTGCACACCGCGACCACGCTTCACGCAGACCCCCGCGGCTATGGCCTCGGCGATAAGCGCTGTATCAAGCGTCTTGCGTGTGAGCGAGGCAGCGGGAAATGGCAGCGGAGCCTCTGCAGCGCGCCTGGCAGCGGCGAGGCGAACGTAGTCGATGGGAACCGCGCCTAACGAGGCCACGTCGATACCGAGAGTTCGCAGGTCATCGAGGGCCTCGCCACTCAGGAATTCTCCGCAGACTTTATGGCGCGGGGTGGGCTCGCGTTCGATCAGCGTAACACTTCGTCCCTTGCGGGCAAGTGTGATCGCAGCGGCACAGCCTGCTACTCCACCACCGAGTATCAGAACTTCGTCTTGCAAGGCGTTGCTCCTCATTCATTGGATATTCAACCAACCTGTAGAGGGACTCCATCTCTCTCTAGTAGACGTCTAAAAGGAAGTTTGGCAGATCATTCTGAACAAATCGTCATCTTGCAGCCGGTCAAGTGAAGTTTCTTGGGTATCTTGAAAAGCTAAACTTTGAAACGAGGCAACTGATGGAGAGAAGCAACTTCCTTGTGACTGCCTTACTGGTGATCAAGCTGGGTATCGCGGCGCAGGCGGAGCAAGTTCCAGTGAAACATATCCAACGCCCGATGCATCGGTCGATGGTGGTGCGCTCCGAGGCTGGAAGAATCATTGCCCATTGTGAGTTTTCGCAGGCGGTGCAGGGCGATGAGGTGAAGATGCGTCTGTCGTTTCGTTTTGCAGATGGGTCCATTGACGATGAGACGACGACGTATACGCAGCGGGGCGCGTTTCGCTTAGTACGTGATCGTCACATACAGAAGGGGCCATTTTTCACGAAGCCCTACGACTTCAGCGTCGAAACCAGAACCGGCATGGCGACATTCCGCACACCGGAGGAGAATGGCAAAGTACACGTCGAGAGCAAGCATATTGACTTGCCGTACGACCTGGCGAATGGGCTCGTTGGAACGCTGCTTCTGAATGTGCCGCAAAATACGCCTCCCTTTCGGGTGTGGCTGCTGGCGCCAGTTGGTGGTGGGCGATTGATCCGAATTCGGATTTCGCCAGAGGGAAAGCAGTCGTTTTGCCTGGCGGGTCAAAACCTTAAGGCCGCAGTGTTTCGCATCCATCCTGAGTTGGGCGGCATCGTGGGCCTGATTGCGATGATTATTGGTGTGCAGCCGAAAGATGTCATGGTATGGGTCAAGGAGGGCAGGCAGCCTGAGGTGGTCAGGATCGTCGGACAGCTAGGTGGCTACGGGCCCGTTGTCGATTCGGATCTCGAAGGAACCAGCTTCGAGAAATAGGAGACTTGGGCGATCTATGTTTGAAGCGCGAGATGTGAATTACCCCGCGCTGCCGGCAATACCTGCAAATGTCACGGCCGCATAGCTGCCGATCAGGCCCGTCGGGTTGTGAGCTCACGCCAGTTGAGGCCAATGTCGACAATGAGCAGGGAGACGAGGGTGAAGGCGATAACGCCGACGGCTGAGAGGCTATCGCCAAGGTGGCTCCAATAGCGGGGCCATAGGTTGAGCACGCGGCTGGAGACGAAGGTAAAGGTAACGGCGTAGGAACGGGCCATCCACTGACGGTGCTGAACGATGTGACGATTGCGCGCGGTGATAAAGGCGGCTGTGGTGCAAACGACCCAGGCGGTAGCCTGCATGGAGGTTCCAGGAAAGCCCGGACGGCCGCTGGCGAGAGCCACTCCGGTTGCGGCGCCGATGAAAACGGAAATGAGGTAGATTTTTCCGAGGACGCGATGGAGCTTCAGGTACCGCTCGCGGATCCGCGAGGAGAAATTAATTGGGCCAATCAGGAGAGCGAGCGTTCCGGCGACTGTATGCGGGATGAGAAGATGGCGATCTGCTATGACCTGTAGACGGTAAGCATGGTACATCGGATAGTCGGTGATGAGGAGCAGCTCTGACGTAATAAAGACAAAGAGCGTGGTGAGACCAAGCAAGACCCAGACAATGATCTTAAATCTGGAAGCGGCGGATCTGGGCGTTAGTAGTGTAGAGGATGGCATTCTTCGGTTTTCAAATGATTAGACGGGATGAGGTAAGCCACTCTGGCGTTGCGCGGAAATCGCCAAACAAATGAAAACCGCGGCGTTGCCGTTCACTAAGCTAACCAGTTTGCGCCAGCTACACCGCCTGCTTCGGCACGCCCCAACGATAAGTGCCAGCCTCACTTCCATCGTCCCACGCACAACCGTCCCGGTCGTGAGTGCTCGATCATCGCAGCTTCCTGCGGGATCTCAGCCATCGCGAGCAACCGCCTCCAGTCCTCCTTCCGGAAGGCCCGCCTGAAGGATACCGGTCCATCATGCCGCACAAACCGATGCCATCCCACCACTCCCGCCAACCACGCAAATGTTCGGCACGCCCGCTTCGACCGCTCCAGATCGTTGATAAACCAACCCATCTGCGCCGTAGCTTCCATCCACTGCAGCAATGCGATGATCGCCTCATCTTCCAGGTGATGCGCCATCAGCGAACTCACGACAATATCTACCGGCTTCTTCGGTTGATATTCCAGAGCATCGCCAGTTACCCAGGTGATTCCGAGTTCCTTCCGCGTGGACTCAGCAGCCGCCCGCGTTGCGTAGGGGTTCAGATCGATTCCAGTCAAGTGCACGTGAATTCCTCGCCGCCGAGCCCAGCCTGCAATCTGCCGCAGCAGATCGCCGCCGCCACTACCCACATCGACAATGTGGACCGGATCACGCAATCCATGTGGTAAACGCCTCAGCCATGTCAGCGTTGGCCGATAGCCCAGCAGCCATCGGTTGACTTGCTCCAGGCTGCGCATGCAGCTCCGCAAGTCCTCATAGCTGCAGTCACCGTCCATTAGCTCTGGCAACTCACGCGGAGAAACTCGCCGGCTGAAATCGATCTCTGCATTAGACCGCATGAAAACGCATTGTCTCCGCTGTCAGTCCTGGCCCAAACGACATCGCGCAGCCGCGCTGCCCCGCCCGAGCCTGCTGCATCATCCGCTGCAGCACAAACATTACCGTTGCCGACGACATGTTTCCGAAGCACGACAGCACCTTGCGCGATGCCGCCAGTGTATCGGCTGGCAGTTCCAACCCCCTCTCCACCGCATCCAGAATCGAGCGTCCGCCGGGATGCACTGCCCACAGGTCGATGCCATCACGCTCGGCCATCAGATCACCCTCACGCAGCGCGCGGCTCAACGCCGTCGGAACCTGCCCGGAGAGCAACATGTCGAATCCCAGCCCACGGATCTTCCACGAAATCAGCCCCCTCGTCTCGGGCACCATCACCGCCTTGAAGCTGTCCAGCGCAAAGCCTTGCTCGCGCGCAGTAATCAAGCTCGCAGCCGCGCCATCGGCAAAGACGAGGAAGGAAAGTACCTGCTCCAGATCCTGCGTCTCCTGGAAGTGCAGCGTGCACAACTCCAGGTTGACCATTAGAACACTTGCCTGCGGATCCGAGCGCACAATATGTCGCGCCAGCTTCAACGCATTGATCGCGGCATAGCATCCCATGAATCCAATCATCGTACGCTCCACGCTCGCCGAAAGTCCGAGGTGGTCAATGATCTCGAAATCCAGACCTGGCGCGTAGAGTCCCGTGCAGCAGGTCACCAGCACATGAGTAATACCAGATCGCTCCTTCTCGTTCAGCGCAAGCCCGTCCACGGCATTCCGCATCAGCACCGGAGCGCTCTGCTCAAACAACTCCATTCGCCGCGCCGTGTCAGGAAAGTTACCTCGCCGATAAAACTCATTCGCGTCATACGCGGAAAATTGGCCTGGCACCATCTTCGGATCGAGGAAGGAATAGCGATGCGCTATCTCGGCGCGGTCCGCCATCCTGCGGAAAATCGCACGCAGCCGCGGCTCGGCAAGCATATTTTCTGCAAAGACGACGAATGCGTCATGTACATCGTGCTCGGGCACAGCGGTTGCGATGCGGTTCAGGTAAGCTGTGGACATGCGTAGTAGGCCCTCAATCTGGATTATGGCGGGTCAATGTTGCCTGTGTCTTGGGGAAACTGAACCACGAGGGGATGACGATCCAGCGACAGCCGATTACTTGAAGGGACACACCCGGTTTCCTCAACACAAAGGCTATGCAACGGCTATTCTTTGAGACGATACCTCTGCACTTTTGATAGCACTTTGCAAGAAAAGAGACAGATGACGATTTGTTCATGCAGGCGAGGGTATACTCGCGGTTAGCATCGATTCCATTTTGCGCTGTCTGGCATCGGAGGTGAATATGAAGTTAGCGATTCGATTGGTTCTTGCCGCATTCATGCTTCTTACAACCGAAACGGTATGGGCACAAGATGCGAACCTGGCTTCCACCCCGCCGATGGGCTGGAACAGTTGGAACCACTTCGGCCTGAATATCAACGATGCTGTCATTCGCGAGCAGGCCAGAGCTCTTGTCACGAGCGGCATGAAAGACGCCGGTTACAACTACGTCGTGATTGACGGAGGCTGGGAGGGGTATCACGACGCCAACGGAAATTTTCGGCCGAACATTCTGAAATTCCCAGATATGAAGGGGCTGGCCGACTACGTTCACAGCCTGGGGCTGAAGATCGGCATCCATGACAGTCCAGGGCCGGTGACTTGCGCGGGAAGGGAAGCCAGCTACGGTCACGAAGAACAGGATGCGAAGACGTTTGCCAGTTGGGGCATCGATTTTGTCAAGTACGACTGGTGCAGCGGTAGCCTGGTTTACAAGCCGGACCAGATGCGCGCCGCATACGAGAAGTTTCATCAGGCGTTGTTGAGCACCGGACGTCCGATTGTCTACAACATCTGCCAGTACGGCATGGAGGATGTGTGGAAATGGGGCGCGTCAGTAGGCGGAAACATGTGGCGGACGACAGGCGATATCCGCGACAGCTACGACAGCATGGTGAAGATTGGCTTTGAGCAGAATGGGCTCGAGAAGTATGCCGGTCCCGGCCACTGGAACGATCCGGACATGCTGGAGATCGGCAACGGTGGCCTGGACGGCGACGAGTCGCGGACGCAGATGAGCCTATGGGCTATCCTCGCCGCGCCGCTGTTTGCGGGTAACGATCTGACGAAGATGTCGCCGGAGACGCTGGCGATTCTCACAAACCGCGAGGTGATCGCCGTCGATCAGGACAAGGCCGGTATCCAGGGACATCGCGCATGGCAGGAAGGCCCCGTGGAGATATGGATGAAGCCGCTAGCCGACCACAGCATCGCAGTGGGCCTGTTCAATCGCGACGAACAGAAGATGACGATTACGCTGCACTTCCGGGATATTGGGGTGAACGGAAGCGCGGAACTGCGGGATCTTTGGGCACACCGCGACCTGGGCAGCTTCAAGGATTCGTATACCACTGAGGTTCAGCGTCACGGAGTGGTGATGTTGCGAGTGAACGCTGCGGCGCAAGAATAAACCACGAAGCGGCGCTGCGGCGTCAAGTCGATGCGGGCAGGCACTCGCCTGAGGGGATGGCCCGGATCTTGCGATCCGGGCGCCGCATTTAGCAGTTTTCAGGCGTCTTGCGCGTTCATGATTTTCATGATGTTTTTGTAGCTGATGGCAATGCTTTCGAGCGGCGGGCGCTCGGTCCGATCCTGCTCAACGAACATGTTGGGAACGTGGTATTTCCCTGCCAGGCGCAGGATCTCGGGAAAGTCGATTGTTCCGGTGCCGACCTCGGTAAAGTGCTGCGAGCCTGGGCCTGTATCAGTCGAAGTGGGAGCATTGGCCTTGCGGTCCTTGAGGTGAAGCGACTGCATGCGCGGGCCGTATTGCTTGAAGAGTTTCACCGGATCGCGTCCTGCCTGCGTAACCCAGTAGCAGTCCATCTGCCACTGCACGACCTTGGGATCGGTGTACTGCATCAAGAGGTCGAAGCCGGTGACACCGTTGAAGACCTTGAACTCAGTGTCGTGGTCGTGGAAGCCGAACTTGAGGCCGACAGCGCGGGCCTGCTCGCCCCACGCGTTGTACTGATCGGCTGCGCGCTTGAAGCCATCGGCTGAATTGCCCACCGATTCCGGGACCGACGAGCAGACAACATACTCCGCGCCCAGTTCTTTGGCGTAGTCGAAGCGCTGGGCGAAGTCGTTGTAGCCGAAGTGCGCGCTGGGAACGGTGAGGCCGGCGTCGAGAATGGCCTGGCGCAGATCCTTGGCGGGTATCTTGTATTCTGCGACATAGGTCTCGACGGTGCGATAGCCGATCTTGTGAATGGCGGCGAGGGTGCCGGGCATATCCTTGCCAAGAAGGTTACGCACAGTGAAGAGCTGCACTCCTATGGGGCGCTCCATCTTTTCGCCAAAGGCGCGCGGGGCCAAAGCAATCGCGGCGAGGCTTGCGCCTGCGCCCACAACAAACTCTCGTCTGGTAGACATCGTGAATTCTCCTCTCAGGTAAAGACGAAAACTAGCAGATAGCCATGGAGTGCAGGCAAGAAGACCGTTTGACAGACGGTTTTGAGTCCGGTTTCAAGTGAGGTACTGGGCCAATCAAGCTGGTGCTGCACCACGAAGCATTGCGTTTCGGGTTTGCCAGAAGCAAACTACGAAGGGCAATGAAAATCTATTATCATTGATTAAGACTGTCAAGCGCCCGATTTTCGGGATGGTTGGATGAGAGCAAGCTTCTCAGGGTTTCCGAGGGGCGGCGCACAGATTGAGTGTCGGGTGGATGAATAGTATCGGGTTTATCCGGCGGAATTGGCCGAGAAATCCTGAGGAAAGCCGGTGCGATAGAATTGCATTGACAATCGTTTGCAATCGATAATAATATTCTTCTTCAACGAAAAGCGAGGGGATCCTTGAATCGCCCCTGGATTTGAGGAGCTTCCTTCAAGAGATGTCTAAGTGTCAGGGGGCGAAACGCACCGGATGAACACGCATGGGAGTGAGTCATCCGCGGGAGGAATTATGTCGCATAACCTGCTGGAACAGCTACGCAAATACAGTGTGATCGTCGTCGATACGGGCGATATTGAGGCCATGGAGCGGTTCAAGCCGCGGGATGCCACCACCAATCCGTCACATATTACCAACGCAGCTAAGATGCCCAAGTATCAGCCCATTCTGGATGGCGAGCTGATCAATGCGCGCAAGGAATTGGGCGCGGGCGCGAGCGATCTGGAAGTTGCCAACCTTGCTTTCCGGCGGCTTGGGATCGCATGGGGCAAGAACATTCTGAACGTAGTGCCGGGCCGCGTATCGACTGAGGTGGACGCGCGCCTTTCGTACGACACGGAAGCAACGATTGCGCAGGCGCGCAGCATTATTGCGCAGTACGAGGCTGAGGGCATTTCGCGGGAGCGGATTCTGGTGAAGATTGCCGCTACGTGGGAGGGCACACGCGCGGCTCGGGTGCTGGAGAAGGAAGGCATCCACTGCAATCTGACCTTGATCTTTGCCACCTTCCAGGCTGTCGCCGCAGCCGAGGCGGGAGCGACGCTGGTGTCGCCATTCTGCGGACGCGTGCTGGACTGGTACAAAAAGGAAACCGGCAGAGATTATTTCGGCGCTGAAGACCCCGGTGTGATTCACGTGACCGCGGTGTACAACTACTTCAAGAAGTATGGATTCAAGACCGAGGTGATGGGCGCGAGCTTCTGGAATGTCGGCCAGGTGCGTGAACTGGCGGGCGCCGATCTGCTGACCATCGCGCCCAAGGTGCTGGCGGAACTGGAAGTCATCGAGGAAGAACTGGCTCCGAAGCTCAACGCCGAAGCGGCGAAGGCGATGCCCATCGAGAAGATCGCGGTCGACAGCAAGGAGACATTTGAGCGTCTGCTTGCCGCCAACCGCATGGCCACCGATAAATTGAAAGAAGGCATAGAAGGCTTTTCGGCGGCGCTCGTTGAGCTTGAGACGCTGCTGGTCAAGCGGCTTGCCGAGCTCGAATCCCGCGCCGTAACAACCGCATAATCGCGAAGCGTACTGGGCAGAACGCCCCGCGCGTCTGCCCTAGTGCAGTGACGTTTTCCTCCGCGGATGAGGAGAGAAGGTCCCGAATGGGCGCTGGCAGTCTGATGATCGTGCAGGGCGGAGGCCCCACGGCTGTTTTCAATGCCAGCCTGTCCAGCGCGATTGTTGAGGGAGTCAGACAGCCAGGGAGCGGACGGGTCTATGGCGCACGCTACGGCATGCAGGGTTTGGTCAGAGGCGACACCGTCGAACTGGACCGGCTGACTGCCGGCGAGCTCGAACTGTTGCGTATGAGTCCCGGCGCGGCGCTGGGCTCATCCCGCTTCAAGCCTTCTGAAGACGACTATGGCCGGATGGTCGAAAATCTGCGCAAGCTCGACATTCGAGCCATCCTTTTCATGGGCGGCAACGGCACCATCCGCGGGGCGTCGCTGGTGAGCAAGCACTGTCGCGACGCTGGATTTCCGGTGCAGGTCGTCGGCGTTCCGAAGACCGTCGACAACGACATTGCGATGACAGACCGCTGTCCGGGCTTTGCCAGCGCAGCCCGGTACCTGGCGCAGACGACGCGCGACCTTGGTATGGACATTCGCTCACTGCCGCAGCCGGTGACGATTCTTGAAACTGTTGGCCGCAGCATCGGCTGGCCGGCAGCGGCGACGGCGCTCGCGAAGCAGAACGAAGCCGATGCGCCGCATCTTGTCTACCTTCCCGAAAAGCCTTTCCATGCAGAGAGATTTCTGGCGGATCTCGATGGCATTGTGACCAAATTCGGCTGGGCCATTGTGGTGGCGACCGAGGGCATTCGCAATCCGGACGGCAGCCTTGTCTATGAGTTGAAAGACCCCACACAGCTCGATCCTCTGGCGCGGCCCATGACGGGCGGCGTCGGGCAGTTCATGGCCAATCTGGTGGGTGAAAACCTGAAGATTCGCTGCCGCACAGAGAAGCCAGGACTGATTGCGCGAGCCGCAAGGGCGCATGTATCCGCGCAAGACCAGAAGGATGCCGAACTGGTTGGCCGCGCGGGAGTGCAAGCGATTGCCGCCGGTGAGACAGAGAAGATGGTGGCCTTGCTACCACTAGATCAGGCGGGCGCAAGTGGGTATGAACTGGTTCCATTCAACAAGGTTGCCGGCGTGGAACGGCCGCTGCCGCAGGAGTGGCTTCACGACGCGGCGATCCCAGTCGGCGAGCGGTTCTTTGAGTACATGAAACCACTGGTGGGTGAGCTGACGCCGTACTTCGTCCGCTTTACGAACTGATGCAGTGCAGGGAGAGAAGGGTGAACATGCAAAAGTCTTTGACAAATGCCGCGAAAAAGCCGCTCGGCGTGCTGATTCTGGGACGCAAGCGTCCGGGCTTCGATCAGGAATGGAACCAGATCATCTGTGGGCGCGCACTGGCCGCGCTAAAGGATCTGGGTTATGAAACCGTTGGGGCGGAAACGCCGGTCATTGACGACGCCACCATTCTTGCGGCGCTGGACAGAATTCGCGCGGCCGGATGTCAGGCGTTGCTGATGCTGCATCCCTCGATGGGCAACGGCCAGGTGGCGCTCACCGTGGCACAGCAGTGGCCCGATCCGGTGGTTCTGTGGGCCACGCCAGAGCGTCCGGGCGACGGCAAGGTGAGCTCGTGCTCGCTGGTGGGACAGCATCTTTGGGGATCCACGCTGCGGCAGGCGGGTCATGCCTTCGAACTGGTTTACGGAGATCCGGACGACAAAACCTTGCGTGCAGAACTGGTGCGAGCGGTCGACATCGCCCGTGCCGTCGCCGTTCTGCGCAACGCCAAGGTGGGTGTCATCGGAACCCACGCGCCGGGATTCATCGATCTGGCCGCCGATCCCTTCCTGCTGCAACAGACGATGGGCATGCAGTTGCATCCGTTGAGTCTGCCGCAGTTTATCGAGCGTGTGCACGCGATTCCCGAAGAGGCCGCGCGCAAGGATGTTGAGCGTGTGCTCGATCTGAAGCTGCCCATGCGCGATGTGACGGCCGAAGATCTGCCCACGAACTCGCGTTGCTACCTGGCGATGCGGGAACTGATGGCAGAGGAGAGCCTGAACGCGATTGCGATTCAATGCTGGCCCGAGCTGCCGAACATGATTGGGCAGTGGCCATATCTGGCGATCACGCGCCTGAGCTCGGAGGGCTGCGCGGTTTCAATCGAAGGCGATGTCGATGCCGCCATCGTGGGCCTGATGAACTGTGAACTGGGCGAAGGGCCCGGATTCCTGACCGACTGGCTTGAGCACGACCGCAACACGATTTTCTTCTGGCATCCGGGTATGGCGCCGCTCAATATGTGCAATCCCATCGGCAGCGAAGGCGGGCCGACGTTGGCCCGGCACTTCAACATTGTGAAACCGATGGTCGTGGACGGCCAGATTCGCACACACGAGGATGTGACCATCACGCGGCTCTGGCGCTGCGACAGCCGCTACCACATGACGGCGTTTGAAGCGCGTACCGTTCCGCCGCGGCGCAAGGTGACGGGCAACATGGTGCTGGTGGAACTCTCCGAAGCTGAAGTGGCGCACGGCGGCGATGTGCCGGCGCGGTTCGACCGCCTGGTGCACGCAGGAATGCCGCATCATGTGACTTTGTCGTTCGGTCACCAGGCAGATTCGTTCCGCAGGCTTGCACGGGCACTTGGCGTCGAGTGGATCAGCAGGCATCGGATTGGGTGATTTCGGTGGGATGAGCGCGTGCGCGCACTCACAAGCCGATCAACGACCCCGGCGGGCCAGAAGCGTGCGTTGGGGATGCCGGTCAGGAGACCGGCGCTGCAAGAGAGGTGAGTTTCGATGAGCGAGGAACAGCAAAAGTCGTACAAAGTGTATCTCGGCGGCAAGTGGATTGAGACTGCCGAGAAGATCCAGATTACGGACCCGGCGACAGGGCAGAAGTTTGCCAGCGTCTCGGCGCTCAACCGGGAACAGGTGCGCTCGGCCTTCGACGCCGCGCAGGCGGCGCTGCCGGCATGGCGCGGCATTACGGCCAAGGAGCGCGGCGCGTATCTCAATCGCGTG
>JAJYFA010000036.1 GCA_021790995.1 Acidobacteriota bacterium
GCTTCGAGCGGGAACAAGACACCTTCTTCCGCCGCGTCTGGGAGAAGTACCGCGAGATCGCCGTTCGCGAGCCGGAACGCGTCGTACTCATCGAGGGCGACCTTACCATCGACGAGATGCACGAGCAGATTGTGGAGGCGGTTGCCGAGCGGCTCATGCTGACGGCGAAGACTGCTTAAGGCGCGCACGGATTCGCTGCTTCACCGTTCCTTGAGCCCGAGCGCCTTCACAATCGATTCATCCACGTGCGCTGGCTGGCCGTCCTGCTTGGTGACCACGCCGAATCCGCCGCGATAGTCCCACATCGCCCACCCGATGCCGTCCTTTTCAAGCGCCGTGCGCGTGTCGCGAATCCAGTTGGCGCGCGAGGCCGGGTCGGTGTACGCGCGATAGGCGCCGAACTCGTCGCAGATGAGTGGCACGCGGTGGGCGCTCGCCCAGGCAGAGGCTTCGTCGATAAGCGCCTGAATGTGTTGCGCGTTCCAGCTATCGAGAAAATAGTTTTCGAGATCCGAGCGATCCGCCGCGCCGGGAACCTCGGCAAGCAACGCCTGCATCCCCGCGGTTGTCGCCGGATAGGGGATGGAATGCGTTGCGCTCCACCACGTCACGCCCCAGTTCGCGCCCTGGTGGGTGAACTCGTGCGGCTCATAGAAGTGGAAGTTGTAGATGACGTTGCCGTCTGCCAGCGGCTCCAGCCGCAGCAGGTCGCGAAGGTTGGAGTAGTTCGCGCCAGTGGCAATGATTGTGTTGCGCGGCGCAACGTGGCGGATCGCCACAGCCACATGCGCCTGAATGCCGGCCCAGCGAAAGGCGTCCTCGACCTCCGGCTCGTTGAGAATCTCGAAGAACACGCGTTCGGGATCGCGATTGGCGTAGTGCGCCGCCAGATTCCTCCAGAGCGTGGTGAAGCGATCGACGGCATAGTCGCCGCTGCGCAGTTGTTGCTTCCAGGCATCGGTCGGATGCAGGTCAATCTCGACCGCCAGCCCGTCAGCGAGTATCGTATCCACGGAGCGATCGAGACGTGGGAGAAAATCGGCGTACGGCCCTTTGGCTCCGTCGAATGCCTGCTCCAGCGCGTCTGCGTCGATACTAAGGCGAACATGATCGAAACCCAGCCGCGCCATCAGCGCAATATCCTGCGCGTCCGTGTAGCGATTTGTGCGCGCCGCCGAGTAATCCCCGGACTGCGCAAACCACTCCGAAGCGTTGATGCCGTGGCGCAGGTGTTGCGCTCGGGCAAACGCCGTCTCCACTCCCGCCCGATCCTGCGCCGCGGCCGACGCGGCCAGCACAATAAGAATTGCCGTGACTGCCAAGCAGCGATGCACCATTTTCCCCCTGAGATACCGGCTCGTGCCCACCATATCACGCGCGGCTCTCTTGTCCTCTTGCCGTGCCCGAACCCGATCTCGGCGGGTTCACTGTGCGGCACCGGGCACGGCCGTATATTAAGATGCTTCCAGTACGCAAGCGCGGCTCGGCTGGCGCGCGGCGATATTTTTGGGAAGGAACAGCCGGTTTGGGCGAGCAACTCGCCGCACAGGCTGCGCAGAGGAGAGCAAGAACATGGCCAAGTGCGTGAATAAAGTCATTCTTCTGGGAAATGTTGGGAAGGACCCCGAGATCCGCTCCACGGGCAGCGGCACCATGGTGGCAAACTTCACCCTTGCCACAAGCGACCGCTTTCAGGACGCGCAAGGTAGCTGGCAGGACCGCACGGAGTGGCACAGTCTTGTCGCCTTCAAGCGTACCGCCGAGATCGTTCGCGACTACGTGAAGAAGGGCTCGAGGCTCTACATTGAAGGCAAGATCCAGACCCGGAGCTGGGACGACAAGGAAACCGGCGCCAAAAAATACCGGACCGAGATTCTCGTCAACGACATCTCGCTGCTCTCCGGTCGTGAGGACGGTGGAAGCTATAGTGGCAGCTACAGCCACACCGCGAGCGCACCGGCGAGCAATAGCAATATGGACCAGCGCCAGCCCGCGGCAAATGAGGACTACGCGCAATCGGCCGAGATCTCCGACGAAGATATTCCGTTTTGATTGGCGCTGCGGACCGAGCTGGGCTCCAATAGCAGGAAATGGCCCAGGCATCTCTGGATGCCTGGGCGCTTGAATTCCGCGATGGGCGCGAAGCCGGATGATTCGTCCGGCTCCGCGCGCCGGCGTTACTCGGACTTCAGCGATGCCATGTCGATCGAGAAGCGATACTTTACATCCGACTTGAGCATTCGTTCGTAAGCCTCGTTCAGCTTCTGGATAGGAATCACCTCTACATCCGCGACGATGTTGTGCTGGGAACAGAAGTCCAGCATCTCCTGGGTTTCGGCGATACCGCCGATCAGCGAGCCCGAAAAACTGCGCCGGCGGAAGATCAGGCCGAAGACGCCGACGGGCAACGGCTGCTCGGGAGCGCCAACCATGGTGATGTTGCCGTCGCGAGCCAGCATGTTGATGTAGGCGTTGATGTCGTGCGGCGCGGCCACGGCATCGAGGATGAAGTCGAAGCTGCCGGCGTGCTTCGCCATCTCGTTGGCATCCTTTGAAATAACCACCTCATCGGCGCCGAGCCGCAGCGCATCCTCCTTCTTGCTGGGCGACGTGGTGAACACGACAACGTGCGCGCCCAACGCATGAGCAAACTTCACGCCCATGTGGCCCAGTCCGCCCAGGCCGACCACGCCCACTTTCTTGCCCTTGGTCACTCCCCAGCGGCGCAGCGGCGAGTAGGTGGTGATGCCTGCGCAGAGCAGCGGCGCCGTGCCTGCCAGGTTGAGATTGGACGGAACGCGCAGCACAAAGCGTTCCTTGACCACAATGCTGTCGGAGTAACCACCGTAGGTGACTCCGCCCAGGTGCTTGTCGGGGAAGTTGTAAGTGAGCGTGAAGTTGGGGCAGAACTGTTCGAGGCCGGCCTGGCACTCGGGGCAGGTTCCGTCGGAGTCAACCATGCAGCCCACTGCGGCCAGGTCGCCCACCTTGAACTTCGTCACCGAAGGACCGACTCGGGTCACGCGGCCTACAATCTCATGGCCCGGAACGCACGGGTAGACGGTCGGCATCATGCCGCTCCACTCATTGCGCGCCTGGTGCAGGTCGGAGTGACAGATGCCGCAGTAGAGAATCTCGATCTGCACATCGTCCGCGATGGGGTCTCGCCGCTCGATCGTCGTGGGGACAAACTGCGACGTTGCGCTCGAAACGGAATACGCTTTTGCTTTGAACATGAAAAAATCACCTCTGGATTTTCTTCTGGTGTCTATAAGATGCAAAACACACCCTGGAGGAATCGGTTTTTTCGTCAGACAGGCCTGCGCGCAGCGCCATCATACGCGCGATATTCCAACCCTGCGTCAGGCCGCATGCAGCCAGGGAGACTGGCATCGATATCAGTCGTGTTCAGAGCGATGCTCGGTGGGTAGTGGGCATTGATTGCCAGGTATGGAACCGTTTCAAGAGACAGGCCTGGGATTAGCTCTTTCTATTCCCTATTCCCTGCCTTCGCATGCGAGCTAATCATCTGTATCGACGACGGTCCAGGCGCCTTTCGTATAGAAACGATAGGTCGTCTTCCGGTCGATCACGGAATCGGCCAGAGCGTCGTGATCGAGGCGCGGCGGCGGATTGCTCATGCCGAGTTGCGCCTCGTGTACATCCTCTGGCGAGGCAGGATCGAGGCCCCAGTTAAAGCCAAGCACATGGCTCGAACTGTGCGCCTGCAGGCGATCAGTTTCAGACGCCGTGACCAGAACCATTGGCTCGGCTCGATCCGCGAAAAACACAAGCAGCGAGACTCTGCCGTCAACCGAGCAAAGCACCGCCCAGTCCGACGAACCGGGCCGCTCCAGGCTAGCGTGGACCACATTCTCCGGCCAGTGCGCCTCATAGGTCTGCGGAATCAGGCACCCGCGGCCGAGGAGTTCGTTCTGAACGCCAAGCGGCAACTGTGGAAAAGCATTCACCGGCAGATGGCGAACGATGTAGGGAGTGGCCTGGCCGTCGACCATCACCTCACCGGTGCGATCGAGGGGATTTGCGCCCGAGTCCTGTGGCTGGACCCGGGCAACAATGCAGGCAAAAAGTAAAAATGTAAGGAGCCATTTGCTTTTAGAGTCGGCTTGAACCATCACACACTCTCACAGGCACTCTAAGCCGGGCGGAGCAGGATCGCAACTCCAACTCTCCACCGCGCACGAGGCGCATGATCGCGCCTCCGCCGCCGAACCGGAGGTCGTTGCCGTGGCAGCAGTAGTCATGCGATGCCTCCTCGTTAGTATTCGATTTTGTTGGGCGCGGCAATCCACGCGGCAAAGCTGGCCCACGCCTCGTCACTGAGCAATTGGATGGACGGGAGTTTGCGTTCGGTTGCGTCTTTCCTCAGCTCGGCGTAGAGAAACGCGTCGTCGAAGCCGGCGCGCGATGCATCGGCGGCTCTGGCGCCATAGTAGACGGCGTCGAGCCGCGCCCAGTAGGCAGCCGCGAGACACATGGGACAAGGCTCACAACTGGTGTAGAGTTCGCAGCCAGCGAGCGTGAAGCTTCCCAGCGCCTTGGCGGCGGCGCGAATGGCGTTCACTTCGGCATGAGCCGTCGGATCGCAGCCGGCAGTCACGGAGTTGACGCCCTCGGCGACAATCCTGCCGCCGCGCACGATGACCGCGCCAAACGGTCCTCCCGCGCCGGTCGTCACGTTACCAGTGGCCAGCGCAATGGCGTGGCGCAAAAACTCCGGGTTGGCTTGGCCGGGCACTTTCCTCGTTCCTTGTACAGTGTGGATTAGAAAGACAGATTCAGTATGTCACACGAAATGCGCAAACCGCCAAGCCGAAAACGCGCCGCCGACCGCGCGCGAATACCCCTCATCCCAAGCCGAAGTAAAATCTCTTCATGGTCGCGCCCACATCCCTCCAGGCATTGAACGCGCGCATCGTCGATTGCGAACTCTGCCCGCGCCTGCGCGCGTATTGCGCCGAAGTTGCGCGCAAGCGGCGCCGCGCATATGCCGATTGGGAATACTGGGGGCGTCCCGTGCCTTCGTTTGGCGACCCCCGGGCGCGCGTGCTTGCTTTGGGTCTGGCGCCCGGCGCACACGGCTCGAATCGCACCGGCAGACCCTTCACCGGCGACGGTTCCGGCGACTTTTTGTATCCGGTTCTACACGCAGCCGGGTTTGCCTCGCAGCCCACGGCAACCTCGCGCGACGACGGCATGAAGCTCAACGGCCTCTGGATTACTTCCGTAGGACGCTGCGCTCCGCCCGGCAACAAACCCACGCCCGAAGAGTTGCGCAACTGCGCGCCGTGGCTCGATCTGGAGATGAAGCTGCTCGCCAATCTGCGCGTGGTGGTGTGCCTGGGACGCATCGCCTTTGAGGGCCTTCTGGCGCACGAGTCGCGGCTGGGACGATCGCTCAAACGCTCCGACTATGTCTTCGCGCACGGAGCCGAGCACAAACTTCCAGGCGGATTGATCGCCATCGCCAGCTACCACCCCTCGCTGCAGAACACGAACACGGGCAAGCTCACGCGGGCCATGCTGCTCAACGTCTTCAAGCGCGCACGCAAGCTGGCGGGAGTTTGAAGCATACCCAGATCGAAAAGAGGAAGCGAATGGAGCGGATCGAAAAGACAATTCTGAAAGACATCTCACTGGACGACGTTGGGCCAGCGCCGCAAAAGCCGAAGAGCCCCGTGGATCACTGGTCGCCGGCGGTGCTGCTGGAGCGGGCTGCGTATCTGCGCAAGATGGCGAAGCTCGGCGACGGCTCGGCGTCGGAGACGCTCAAAGAATATGCGCAGCACGCAGCCATGCTCTCCTTCCGCAGCCGCAGCGGCGAGGCGGAGGTGCATGAACGGTTTGCCGATCTGTTTGTGGTGCTTTCCGGAGCGGCCACTCTTGTGACCGGGGGAAGCGTCACCGGCGCGCGCATCGTCGCGCCGGGGGAGACGCGCGGCGCAGCGATCGAAGGCGGCACACCCAGGAATCTGCGGCAAGGAGACGTGGCGCATGTCCCCGCAGGCACTCCGCATCAGATGCTTCTCCAAGGCGAAAACACCATCGCATGCCTGGTCATCAAGGTGCAGGAATGCGCCTGATGCCGCGACGAGGAGATTTCTTCACGCAGCGCCGGTCTCCTGACGGGCTGTAATGCGTGTCTCCTGACCCGCGCCGGCTCCCGATTCGGTGACCAAAACATGCGGCGAACAGACAGCGCCTCGTCTCCGCAGGGGTGATACCGGCATTGCCACCGCGAAACTTGCCGCGCAACCTGAACAGGCCTACCGCGAAGCTCCGCCGGCGTCAGCACTGCGCGCGACCCAGGCGGCCCACACGTCCGGGCCGGCAAGCATCTTCATATACACACCGCCTACAACGGAACGCGCCTGGAAGGCAACCTGGCGAGCCGTGATGGTGTCATACCAGTCCGTCATGGGAACGCGATTGGGTGTGTCGTTCAGAAAGCGGTAAGCTGCTCCGGCGATGCGCTGAAAGTCGGCTGGATTCGTCGCCAGTGTTGCAGTCCAGAGTTCCCAGTCCAGCTTGGTATAGGTCGCACGGTTATCGAGCGGCAGACCGTACTGATTGATTTTGGTCTGATAGAAGGCGGACTCGCGCGCGGCCACTGACGGCGGGAAGAGGTGAAGATCGAGGACGGTATCCCAGACGAGATTGTACTTCTGGCTCCAGGAGCCGGGCTTATCGAAGGCCAGGCGGTAGTGGTCTCCGTCGTCAGCCATCGCGACCCATCTCTTCGCCATGGTCTGCGCCGCGGTTCTATATTTCTCCGCCACCTCCGGATGATGCAGATCCTCAGCCATCTGAGCATAAGCGCCGAGGGCTTCAATCGCCTTGATCGAAAGGTTGGCATTGTGAGCGAGATGCCCTGCAAAATCGTCGGTGCAGAGCTGGTTTTCAGGATCGAGGCCATGCACGAGCAGATAGTTTGCCCATTTGCCGAGGAGATCCCAATAGCGGCCCGCATAAGCAGGGCTTTTCTCCGCGTGGGCCACGGCCGCGGCCAGCAGAATCATGTCCCCCGATTCTTCCACCGGCATCTGGTTGACTTCGCTGAGTTCGCCTCCTCCATATTGCTGCCCATTCGCCAGCGGATAAACGCCGAGATCGTGCGGAGCAAAGTCGAACTTCCACGCAGGCATCGCCGCATAGCGAAAGACTGGATCCAGTTGCGCCTCGACAAGCTTGGGATTCAACAGCAGAAACATGGGGGCAGAGGGATAAATCACATCGACGGTCGAAATGGAACCGTTGCTGAAATCCTCCTTGGGCATAAAGAACGGCTGGCCGTCAGGACCTTCAACAAGTTTCTGGGCGGCAATAGCCTGGGAATAGGCAAGAGTCGCGATCTGGGCATACTGCTCACCGCCGGCTTTCGCGAGATCCGATTCCAGCTCACTGTCAAAGCGTCGCGACCGCTCTTCGAGAACCGGGTACTCCTTATCGGCGGCCTCGAGCATCTCCGCAAATCCCGGAAACCTGGTGCGCCAGTAAGGCCGGAGTTTTGTATGCATGTATTCGACGGACCAGATGTCGTCGTAGGCAAGAAGGATGTGCCGTTCGACGGGAGTCGATCCGACACTGCCGAACGGCACCGCCAGGTTCAGAGTGAGCGCGGGCGGATAGTGAATCTGCGGAGGACGGGCGTCGCCGATATCGTCCACTTGGGGCAGATCGCCAGTAAGCAGAAACTGTTCGCGATCACTCTGATTGCCGGCGGTGGTACTGGCGCCTTCGCTCTGGGGAACCGCAAGGTAGAACCAGCCCCAGTCGATGCGGACATTATCGCCAAAGCGATCGAGAGCGGATTGCCTCTTTGTTCCAATGCGCAGCAGATCGAGTCCCTGAATCCTGGCCCGGGAAGCCATCACTGGCTGACCGGGATCGTTTGTGGCCAGAGTGCCGCTGGCTTCAAAATAGACCGTTACCTTGTGCTCTCGGTTATCGCGCGACTTGACGTTCCACGTGAGATAGGTGACGGGACGGGATAACAGCGCGAGATCGTCAGGAAGCAGAGGGTTCATGAATTCCATGTCGAGCTCAATTTCAGGGCTCGTCAGAACCACGGCTGTGCGCGTGGGCGTAATCGAGACGCTGACCTGCTTCAGAGGGGGCACGCCATTACCACGGCGCGGTATCGTTCCCAGAAAGCGGTAGTACTTTCCGTCGACGCGGATGATTCCAGTGAGTCCCTGTGGGGCTCCGGTCCAGTGTTTCGTCGGCTCCGCTGTTACGCTATTGGCCATCGACCAGATGCTGAAATACGGATCGTGAGCTACGAGCGGTATGGCGGGTGGACGGAAATTCGCGTTGCCGCTGGGCGCCTGAGCGCGCGACTTCGTTCCAGACAGCAAGAGCGCTGCCACGGCCGCTACTACACATATAAAACCAACTCGCCGGGTAGTTAGGCGCATTGAACCGAATCCTCTCTTAGACCATTTGTATCTTGTTGTCTTGCGGTCTTCTAATGAACTTCCCCGAATCTCCTGCGGCCGTCGGCGATGCAGGGATCTCCGGGGGACCGAATCAGTGGTGACGGGCCAATCCTATGCAGTGAAGGCCGTCCGGGTCAATGGTATGAGCCACGCATTTTGAGATAGTCCCAGAGGACTACATCGGGCATGATGGAAAGAATGGATTATTTATTCGGAACTGCCATTCTGGTTGGATTCTTCCTCGTCGGATCACTTTTGCACCGCGTAGGGGTTCCGATTCCTGGCGGTGTGCTGGGCATGCTGCTCTTCTATTTGGCGCTCTCGTCAAGGCTGCTCAAACCTGCGTGGGTGGAGCGCGCTTCCACGTTGCTTCTGCGGCATATGGTTTTGCTGTTCGTGCCGCTGACCGTCGGACTGATGGACATGGGCAAATTGCTCTCGCGGCAATGGCTGGCGATTGCGGCGAGTTTGCTGATCAGCTTTCTGGCCGTTCTGCTTACCACGGGACTTCTCGGCCGCTGGCTGTTGCCTGCCGAACCGGATGCGCCGGCCCCGCAAACCGGCAAGGCTGCGCAGGGAGCCGGACGATGAGCGCATTCTCGTGGACCGGGAATCCGGTATTCAGCATCGCAGTTACCATACTGGCCTATGCCGCTGCGCTCGCCCTGCACCGGCGATGGAAGTGGTTCTCGCCGATCGTAGCGGCGTGCCTGCCCATCGTCGCTGTACTGCTGTTGCTTCGGGAGCCTTATTCCATCTACAACCGCGGCGGCGGCTTTCTCACCTGGTGGCTTGGTCCGGCCACGGTTGCTCTGGGCTTCCCCATGCATCGGCACGGCGTGGCTTTGCGCCGCTCGCTGCCGAGGTTGGCGCTGGTGGTGTTTGCAGGCTCGGTCGTGGGCATGACGACCGCCGGACTGACGGCATGGCTTCTTCATGCGCCCTTGCCTGTCGTGATGTCTGCTGTGCCGAAGTCAGTGACCACGCCGATCGCGATCGAAGTGTGCCGCGAGTTGAATGGCATTCCGCAGATCACGATCGCAATGGTGATTCTGGCCGGCGTGCTGGGCGCAACCCTCGGCGTGCCGATCCTGCGCCTGGCGCGCCTGCGCGACGACCGCGTCATCGGGGCCGCAATCGGCACGGCGTCGCACGGCATCGGCACGGCGAGCCTGGTGCGCCGCTCGGAGATGCAGGCCACGGTCTCCTCGTGGGCAATGGCCGCCGCGGGCGTCTTTACTTCGCTGCTTGCCGCAGCGCTCGCGATGCTGATGCGCTGGTGAGTGCCAGCCTCGATGACAGCAAATGCAAAACTGGCGCGAACCCCGCGCCGCGCGGTTCAGCGCTTCACGGCGTACTTGACGGTCAGCCTTGCCGCCGCTGATGCCGCTCAGCACTTAGGCCGATTGCACATTTATCCGTGTCAGAGCCTGCAGGCGAGCCATCATCTCCGGCGCATTGCATTTCACAAAATCGATGCTCTTTATTCGACAACGTTATGTCTTACTGGACGGTTCCCTGTGGCCGCATGCGCCGCAGGTCCAGTGCGCATTGCACGGCGTTTTGCGCGTTGAGGCGCAGGTTGTCGGCTGCCGCCCAGAGCCAAAGCCGCGTTGCCAGATTGGCGTTGCGGGTCTGCAACTCGGGACGCAGCCGCACCAGAACCTCGTTTTGTCCCGTAACCGCCAGGTTCGATGGGGAATCTGTGTCTTCGACCACCATCTCGATGTGCTCGCCTGCAAGCGCCTCTTCGAGGGCCACAACTTCCACCGGCCGCTCGAGCTCGACTGCGATGGAGAAGGTGAGGCCGTGAAAGACCGGCGCGTGAACAACCTGCACGGCGAGCGCGGGACCGCGGCCGCCAGTGACCGCTTCGTAATGGCGGCGGATGCGGTCTTCCACGCGAGAGAGGCTGGCCTGAGCCTCGTCACCCATGCCGCAGAGCAGATTGAACGCCGCCTGCGCGTCATAAACGGCGCGGGGCAATGACTGGAAGTTGAGCAGATTGATCGTCTGCTGATGGAGTTCGTCCATGGCGGCACGGCCGAACTCGCTGGAGGGCTCGATGACGGTGGCAGCAGCAAAGCGAATGGGCGCTGCCTGCTGCAACCGCCGAAGCAGCAGGGCAAGGGTGATGACCGCCGGGTGAGCCGGAACGACGGCAGGAGTGAGCAGATCGACAGCTGAGACTTCAGCACCAATCCACGGAGCGCGGATGAGGACGCCCGTCTCCTGATCGAGCGCGCCGGAGAGGTCGAGAACGGTAGATCCGGCGCGAAGGGCCTGTTGCCAATAGCGGCGGGTGAGGTTCTCGGAGCCGCAGAAGAACGTGAAGTCCGCGCTGGCAAAAGCATCGGAGCTAATGGCCTGAATAAAGGTGACCTCGTCACCCACCTGTTCCAACTGTCCCCGAGTTTCTTCCTCATCGAGCAGGGCGAAGTTCGAGGCGGCAAGCGGAGACTCGGAGAGAACGTCTTTCAACTCCCGGCTAAGCAGGCTTGAAGCACCGACAATGGCAATCTTGTACACGGCAATCCTTAAGAGCAGCGAGTTAGCAAGTCAACGAGTCAACCCGGCGTGGTTCGCGCCGAAATCGTGACTCAATGCACGGCAAAATCTAGCCGGAAATGCGAGGCCCGAGCGATTCCGGTTCCACAGGCGAGCCGATCCCCGGATCGGCAGCCGATCTTTTGCGATGGCGCCGCCGCCAGCCATAAGCGGTACGCGCCCAGATCCCCGAGAACATATAGGTTAGCGCCACCAAAAACATGGAAACATTCGAGTACCGGAAGATGACGTAGGCAACCAAAGCCAGCAGGATGAGCAACTGGAAGGGATGGCTGCGGGAGAGATTGATCTCTTTGCCTGACCAGAAGCGCCAGGTACTGACCATCACGTAAGCAGCAAGCCCGACCAGGATGAGCCAGGGAATGGCAATGTACCAGTAGACATTGGGAATCCCGTAGCAAAGATGCACGCTGGCGGCGAGCAGTCCGGCTGCTGCGGGAATCGGCATCCCGACAAAATACTTGCGATCTGCCCGGCCGGGGTTGCGTGGCTGCGCGTCGTGGCTGATGTTGAAGCGCGCCAGCCGCGAGGCTCCGGCGAGAAGAAAGAGAAAGCAAATGAAGGCTCCGGCCTGCATCAGGTGCAGCCGCAAGGCCTGGTTGATCGAGTTGGGGAGAAAATAAAATCCCCAGACGAAGGCCAGGATGCTGGGCGCTACGCCAAATGTGACCACATCGGCCAGCGAGTCGAGTTCCTTGCCGAATTCGCTCGTCGTGTTCGTCATGCGCGCGATACGCCCGTCGAGCGCGTCGAACGGGATCGCAAACAGAATGGCGATGGCGGCCCAGTCGAGATGTGTCTGCGCATTGCCACTGATGGCGGCGATCGCCTGTGTGATGGAAAAGTAGCCTGCGGCAAGGTTGCCGGCCGTGAACAATGAAGGCAACAGATACATGCCTCGGCGCACGGGTAGATGCGGCTCGGACTTGGTCTGCGGCCGGTCGATGTGGTTCATCGGCGCTCTCCCGTTGGAGCAACGGCCAACACCGTGGCGCCACCCTTCACCCGATCTCCCACCTTGACCCGCAGCTCGGCGCTGGCCGGCAGCAGAACATCGACCCTGGAGCCAAACTTGATCAAGCCCACGCGCTCTCCGCGCTCGACCTGCTGCCCCTTCGTGCAGCGACAAACCACGCGCCGCGCCAGAAGTCCCGCGATCTGCTTGAAGGTGACTTCGAGGCCGGCGTCCGCCCCCGTGCCGTGCAGCGTGACGATACTTTGCTCGTTGCGCTCGGCCGAGGCCGGGTTCATGGCGTTCAGGTACTGGCCCTTCTGGTAGTGAACACTGCTCACCGTGCCGCTGATGGGCGCGCGGTTCACATGCACATTAAAGACGCTCAGAAAAATGCTGATCCGCTGGCGCGGGCCTTCAGGAGTGGAGATGGACGCGGTTTCAGTCACCAGGCCGTCGCCCGGTGAAACAATCACGCCGTTGCCGGCGGGGATGGCACGATGGGGATCGCGGAAAAACCAGAGGAAAAACGCTGCCAGCAAAAGCGGAAGGCTGGCCCAGGCCCAGGCGCCTGTGAACCAGACGAGTGCTGCGGCCACTACCAAAAGGCTGAGTGCGTAAATGTAACCGTCGCGAACCATTGTCCCCAACGATTATACGGTGCTTCAGAGGCAACGGTAGCGCCCGCTCTGTCATGAAAAGAGCACACACCGCACACTAAAGCGCCAAAGAGGCGTTCCGCTGGGCAATTGCCTGTCAAAAGCCCTTCAAATTGCGACCTGACAAGCGAATTAAGCTAAGCGACGGCCGGCAAACGCCGTTCGATCGCGCAGATCAGATCCTTGGCGTGCAGCTTGAGCTTCTTGAGCCGCACTTCCTCGAGTTGTTCGTCTTCGGTGAGGTAGGGCTTTTGCAGCAATTCTTCCAAACGCTGAGCGTAGCGGCGATGTTCGGTATGCAGGCGATCAAGCTCGTCGCTCAGCGCTGAAACCTCTACTTCGTCCATCAGGCACCCCCATTCGGTGGTCGATTTGACATTCTTTGAGACACCGAAGTTAGCAGAACATTAACATATATCGCCTCTGGAGCAGAGTCGGCAAGCGGCAACATTCCTGAAAGTGCTGGATGCCTGTGGATTTCAGGAGGCGAGAACATCGAATCTGGCGAAGTTGGCTGTAGCGCCGAGTCAGGCCAGATCGACCCGCGTCCATGCGGATTTCTCCGTGAGCGGGAGACGCATCAGAACCGCATCTTCAACAGGATCAAGATAATAGCCAGGACGCAGGCCGCACGGGACAAAGCCCAGCGCACGGTAAAGGGCAATCGCGGGCAGGTTTGAGGAGCGCACTTCGAGCAGAAACTCGTGTACGCCCGCAGCCTTGAGTTCATCCATGAGGGCGGTCAGGATCTGTCGCCCAATGCTCCGCCGCTGACTTTCAGGAGCGACAGCAATGGTCTCCAGTTCGGCCTGCGGCGGGAGAAGACTGGCGACGGCGAAGGCGAGGACGGAGCCCGATTGGAGGCCGGTGGCGACGAGCGCGATGCGGCGTGGCGCGGCATCGGGATCGATGGCGGTGAGGTAAGCCATTGGCGGCCAATGGGGCGCTTCGGAAAGGCTTTCAGCAATGGCCTGAACCTGCGCGAGAGCGGCAGCGGTCATGCGCTGGATCGCGACGGCTTCGGCGCCGGAGTTCACGCGCCCTTCGCTTCCGCCGCGGCCGCCTGGGCAGCCACATCGTTGCCGAAGATCTCGGCATCCGAGCGGCGCAGGTAGTGGCCGTCGAGCAGCGCCAGGTCGATAGCGGCGCCAGCCGTAAGCCGCGCCTCGCCGGGGCGGATCGCGTCGGAAGCAAGCGGCGGCGGCGTACGAACGAGCCGCGTTTGCGGCCAGGCACGGGTGAGCACAGCGGCAGAGCCTTCGTCGCAGACGGCGACAAGAGCAGGGGCAGGATCGATGGCGGCGAGTTCTTCGGCACCGGCCAGCATCTCAACCGGGGCTGAACCCGCAGTTTCCAAGCGCAGATAAATTTCCCCGCGATGCGCATCGAGCGCGGCAGAGAGAACGCCAGCTTTGCGGGCAAGAACCTCAAGCCGCGAGAGCGCGACTACGGGAATGTCCGCGCCCTGGGCAAGTCCTTTTGCGGCGCTCACGCCCACGCGCACGCCGGTGAAACTTCCTGGCCCGTTCACGATGACGATGCCGCCGAGGTTTGAGAGTTCGAGGTTGGCCGAGCGCAGCAAATCGGCAATGGCTGAGATCAGCGTCGCCGAGTAGGTGCGTCCGGCCAGCTCCGTTTGACCCAGAATTTCGAGGTCGCGACCGGGAATCCGCCCCAGCGCCACGGAACCCGAAGGTCCGCAGGTATCGATGGCGAGCAGAAGCGGAAAGTCGTACATGATGGCACTCACACCGCCGCTAGCGCCTGTTCGAGGTCGGCGATCAGATCTTCCTTATCCTCAATGCCGATCGAGAGGCGGATGCGGCCCTCGTTGATTCCCATCTTCTGGCGCACTTCCTCGCTGACCGAGCCGTGCGTCGTCGTGGCCGAGTGCGAGGCGAGCGACTCGACTCCGCCCAGCGATTCAGCATTCAGAAAAATCTTGATCGCCTTCAGGAATCGCTCCGCTTCGGCGCGCGATTTCAGCTCGAAGCTCATCATGGAGCCAAAACCACTCTGCTGCCGGCAGGCCAGATCGTACTGCGGATGGCTCTTGAGACCGGGATAGGCCAGTTTGCCGACCTTGGGGTGCGCGGCGAGGAACTCGGCCACCGCGCGGCCGTTTTCTTCGTGCTGCCGGATGCGCAGGGGCAGAGTCTTGATACCGCGCAGCACCAGGTAGCACTCGAAGGGTGACATCACGCCTCCTGCGGCCTTCTGGACAAGCAGAAAGCGATCCTTGTGCTCGGGCTTGGAGCCGATCAGCGCGCCGCCAAGACCGTCGGAGTGGCCGTTCAGGTACTTCGTGGTCGAGTGCATCACAATGTCGGCGCCCAAGGCGAGTGGGCTCTGCAGCACCGGCGACATGAACGTGTTGTCGACGCTCACCTCGGCGCCATGCGCGTGGGCGATCCTGGCCACGGCGGCGATATCGGTGAGCACCATGAGCGGATTGCTCGGCGTTTCGACGTGCACAAGCCGGGTGTTCGGCTTCATGGCCGCTTCAACAGCCTTCAGGTCGCTTGTATCGACGTACTCGATCTCGATGCCATAGCCCGAGACGATCTGGTCGAAGAGGCGGACGGTCCCAGCATACACATCGCGCGAGCAGATGACGTGGTCGCCCGCGCGCAACATGGCGACGAGCGCGGAGATGGCAGCCATTCCAGTGGTAAACGCATGGCCGCTGGTCCCGCCTTCGAGCGCGGCCAGCGCTGCTTCGAGCCGGTCGCGGGTGGGATTGCCCGCGCGCGAGTAGTCCCAGCCGCGGTCCGAGCCGATGCCGGTGAGTTCAAAGGTCGATGACAGGTAAACGGGCACGTTGACAGCGCCCGTCTGCGGGTCAGGGTGCTGCCCGGCGTGGACGGCAAGAGTGGAGTATTTGTATGGGGACATGGGTTCGTCAGCCACCAACTGCTGGCCTCTAGCTACTAGCTTATCGTGGCAGGGGCGCCATGTGGCGCCCGGAAGAACAAATGCATATGCTTCGACTCGACCACCTGGCAGCCTCGCCCGGGCCAACTGTTCGTCGCCACTCATGGCCAACGCCCAGTATGCCAAAATGAGTGCGAACACTGTAGACTGCGAACACGGCCCACAGAACGCGCGTATGCCTATAAGTCTAAAGAAAACCGAGCTTTTCAACGGCCGGGACTATTCCTGGATGCAGTTCAACCGGCGTGTACTGGAAGAGGCGGAGGACGCCACAAATCCGCTGCTGGAGCGCGTGAAGTTTCTGGCTATCACCGCCTCGAACCTCGACGAGTACGTGGAGATTCGCCAGGCCGGTCTGATGCAGCGCATTGAGGACGGCTACCGCGAGCCCGGCTACGACGGGCTGCGCCCCGCCGAATCGCTCGCCGTGCTCACCGCCGAGATTCACAGGTTTGTGGCCAGCCAGTACAAGTGCTGGAGCAATCAACTGCTGCCCGAACTGCGCCGGCAAGGAATCCGGCTGCTCGCATGGAATGAGTTGAGCGAAGAGGCAGCCGAGTTTGCGCGCGGCTACTTCCAGCGCGAAGTGGACCCGCTGCTGACGCCGATCTCAATCGACCCCGCGCATCCGTTTCCTCGCGTAATCAACAAGGCGCTCTGCCTGGCGCTGCTGCTCAGGCCGAAACGGCGCAGCTCGGGACCGCGGGTGCTGGGCGTGGTGACCGTGCCGCGCGCCTTGCCGCGCTTTGTCCGCCTGCCAGCGAGCAACGGCCACGACGACTACCTGCTCCTGCAGAACCTGATCGAGCAGCATCTCGGCGGTATGTACCGCGGCTATGCCGTGCTGGCCTCGACGTCGTTCCGCGTCACACGCAACTCCAATCTCTATGTCGAAGAGGAAGAGGCGCGCTCGCTGCTTGAAACCATCCGCGTGGAACTGCACAACCGGCGCAAGGGCGACGCGGTGCGGCTGGAGATCGAAAGCGATGCCGATCCGGAGATTGTGGAGCGTCTGCGGGTGAACTTCGAGCTCGACGAGGACCAGATCTTTCGCGGCGAGGGGCTGGTGAATCTGTCGCGGCTCTTGTTCCTCTACAACGACATTCATCGGCCCGATCTCAAGTTTCAGCCCTTCACGCCCAGACCGCTCGTGCTGGGCCGCAACTCGGCCGGTATCTTCGATGAACTGCGCCGCCGCGACATTCTGCTGCATCACCCCTACGACTCCTACGATCCAGTGGTCGAGTTTGTGCAGCAGGGCGCGCGGGATCCGGCCGTCGTCACCATCAAGCAAACGCTCTACCGCACCAGCCACGACTCACCGATGTTTCAGGCGATGACCGAAGCCGGCGCGAGCAAGGAAGCGACCGTGGTGGTGGAGCTGATGGCGCGCTTCGACGAAGCCTCGAATATTCGCTGGGCGCGCAGCATGGAGGACGCCGGCGCGCAGGTCTTTCACGGCGTGGTGGGATTGAAGACGCACTGCAAGCTGGCCCTGCTGGTGCGCCACGACGAAGACGGCGTAACGCGCCGCTACTGCCACCTCGGCACCGGCAACTACAATCCCGAAACAGCGCGTTTCTACACTGACCTGAGCCTGCTCACCAGCGATCCGCAGATCGCCGAGCGCGTGCATATGGTGTTCAATTACCTGACCGCGCACGCCGAGCTCGACGACTACTCTCCGCTGCTGGTAGCCCCGCTGACCATGGCGGAGAACTTTCTGCGCCTCATCC
Organism: Acidobacteriota bacterium; assembly: GCA_021790995.1. Classification (GTDB taxonomy): domain Bacteria; phylum Acidobacteriota; class Terriglobia; order Terriglobales; family Acidobacteriaceae; genus Telmatobacter. The sequence goes on from JAJYFA010000036.1 coordinate 17,309, forward strand.
GCCGCGAGCAGGAACACGCGCTGGCTGGGCGGCCGGCGCATATCGTCGCAAAGATGAACTCGCTGCTGGAGCCTTCGATCATTCAGGCGCTCTACCAAGCCTCGCAGGCCGGCGTCGAAATCGACCTGATCGTGCGCGGGCTTTCGACCTTGCGGCCGGGCGTGAAGGGACTGTCGGAGCGCATCCGTGTGCGCTCGATTGTCGGGCGGCTCCTCGAACACTCGCGCATCTTCCATTTTGCCAACGGCGGCAACGACGAGATCTATCTCGGCTCGGCGGACTGGATGCCGCGCAACCTCTTCGAGCGCAGCGAAGTGGTCTTCCCCGTGCGCGACCCTGCCGCGATGGCGCGCATTCACAACGAGATTCTGCCCGCGTATCTGGCCGACACGGTGAAAGCAAGGATTCAGCAGCCAGACGGCAACTACATTCGCGCCAGCAAGCTGAGGAAGAACGCACCGCCGTTCTGCGCGCAGGATTTTCTCATTCGGCTGGCGGAAGGAAAGACCGATCTGAACGCGATTCCCGCGCAGACTGGCGAACAGGCCGGCAAGTCCCCGCGAAGGAGAACTGCGCGCTGAACTGGCCCTTCGCGCCTCGATGGATTGCGCCGCAGATTTCCTGCCATTTCACTCATTGCCAGCCTTCACTCATTGCCAGCCGTGGAGCCGGGTCAGTTGGATCAGTCCCCTCCGGACGGCCAACCCAAGAACATGCCGAGGGCAGATCTTATAGAGCCTAGATTCTGCAATGTGACACAGCTCACTGCCAGGTGTGATGGTCTGTGAGATAAAAGGTATGAGGATTCTTTGCGCCCAGGCACTTCCGCGCGCATGTCCCGTTCCTTCCCAGAGAGCGATACAACATGACCACATTGGCTGCCGCAGGCTCCTTCGTCGATTTGCAAACAAGCTGGTCCGAGCTCGATTTGCCAGCCCATGTGCGCGAGGTATTGGGCGCGGCGCGGCTGGTGCAGATCCCGGAGACCCGTCTGCAACTGCTGGACTGGGCACTGGGCCGGGCTTCGGGCGAAACCGACTGGAAGCTGGGCAATCGCGACGATCACAGCCAGTACGAAGTCGTCTTTCAGACAGCCGCCAAAGGGCGAATCACCGAGGCGATTATTACCAAGGCACGCAACGGCCTGGCGGTCAACTATCCCGACCCCGCGATGCGCCGGCGCGATCCGGACGCGATGGTCATCGGCGACGATCTGCCCACCGACAAGCCCCGCTACGAGGAACGATTCAACGAGCCCTTCGCCGCCATGCGCCAGCGGACGCTGGACTGGCTGAAGACGCAGGAACTGGTGGTCATGCCGTTCTATGCCGGCACGGACGAGCTGGGCTACGGCTCGCTGCTGATCGTGTCGCGGCAGGCGGCCTTTTTTGCCGCGATGCTGGCCGACCTTCAGGGCATGATTCCGCGCAGCCGGGTTCCGGCGGATTTCCGCATCACCGGCGGCGTTCTGTTCGTCGCCCCTCCCTTCCGGCACACGCACTTTGGCGGGCGTCAGGTGGTGGTGCACGACCGGCAGACCACGCACCAGGAGATCTTCGCATACAACCTCTATCCGGGACCGAGCGCCAAGAAGGGCGTTTATTCCGTGTTGCTGGACCGGGGCGAACACGAAGGCTGGACCACCAACCACTGCTCCGCGGTCGCAGCGGTCACGCCCTACGACAATCAGTTGATCCTGATGCACGAGGGCGCTTCGGGCGGCGGCAAAAGCGAGATGACCGAGCACATCCACCGCATGGAAGACGGCCGTCTGCTGCTGGGACGCAACGTGGTCACGCAGGAGGAGCGCACGCTGGTGCTGCCCGAAGCCTGCCATCTGCGGCCCATCGCCGACGATATGGGATGCGCCCATCCGAAGTACCAGGGCAACAGCAAGCGGCTGACCATTGCCGATGCGGAAAATGGCTGGTTTGTGCGCGTGGACCACATCCACAATTACGGCACCGCGCCGGCGCTGGAGCGGTTGTGCATCGAGCCGCCCGAACCGCTGATCTTCCTGAACCACTACATTGTGCCCGGCGGCAACTGCCTGACCTGGGAGCATGTGGAAGACGCGCCGGGCAAGCCCTGCCCCAACCCGCGCGTCATCCTGCCGCGACGGATGCTGGAAGACGTTCTCGAGGGACCGCAGCGGGTGGACGTGCGCAGCTTCGGTGTCCGCTGCCCGCCCACGCACAAGGACAGCCGCCTTTACGGCATCCTGGCCATGCTCCACGTGCTGAGTCCGGCGCTGGCCTGGCTGTGGCGGCTGGCCGCACCGCGCGGTCACGCCAACCCCAGCATTCAGGCATCAAAGCACAGCGGCATGCAGTCGGAGGGCGTCGGCTCCTACTGGGCCTTTGCCACCGGCCGCCGCGTGGATCAGGCAAATCTGCTGCTGCATCAGATTCTGGAGACGCCCGAGACCCGCTACGTGCTGATTCCCAACCAGCACGTCGGCGCCTGGAAGGTAGGCTTCATGGCCGAGTGGGTTGCCCGCGAGTACCTGGCCCGGCGCGGCAGCGCCAAGTTTGCGCGCGACCAGGTCAGCGAGGCGATCTGCCCGCTGCTTGGCTACATCCCCAACCAGTTGAAGATCGAGGGCTCGATCATCGCGCGCGTCTTTCTGCACGTCGAAGAGCAGTTGCAGGGCGGCATGGACGTGTACGAGGAGGGCGCGCGGCAGTGGCGCGAGTTCTTCGCCCAGGAGCTCAAGCCCTTCCTTGTGCCGGAGCTCGACCCGCTGGGCAGAAAAATCATCGAGGCATGTCTGGACGGCGCGCACCAGGAAGACTACCGCCGCCTGATTCCTCACCCCATGTTCCGCGAGGACGGAGCGTAACGGCAGGTGGCCGACTGACCCCGATCCCGGCTCATGCCGGACGTGCAGCCTGTGCGCAAAATTGGCCCGCGCTGCACTATTTTTCCGCCTCATCCATCTTTATTTCCATGTTTCACATCAATAAGATCAGGGTTCTGAGCTAGACCGCTGCCCAGCCAGCCGCGTGCGCAGTAGGGGTTACAATGCAGACGTGTCTTTTTGCGAGGAGGAATGACTCATGAAGAAGCGCTGGGTAAAAGCGGTCGTTGCGGCTGCCGTTCTGTTGGTCGCCATTCTGGTTCTGGTCCCATTCTTCGTCAATGCGGATACCTTCCGCCCCACGATTCAGAGCGAGCTGTCGAGCGCGCTGGGGCGTAAAGTCACGCTCGGCCACATCAGTCTTTCGCTCCTGACGGGCAGCCTGGTTGCCAAAGACATCTCGATTGCCGATGACCCATCCTTTTCTACGTCGCCATTTCTCAAGGCCAGCGAGCTGCGGATCGGCGTCAAGCTCGGCCAGCTCCTCTTTCATCACTCGCTGCAGATCACAGACTTCACGGTCGACTCGCCGTCGATTCAACTGATTCACGCGGCCAACGGCACGTGGAACTTCTCATCGCTGGGCAGCACCGCCTCGAAATCTCAGACGCAGACTCAGCAGGCGGGCGCTCTGCCGGCGCTCACCGTCAACGAGCTGAAGATCGCGAATGGCAGCGCCGAGCTTTCTTCACTGCCCGCGGCGGGCAATCCATTCAAATGCAGCAATGTGAACCTCACCGTCAATCAGTTTTCGCTTGGCCGTCAGTTTCCGTTTGAGCTTTCGCTCGATGTCGCGGGCGGTGGCACGCTGAACCTGAAGGGCACGGCGGGACCGCTTGCGCAAAACGATACATCGCTCACTCCGTTCGATGCGACGATCCAGATCAAGCACTTCGACCCGGTGGCCGCCGGAGCCATACAGCCCAGCGATGGCATTTCCATGGTCGCCGACTTCGATGCCCAGGTCACATCGAAAGACGGCAACATGACCACCATGGGAAAGGCCGTCGCCTCGCAGCTCAAGTTGATGCCCAAGGGAACGCCAACGCCAAAGCCGGTCAATATCAACTTCAACCTCTCTGACAATCTTTCCTCGCGCACTGGCCTGGTGAACGATCTTGCCATTGCCACCGGCGGAGTCGCGGCGCACATCGCCGGCAGCTTCCGGCATGACAGCACGGAGCCGGTCCTGAACCTGCATCTTTCCGCGCCGAATCTTCCGGTGGACCAGGTGGAGGACCTGCTGCCCGCCGCAGGAGTCACGCTGCCCAGCGGCTCACGCCTGCAGGGCGGCACTATCAACGCCAACCTTGCGATCACCGGCCCGGTCAACGCCCTCACCATCGCTGGTCCAATCGAACTCGACAACAGCCAGCTTGCGGGTTTCGACCTTGGCGGAAAGATTCAGGGCATTACTCCGATCAGCGGCACATCCGGCGGCACCGAGATTCAAAAGCTGTACGCCGAGGTGAATCACTCGCCGCAGGGTACGAGCTTCAGCAATATCGACGCCGAGGTTCCCCGGATCGGCAGCGCCACCGGCAGCGGCACGATTTCCCCTGCGGATGAACTGAACTTTCAACTGAACGCCAGGATCGCCGCGTTGTCGGCATTGGGCGGGGCCATCGGCAGCGGCACCAGCTCAATTGGAGGGCTGCTTGGGATCGGCTCCAATTCCACCTCCAACTCGCAGTCCAACAGCAGCGGCATTCCACTCACTGTAACGGGAACCGCATCGAGTCCGTCGATCCACGCCGATGTGGGAAAGATCCTGAAGAATGCTGTCAACGGAATCGTTGGCAATTCGCAAAATCAACAAAGCCCGATGAAGACATTGAAAGGGTTGTTCGGCAGATAGGACTGGAGCGAAGGTCGCCGAGCCATGGCTTCAACCGCGATGCAGCCAGCGGAATTCCCGCTCTAAAATTGAGATTGTGCCGCTTCCCCTCGTTTTGACACCGGCGCCAGAACGTATCTCAGACAGCATCGAGACAGCGCAACAGATCCGCGACGCTCCGCGAGCCATCCGTTTCTGGCATCTGGCCAGCCTCGACGCGCCCACCGTTGCCGTCGTGTGGTCGCTCGCTTTTGCATGGGCCGGGGGTGTGCATCTGCCGCTGTGGATGATGCTGCTGCTGGCGCTTGCCTCGTGGTCGGTGTATATAGTCGATCGCCTGCTCGATGCTCGCGCGGGATTGCATGGGCATGCGCGTCGCGCCCTGCGCGAACGCCACCGGTTTCATTGGCGCCACCGGCGAGTGCTTTTTCCGATGGCGATTGTGGCGGCATGTGCGGCAGCGGGCATCACTTTTGCGCTGATGCCGCCGATGGCGCGAGAGAGAGACTCGGTGCTGGCAGCCGCGGCGCTCGCGTATTTTTCCGGAGTACACTCGGAGCGCAACGCGCACCAACCGCCAATCCGCTGGCCGCGCTCATTCCCCGCCAAGGAGTTTCTGGTCGGAGTGCTCTTTACCGCGGGATGCGCGCTGCCCGCCTGGCATCTGCCGCACGCATTCGCATGGCCTGGCGATGGAGCCTGGGCTTTCTGGATTCCGGCAAGCTATTTTGCCGCGCTGGCATGGCTCAACTGCAGTGCAATCGCGCATTGGGAGGCGACAGTCAGGCACCGCGCAATCGGGTTTGCGCACCCTCAGCAACCACATCGCAATCGGGAACCTGAGCCATACGCGATCTTCTATATGGGTGCATTGCTTGCCGGCGGAGGGCTGGCGCTTGCCGTTGCGGGCGCTTCGATGCATCCGCGCTCTGCCGCGCTGCTGGCATGCGGATCTGTGAGCGCGCTGCTGCTGGCGCTATTGGACCGATCGCGCCCGCAATTCACCGCGATCGCCTTGCGCGCTGCCGCCGATCTTGTGCTGCTCACGCCGCTCCTGCTGCTCCCGTTTGCATGGGCTTTGCGATGACAGCCTGGCGCGCTTCCCTGCCCTCGCCACAATCACAAGAGCGCAGAGCGCCGCCGGACTTCGATCGCCTGGCGCGCCTTTACCGCTGGATGGAACTCGTCACCTTCGGCCCGTGGCTTGAACGCTGCCGCTTTTCGTTTCTTGGCGATCTCGCCTCATGTCGGCGCGCTCTGGTGATGGGTGACGGTGACGGCCGCTTCACAGCGCGGCTCACCAGTTTGATTCCCCTGATCGAAGTCGATGCGGTTGACGCAAGCTCTGCGATGTTGCGCGAGCTTCTCCGCCGCGCGGGTTCAGGCGCGGCGCGGGTTCAAGTGCATTGCGCCGATGCGCGCCTATGGCAGCCTGCAAACCCGCCCTACGACCTAGTCGCAACGCATTTTTTCCTTGATTGCCTTACCGGGGACGAGGTGCGCCTCCTCGCGGAAAAGATGCGCAGCGATATGTTGCCCTCCGCACTCTGGGTGGTTTCGGAGTTCGCAACTCCCGAGGGAGTTTTCGGCCGATGGGTGGCGCGGCCCGTAGTCTGGCTGCTCTATCGTGCCTTTGGATTGCTGACCGGGCTCTCCATCCGCACGTTGCCCGATCACGCCGCCGCGCTTCGCGCAGCAGGTTTCACCCTGCGGGAGCGGCGTGCATTTCTCGGAGGCTTGCTTGCCGCGGAGATCTGGGCAGCCCTTTGAAACCTTCTTGTGCCGTTGGATTCGAAACAGTGGCGTCACAAGTACGGCTTCATTGGTTTTCGTCCGAGCAGCCCTTTCTGCAAAATTCCCACGCACAGAGAGGGCTTTATCCGCTCGGTAATTGCTGCGGCAAATCTTCGGTTCCGGTATCATCACTGCTGTCGAACAAAGGAGCTGTGTTGCTGCATTCACTGCCATTTCAATTTGCTCGCCGGCGATTTCTAAAAGGCTTGAGCGCCGCCAGCCTGGGCGCATCGCTTCCATTGAGCCGCTTACTCGCCTCCTCCGCAAATCCGGCAGTTGAAGCTGCGCAGGTGACGGGAAATGCGAGACAGGCTGGAGAAGATCGCAGCGGCCTTGCGCAGGAAGCTTTTCAGCTCCTGCCGCTTGGCTCCATCCGCCCTCGCGGCTGGCTTGCAGACCAGCTCCGCATCCAGGCCGATGGCTTGAGCGGCCATCTGGATGAGACCTGGCCGGACGTTGGACCGAATAGCGGATGGCTGGGCGGCAATGGCGAGTCGTGGGAACGCGGACCGTATTATCTCGACGGTCTCGTACCGCTGGCCTATCTGCTCGACGACATCCATTTGAAGGCAAAGGCGCAGCGCTACCTCGACTGGACTCTCGATCATCCCGCGCCAAACGGAATGTTCGGCCCCGCAGCCAACGACGACTGGTGGCCGCGCATCGTCATGCTGAAGGCGCTGACGCAATACCAGGAAGTCTCCGGCGACGCTCGTGTGATTCCGCTCATGGACCGCTACTTCCGCTATCAACTGAGCGCCTTACCGTCGCGTCCATTGCGAGACTGGGGACGATTCCGCTGGCAGGACGAGGTTCTAAGCGTCATCTGGCTCTATCGCCGCAGCGGCGATGTTTACCTGCTGCAACTGGCGCAAATGCTGCACAAACAGGGCTACGACTGGATGGCTGAGTTCGCGAATTTCCCTTATCGCGACCGCATCAGCCGCGATTACCTCAAGGCCAACCAGGGCGGCGGACTGAAGGATTTGGGACTGGCTACGCACGGAGTGAACAACGCCCAGGCCGTAAAGGCCGGTGCGATATGGTCGCTGGTCAGCGGCGCTGAAGCCGATCGCCAGAGTTCCCTGAAGATGATCGCGGATCTCGAGAAGTATCATGGGTTGCCGAACGGAATGTTTTCGTGCGACGAACACCTGGCCGGCCTGAATCCATCGCAGGGATCTGAGCTCTGTTCCGTCGTGGAGTACATGTTTTCGCTGGAGCACTGTCTCGCGGTTACTGGAGATCCCCTGCTTGGAGATCGTCTGGAAAAGCTGGCGTTCAACGCGCTTCCCGGAACATTGACCGACGACATGTGGGCCCACCAGTACAACCAGGAACCAAACCAGGTGGAGTGCAGCTTGCACCATAAACCCTGGACCACCGACGGTCCCGAATCGAACCTGTATGGGCTGGAGCCAAACTTCGGTTGCTGTACTGCGAATTACCACCAGGGCTGGCCGAAATTCACAGCAGCTCTGTTTATGTCGGCCGATGACACGCAGACCGGCAAGGTCTCAGGGCTGGTCGCGGCCGCGTATGCGCCTTGCGAAGTTCGCACCTTGATCCACGGGACGGCTGTCCAGGTCGTCGAGGAAACTGAATACCCCTTCCGAAGCCATGTGCGACTCACCGTGAATCCGGAATCGCCAACGCAATTCCCGCTTCACCTGCGCATTCCGGCGTGGGCAGAGGGATCTACAGTGCAGGTGAATGGAGCGGCGCAGCCCGCCGTGTCAGCCAGCTCCTTCGCGCGCATTGAACGGGTGTGGAAGCGCGGCGATATCGTCGAGATCGAATTCCCAATGCACGCGCGGGTGTCACGATGGTTTAATCGCTCTATTGCTGTCGAGCGCGGGCCGCTGGTGTTTTCCTACGGAATCGACGAAAGCTGGGTCAAGCTGCGGAATCGCGGCATGACTGCCGACTGGCAGGTCTTCCCGGGCAATCAGTGGAATTACGCGCTGGATGTAGACGAAGAGACTGCGCACGAAATTCAGGTTGCGGAATTTGAAATGGGCGAAAAGCCATTCTCGCGGCAGCGCGCACCCGTCGCTCTTGACGTGAAGGCGCGCAGGCTCGATGCATGGCGCGCAGTCGACGGAGTTGCCGATCCGGCGCCGCAAAGCCCGGTTGCCAGCGATGCTGTCGAAGAGGAGATTCGCCTCATCCCTTATGCCGCCGCAAAGCTGCGCATTACGGCATTTCCGCAAACGAAGGTCTAACGGAGAACATCGAATCGCAGGCCGGGACGGCAAGTTCCCGCGGATTGGCTCTCCGGAACCATGCAGAAACCAGATCGACATCGATGCGCGCCCAGGAGACAGGACACCTGAATCGACCTATGAGAGTGGATCTCAAAAGGCTGCCACCTGGATTTTGGATCATCGACCATCTGCTTCCCTACGAGTTGATTGGCCAGCTTCGGCTGGCAGAAAATTCCTGGCCGAATCGGCGATCAGGCCTTTCACGCCTTTTCTGAAATCAGTCCATAGAAAATGTAACCTCTCTGGTCGCTGTGGAATCTTGTATAAGGAAGAGGGAGATGCGCGCAATGGAACGTAAGCGCTGGATCAGAACAGGTTTGGAATGGACGGCGCTGGCTTTGCTTGCGGCACTGGTTCTGCATCGATTTCTGCCCAGCAAGGCCGCCGCGCCGACAACAGCCAATGCCAGGGCCTTCACGCTGACAGGTATTGACGGAAACCCCATCCCTGCAAGTACCTATCAGGGCAAAGCCATCTTGCTCAACTTTTGGGCGCCATGGTGTCCTCCCTGCAGAATGGAAATTCCCTGGCTCCAGAAACTGCAGAACGAGGAGCGCGGGAAACTCGTGGTTGTGGGAGTTGTGGCCGATCCAAGTAAGTATCCCTATGCGGCTGCCATGATGCGGCAAAGAGGAATCACCTACCTCCTCGCGCGGGACTCCGAATCTGTGGAGAAGGCTTTTGGCGATCCTCCCGCGCTGCCCACCAGTCTCTACATCTCGCCGTCATCTCATGTAGTGCACATGGTCACGGGTGTGGTACCGGAGTACATCATGCATCGCTATGCGGCAGATGCCATCAATCAAAAGTGATTTGAACTTTCCTTGTCGGACATCATGGCAGATGGCCCGCCCATGAATCCGGCAAGTATGTTCTGCTTCGGTACCCCGCCCTTACCGTGTTTTGCCGCAGTATCAATGGAAACTGTATCCCGGTTTCAGTTCGCAACGAAATATCGTTGCATTCTCATCATTCTGACTGGCGCGCTCCGTGCAGGTGGCCCAGCTTAGATAGAGGTCGGGACCGAGCGGAAAGACCATGGGCTGGCCGTCAACTTCCGCCTCAATACTGACGCCTTCCTCAGTCGGGGGAAGGGTGAAGTTGAGGTTGCGTTCAAACACCACCGGATACAGGTGACGCACGTTGGAACTGATCGCAGTATGAAAGACCTCAGCTTCCAGGAGAAACGTCGCCGTGTCGGACCAGTCCAAAGCCGAAGCGGTTACTATACGGCTACCTTGCCTGAAAGCGCTTGAATTGATCCGCGTGAATGGGCACGGTCCTGCAATGCACGAGGCGCGCGCATTACGAAATTCATTGCCTGCACCCGCGTCCAGCGTAACGAACCCGGTTACCGCCTTCCACCGCCCATCCGGAGAACAGGGCAGTTGGCCATCACAGGGCACGTTTCCCTTATTGAAGGCCTGAAAGATCTTCAGTGCGCTGCCAATGTTCTCCTCTGTCTTTACATTCTCGGTGTATCGCACGCGGATATTCGAGATGAGGGATTGCGGCCGGGCTGTCTTAGTGCTTGCCGGTTGCTGCGCTGGTTCCATCGCTACGACATACAGTTTTTCCCCAGCGGAGCGAAGGCCGGCCTGCAATTTGAGATCGACCGGCTGGAAATCCGGATGGCGAAAACTCAAATTCACGACTTCTCTCGGCCATACGCCTGCTCTGATGACCAGCCTGAAATATCCCGAAGCGTCGGATTGTGTGCTTGCGCTCATTGCCCTGTCTGAGGCAGTCACGGCAGCATTCGCAATCGGCAGTTCCTTTCGTGTGTCGCTGTCACGCCGAAGGACTGCGCCTTGAATTGTGATGGATCTCGGCCTCCATTGGCGCACTTGCGGCACAAAAATCGTGAAAACCGCAAAACCGGCCAGGCCAACGCAGATCGCGAACGCTGATTTTTTCCAGTTCATGAACGATCCAACCGCCTACAACCTATTTTGACGCACATCACCTCGGGATTGCTGTTTGGCGCCTGTATACTTTCGATTGATTTTCGCATCCAATAAAGTGCCTCTGAAATTCTGTTCCGCCTTATCCAGGCCCGGTATAGTCTGGAGTGGCGCGGCAATGCTCGAAGTTGAATGCCTATGAATAACACTACCGAAGTTGGCGGCCGGGCGTCTTCGCGCCGGGATTTGCTGAGCCAGATGGCACGTCTCTCACTCTGTCTTCCGCTGGCGAAGGCCATGGCGCTTTCCCCTCATGCCGGACCGGAGGCCTTGCACGGCGCAGACCAGCAACACGCGGAGCCGGCGCCGGCGCCAGTGCCGGGGACACTGTCCGAGCAGGACGATCAATTCCTCGACGAACTGGAGCACAAGAATTTTCTTTTCTTCTGGGAGCAAACCGATCCGCATACGGGACTGACGAAAGACCGCTGCAATGTTCGCGTCCGCGACACGACTACGGTTGCCAGCGTTGCATCGACCGGCTTTGCACTGACTGCGGTCTGCATCGCCGAGAAACGTGGCTTTATCGGCCATCGCGAGGCGCGCTTGCGCGTGCTGGCGACGCTCTCATTTCTGTGGCATAAACTGCCCACCCATCGCGGCTTTTTCTTTCACTTCGCCGACATCAATACGGGCGAGCGCGTCTGGGATTCCGAAGTTTCCTCCGTCGATACTGCCATCCTGCTGTGCGGCGTTCTCACCTGCCATCAGCATTTTCGCGATAAGGATATCCAGCAACTGGCGCACGCCATCTTCGATCGCGTCGATTGGACATGGCTCTCCGAAGACACTGCGTTGCTCTCACACGGATGGAAACCGGAACTCGGCTTCATCTCTTCCCGTTGGGATTTCTACAGCGAGCTGATGATGTTGTATTTGCTGGGCATGGGCTCCAGCTCGCATCCGTTGCCCAGCGATGCCTGGTACGCGTGGAAGCGAACTGTCTTCGAATACGACGGCCTGCGCTACATTGGCTCCTTCGCTCCGCTTTTTGTCCACCAGTACTCGCAGGCATGGTTCGACTTCCGAAACAAGCGGGATCGTTACGCCGACTACTTTAAGAACT
>JAJYFA010000199.1 GCA_021790995.1 Acidobacteriota bacterium
CGCTTCGCCACACGCTACTGTAAAACCATCCAAGCCTTCCGCTCCTTCACCGCTCTCGCCTGTGCTTGGCTCAGACTCAAGCTATATGTGGATACGCCCTAGCGGTCGATCAGCTTCGCATGTGTCGCAGGGTATCTCTCGCCTGCAACCTTGATTGCGGAAGATGCCTCTTCGAGTGAGTGCAAATCGTCTGCGGTGAGTTCGATGGTCGCTCCTCCGAGATTCTCTTCCAGTCGTGAAAGCTTGGTCGTGCCTGGGATCGGAACGATCCATGGTGCTTTGGCGAGCAGCCATGCTAGGGCGATCTGCGCGGGCGTGGCTCTCTTCTGATCTGCAAACTTCGTGATGACCTCGACAAGGGCCTGATTGGCTTTTCGGTTGTCTTCACTGAAGCGAGGAACGATGGCACGGAAGTCAGTGCTGTCGAACTTTGTGGACGAGTCGATTTTTCCTGTGAGAAAGCCTTTGCCAAGCGGGCTGAACGGAACGAACCCGATGCCGAGCTCTGCGAGCGTAGGCATGACGGACTCTTCGGGTTCGCGCCAGAAGAGGGAGTACTCGCTCTGCAAGGCGGTGACAGGCTGCACGGCATGAGCGCGACGGATCGTCTTTGCGCCTGCCTCGGAAAGTCCGAAGTGCTTGACCTTGCCTGCCTGAATAAGATCTTTCACGGCGCCCGCAGTTTCCTCGATAGGAGTGTTGGGATCGACGCGATGCTGGTAGAGGAGATCGATCGTGTCGGCTTGTAAACGTTTTAGCGACCCTTCGACGACCTGCTTGATATGTTCGGGGCGGCTGTTGGTCGCCGTCCACTTGCCATCGTTTCTTGGATCGGCCTCAAAGCCGAACTTAGTCGCGATGACTACATCCTTGCGGAACGGTGCCAAAGCCTCACCGACGACTTCTTCGTTGAGGTAGGGCCCATAGACTTCAGCGGTATCGAAAAAAGTGACGCCGCGCTCTACCGCGGCTCGGATGAGCTTAATAGCTTCCGATTTCTCTGTGGCGGGGCCAAGGCCGAAGCTCAAGCCCATGCAACCAAGTCCAAGTGCCGAGACCTCAAGACCGCTCTTTCCAAGTGTTCGCCTCTGCATGATTTCTCCTGTACATTCAGAACTGTTTGATGCCATTCACATGCTTGTAGTGCTGCTCAATCATGTCGACGGATGTTCCCATCTGCTCGGCGAGGAAATACACGTCCACGCCTTCCTGCATCGGAGCGTGGCATAGGTATGACGAAAACAATATATGTAGCACGACGTAAAACCGTCGTGTTCTTTCCATGTGCGCTCAAAGACCCGCTTCCGCATGTTGCCCGTCACACCGAGGTAGAGGGTGCGGCCGCGGCTTGCCGTGATGTATGTAAAGTAATTGCCATCATGCATAGCCCCATGATAAACGGGGCCGCTAGAAGCACCGGCAGATTCTTCGTCGCTGCGCTCGGGATGACAGGCCGATGTGCATGGCCGTTTCGTTTCCTTGACCGGCAACGGGTCCAGCACTATTACTGAGCGGCTGTCAAATCAACTGCGAGCGGCCGATGGCGCCCAGTTCCTTCACGATCTTGCCCACGTCCTGCGAGTGGTTGCGGTCGGCGATCAGCAGCGCGTCTTCCGTATCGACGACGACCAGATTCTCCACGCCTACCAGCGCCACGAACTTTTTGGGACTAAAGACGTAGTTGTCGTTGGCCTCGATGGAGATGTGGCCTATGGTTTCGGCAACATTGCCTTCGTCATCGCCCCTCATGCGTGTCTCGAGTTGATACTCGTAGAGCGAGGCCCACGATCCGAGATCGTTCCAACTGAACTCGGCCGGGATGCAGTAGAGATTCGACAGGTGCTCGCCCTTGGCCGAGCGCGGCTCCAGCACCGCATAGTCGACAGAGATGTTTTCGCATTTGGGATAGGTCGAGCGGAAGACCTCGTCGAACTGCGGCGTGCCCCAGGCTGCGGCGATGGATTCGAGCAAGGGTGCGGTCTCGGGCAGATGCTCGCGAACGGCGTTGGCGAGAGTGCGTGCCGACCAGAGGAACATGCCGGAGTTCCAATAGTAGTTCCCGGCTGCGACAAACTCTTCGGCGCGGTTCTGGTTGGGCTTTTCGATGAAGCGGCGCACGTGAAGCGCAGAGTCGTTCCTGGCCAGGTCGCCGGTCTCGATGTAGCCGTATCCGGTCTCCGGGCGCGAAGGCTCAATGCCCAAAACTACCATGTTTTCGCCGGCCGCAGCCACCGAGATGCCTTTTTGCAGCGCCTTGAGAAAGCGTGGCTCATCGCCAATCACATGGTCGGAAGGGAAGACGCCGAGCACGGCACTGGGATTCTCGCGTTCGATGAGGAAGGCTGCCAGACCGCAGGCAGGCGCGGTATTGCGGGCCACTGGTTCCTGCACAATTTGTACGGCGGGCAGGCCCGGCAACTGATCGGCGATCTCCTGGGCAAGCAACTCGTTAGTGATGACCCATGTCTTTTCGAATGAGGTGAGCGGCTTCAGGCGTTCCACGGTCTGCTGAATCATGGAGCGCTCGCCATCAAGGGCGAGAACCTGCTTGGCGTGGGCGCGGCGGGAGCGGGGCCAGAAGCGTGTGCCGCTGCCACCGGCCAGAATCACGGGACGGAAATCGATCGCGTTCAACATTGAAAAGACATAGTATCCGACGGAGATAGCGTTTGCACAGGGCAGAACGGAAATTTTTCGAGGGGAACAGCTGCCTTCCGGCCCAGCCCACCCAGGCGCAACTTCAAACGAGTTGCGCCCGGCCCGTGGCTGCCACGAAGGGCTGAATGGAGGTTGGGTTTGGAGCTACTTCAGGCTTGTCAGGAACTCGCCGATACGACGCGTGCCCTCGTCTATATTCTGTTTGGTCACCGGGTAAGAGATGCGGATGTGCTCGCCGGTTCCGAATGCCTCGCCAGGCACGGTGACCACATGGGCCTCGTGGAGCAGGCGAGTGGCCATCTCGGTGGCCGTCTTGATGCCGGTCTTACCCAGGTAGGCCGAGATGTTGGGGTAGACGTAGAATGCGCCCTCCGGCCTGGTGCAGGTAATGCCGGGAATCTTTGCGAGCGCGGCCAGCATGTAGTCGCGCAAATCGATGAACTCGGCGCGGAACTCGGTGACACACTCCTGCGAACCCGCGAGCGCCGCGATCGCCGCCTTCTGCACGATACTGGTGGCGTTCGAGGTGGATTGCGACTGTAGCTTGCTCAGGTTGGCGGTCACCTTCTTCGAGGCCAGGGCAAAGCCGGCCCGCCAGCCTGTCATCGCATAGGTCTTCGAGAGCGAGCCGAGAATCACCATGTGCTCCTTTGCCCAGGTGAACGATCCGCCAGAAACCGGCTTGTCGGCGTAGTTGAGGTACACGTAGCACTCGTCCAAAAGCAGGAAGATCCCGCGTTCATGGGCAAGACGCACGATTCGCTCAAGATCTTCGGCGGAAACCACCGAGCCGGCCGGGTTCGATGGCGAATTGAGAATGATGGCCTTGGTGCGCGGCGTGATGGCGCGCTCAATCGCATCCGCGGTGATACGGAAGCCCTCGGCCTCGTCGGTTTCTAGGTAGACCACCTTGCCGCCGGCGTACTGGACGATGTCCTTGAAGCTGACCCAGTAGGGAACCGGCAGAATCACCTCGTCACCGTGGTCGACAAGGATCTGGATGGTGTCGAAGAGCGCATGTTTGCCGCCGGTCGTAAAAATGGCTTCGTCGATTGTGTAGTCCGAGCCGAAGTCGGCGGCGTGGCGCTCGACGATTGCCTTGCGTACGTCAGGAATGCCCGGGACCACGGTGTATCGGGTGAAATTGGCTTCGACAGCGGCGATGGCGGCGTCCTTGATGTGACGCGGGGTGTTGAAGTGGGGCTCGCCGGCTCCGAAGTCCACCAGATTGGCGCCTTGAGCGCGCAGTTTAGCCGCCTCGGCGGCAACAGCCATGGTCGCGGATACTTCGATCCGGCCAATACGATCGGCAAAGATTTTTGCGGAAGCTGTCACTGGCATCATTCTTCTATTTTGACAGATTTCGAATGCAGCGCAAAGCATCCGTCAGCCTGAACGGTGGAAGAGAGATCGATGCTCCCCGACAATAATTGCACAGATGAGATGCACCAGATTTGACAATAGCCTCGAAAGGGCTTGTCCTCAGAGCTTCCGCACCCTTCAAGACTTTTCCGTGCGTTGATGTGATTGTTAGGGTAAGTTTCCGGAACGGCTTCGTTCATGTTAATCTCACAATAGACACTGAAGAGTGGACCTGAGAAAAAGAGGAGTAATTGACGCCGTGCTGGCGACTCAAAAAAAGACCGAACTAATCAATCGCTTCCGCACACACGAGACGGACACCGGATCGCCGGAGGTCCAGATCGCGATTCTGAGCGAGCGTATTGGCGAATTGACCGAGCATTTCAAGACGCACAAGAAGGACCACGCCTCCCGGCGCGGGCTCCTGATGCTGGTCAGCAAACGCCGCCGTCTGCTGGATTACCTGAAAACGCACGATTCCGATCGCTACCGCGATGTAATCGGCAAACTCGGAATCCGCAAGTAATCAGAAAGCACACGTTGAACCGGAAGCACACAGACCGGACACTGGTCGTGGTCTCCATTCGATACGGAACACCGGACCAATTCGCGGCCGGCATCCCGACTCTGGGGGCCGGCGCTGTACATCCGTGTCTTTTGCGCGTGCATCACGCGTTCCCCCCACAAGTTTCCCAAGCGAACAAAACGAAACGAGGACTCTATGTCTACGAAGCATGAAGTAGCCGTCGAGCTTGCCGGCGGAAAGCGGCTGGTCTTTGAGACCGGACGCATGGCGAAGCAAGCCTCTGGCGCTGCACTGGTGACCACGGGCGAAACCGTGGTTCTGTCCACAGCCGTGGCCTCACCCAATCCCCGCGAGGGCGTCGATTTCTTCCCGCTCACGGTGGATTATCGTGAGTACACCTATGCCGGCGGGCGCATTCCCGGCGGCTTTATCAAACGCGAAGGCCGGCCCAGCGAAAAGGAGATTTTGACTTGTCGCCAGATCGATCGGCCTCTGCGTCCGCTCTTCCCGGATGGATTTCGCAATGAAACGCAACTGATTGCACTGGTGCTCTCCGCTGATAAGGAAAACGATCCTGACGTGGTCGCCATCAATGGCGCGGCAGCGGCCGTGGCGCTCTCCGATATTCCTTTCAGCGCGACCGTCGGCGCCGTGCGCGTCGGCCGCATCGACGGCGAGTTCGTGGTGAACCCCACGTATGCCGAGCGTGCGCAGACCACGGTGAACATCATGGTGGTCGCTCACAAGGAAGGCATCGTGATGATCGAGGCCGGTGCCAAGGAAGAAACCGAAGATGTGGTGCTTGCGGCCATCGAGTTCGCTCACGAGCAGATCAAGAAGATTGTTGCTGCGATCGATGAACTCGTGGCGAAGGCTGGCAAGGCGAAACGGCAGTTTACACCGCCGGAGTTCGACGAGGCCTATTACGAGGCGTTGAAGGCGAAGATCGGCGATCGCCTGAAGGATGCGCTCGATACAAAGAAGCACGGCAAGATCGAGAGCTACGGGCTGATCGGCCAGTTGCACGTCGAGCTGGCGGCCGAGATTCCCGCAGAAGACGCCGCAGCGAAGAAGAAGCTCGGACACTACTATGAACTGCTGCGCGAGCGGATCTTCCGCGAGCAGGTCACGAAGGACCGCATCCGGCCGGACCGCCGCGCCTTCGACGAGATTCGCCCCATCTCCATTGAAACCGGCGTACTGCCACGCACCCACGGATCGGCGCTGTTCACGCGCGGCGAGACGCAGGCGCTGGTCACGGCGACTCTGGGCACGCTGGACGACAGCCAGCGGCTTGAGTCCTATGAGGGCGAGCAGAAGAAGAGCTTCATGCTGCACTACAACTTCCCGCCGTTCAGCGTGGGCGAAACTGGCCGCATGACGGGCGTCGGCCGCCGCGAGGTAGGCCATGGAGCTTTGGCAGAGCGCGCCATCAGCGCCGTGCTGCCAAGCGCGCAAGAATCGCCATACTCGATACGCATTGTCTCCGACATTCTGGAGTCGAACGGCTCTTCATCAATGGCTTCGGTCTGCGGCGCCAGTCTTGCG
>JAJYFA010000037.1 GCA_021790995.1 Acidobacteriota bacterium
GCGCTGGCGGGTGCGGGCGACTGCTGCGCAAAGACAACCAGGGCCGCACAAGCCGCGCAACCCGCGATAAGGGCTGAGAAGAGAAGCGTGTGCTGAATTTTCATGCCGATCTTGAGGGTAAATCATGCGCCTTGCCGGGCGCCAGCGAACGAAGACGCCCTCGCTCCAGCCCTTCTGGAGGCCGGCGGAGCACTTTGCCGTTTATGCCTCAGCGGCGCCGGACCAGGCCAGATTCAAGAAGCCTGCGCGATCCAACTGCGCGCCAGGAAACACCGTACCCAGGTTCTCGACATCAAGAGTTTGCGCAATGAGTTCGCCCAGCACCTGACGGAAGTCTGTGGTTAGCGCCAGGTCGCGGTTCTGGTAAAGCTGGCCGTCGTCGAGGCCGGGCCAGCGGCCGTAGACCTTACCGCCTTTGACGCGTCCGCCGAGCACAAACATGGCGTTGGCGTGGCCGTGATCGGTGCCTCCGGTGCCGTTTTCGTGGGCGGTGCGCCCGAACTCCGACATTGTGACCAGCGCGATGTTCCCGGCCTCGTCGCCCATGTCGCGCCAGAAGGCGGCGATGCTTGCCGCAAAATCGCCAAGGCGGCCGGCTAGTTGGCCGTCGATGCCGCCCTGAGCCTGGTGCGTGTCCCATCCTTTCACATCCGTGAAGGCGGTTTCGACGCCCAGGTTGGCCTTGAGCAGTTGTGCGATCTGGCGCATGTTGTTGCCGAACTCGGTGTTGGGATAGTTGGCGCCGGGCGCCGGCCGATATTGCGCGGGATGAGTGGCGCGCAGCATCTTGACGGCCTCAAAGGCTTCATCGCCTGCTCTGCGGAAGACGAGATCGCTCGAGTTGGCGTACATGGCCTCGAATGCAACTGCTGTCGGCGAGAGATTGGGCCCTTGTCCCGCAACGGCAAAGCTGTTTACGTTGCTGAGGGCAATGGCGGGAACTTTGCCGGCGAGGGTTCGAGGGACATCGGGGTTGAGCGCCAGAGCGCGAAAGACTGTGTGTGTCTGGCAGGGGCCGTCGCAGCGATGCTCCTGGTCCTCAGCCTGGAGAGCGCGGTTGAGCCAGCCGTCCTGAGTGCTTTTGACGCCGGGTGTGCCGGACTCCATGTAGTCCTGCGCGTCAAAGTGCGAGCGGGTTGCGTCAGGCGAGCCGCAGGCGTGGACGATCGCCAGGTGTCCCTGGGCGTAGAGCGGCTTCAATTCCGCGAGCGCAGGATGCAGGCCAAAAAAGCCATCGAGATCGAGAACGCGGTTCTGCGGAATGGCAATGGTGGGCCGCAACTTGTAGTAGTTCTTCTCCTGGTAGGGGACCACGATGTTGAGGCCATCGGCCGCGCCGCGCTGGAAGACGACCACGAGGCGGCGCTTTGGATTTCCAGCCGACTGCGCCAGCACGCTGCGGAGGAGAAAGTTCGGCAGGGCCGCCGTGCCCGCTACGGCAAGTGCGCCATTGTGAAGAAAGAAGCGACGGTTCATGGGTGACTCCTTTTCAAAACCGAATCATGCGCACGCCAGGCTATCTCCTTTGAAACTCCGGCGAACCTAAAAGCAGTCCGGCGAGGAGTTGATCTTCACGTTCGTAGGTGTCGGCGGGCGCGCTGTTCGAGGCCTTCGCGCTAGGCGCTGGTTGTTGAATCGCTACCGGCCTGGCAAGCGCAGGCCGGCGATTGATCTGTGCGCGGAACTCTTCGAGGGCTGCGGATTTTGTGGCGGCGCTTATGCCGCCGGGCATCAGCAAGCCCACCAGCCGGGCTTCTTCAGACTGTGGCGTGGGAATCACCTGCTGCAAGGGCGCATCGCTGTCGAGAGAGCTCATATCGAGGTCGGGCGCCCACTCGACCGTGATGCCGGGCAGCCGGTTGGCGGCCAGGGCAAGGGCAAAGTTCATGCGGTCCACCAGCGCACCCGTGCTCACCCAGCCGGCCGCAGTCCATCCGTAGCCGTTTGGCTGGATGCATCCGTAGAGCGGCATTCCCATCTGGCGCAGCGCATTGACGAGTGGCTGAAAGTTGTCGATGTTTGCGTTGCTGGCGCGCGCCGCGCTCGCCACGAATTCCAGAGGCGTCTTCACTTTGGAGCGATAGTCGCTCGCTTCCCAGAACTCGGGCGAATCAAAGAGGGTTTTGAGTACGGTGGGAATGTTGCCGCCACTCTTCAGATAGGACTTGGCCATGCGGTCCACCAGCGCCTGCGGCGGATCGTCGCTCACGAAGCGGACGGCGAGCTTGCGCGAGATGAACTGCGCCGTGGCCGGTCTTGTGGCGAGCAGATGCAGCAGCTCGCGGCCCTCCATCTCGCCGTTTTCCTTGATCTTTTTGCCCAGCACTTTCTTTGTGCCGGGTTCATGGCGCTGCGGTGCAAAGAGGAATCCACCGCCGAGTTGCGGCCGGTCGACGGTCCATCCGGTGAGTATCCGCGCCACCTGAATCACGTCGGCTTGGGTGTAGCCGCCGTTGACGCCGAGCGTGTGCAACTCCATCAGCTCACGCGCGTAGTTCTCGTTGAGCCCTGCGTCGGCCTTTCGTTTGGGGCCGGGCCGGCGCGTGGCGGCCATCTTTGCCCGCCTGGCCGCGGGTGAATGCGGCCCGATGCTTTGGGCATTGTCGAGATAGAGCAGCATGGCCGGACTGTGCGCCACGGCTTCAAGCAGATCCTCAAAGTTGCCAAGAGCGTTTGGACGGATGACATCGCGCTCATAGCTCACCAGGTAGTAGGGCATCTGCTCGTTCTTGTTCAGGTAGACGCTGAAGTGATTGAGCCAGAAGTCGGTCATCACTTCCTGAAGCTGCGCGTTGGAGTAGATGTCGCGCGCCATCCGCTCGGCGAGCAGCTCCCGCACAACGGTCTGCTCTGGATTTTCGAGGGCATCCACTGCTTCTTTGAGATCGGGTCTCATGTCTGCTGTTAATGCCTGGCGCTGGACGGGCCGCAGCGACTTGATGAAGCTCTCAAACTGCGGCGGCTGCATGGACTGCAGGCGATTGACACGCTGCTCGGGCGGTAGAGCAAGAATGCGCTGGATCGATGCTTGGTCGAAGGCAGACTGCGCGGCGCTGGCCGCCGCGGCGCTCATCTCAGGCGATGGAGATCTCCGCGGCTGCAGGCGATAGATCTGGTTCTCGTAGACCGCGTGCAGGATGCCGGACTGAGGCGCCTGGAACCTGCCGCTAGCCACCTGGCGAACGATGGGATTGCTGGGCAGAGCGAAGAACAGGTCCTGCGAGTTCCACTGCATGGCAGGGAAGTTGGCCAGATGTGTATTGAGGTCGGTCTCGTCGAGGTCTTTCGGTTGAAGCTGCTGGTCAAACCACTTTTCGAGACCCATTGCGCGCACGCCCTCGAGATCGCCGGGCCGCGGCCCGAAGGTGAAGCGGTCGAGCGCGTGCAGGATGCGTTCGTTTCCCTGCAACTGACCGGAGACGTATTTCGGCCGGAGGCTGCCGCTCGTCTTTGGTGAGGCGGGAGATGCCGCCTGTTGCGCGGCGAGCACGGGAGCGGGCAGACAGAGCGTGAAACAGAGGAAGGCCGCCACGAGGCCATGCAGCGATTCGATCGCCAAGGCTCCTGATTGAAAACGAACTGGCAGATGCTTGAGCGGCATAAGTCACATGGGGAAGCTTTGAGGAGGCGCGAAATTCCCGAGAGCATTTTACGCGATAAACGCGCTTGATGAGTCAGACGTCAATCTTGCGAGGAAGTTGTGGCGGGAGACTCGGAGAATCTCCGCCATGCAGTGTAATCGCATCTGGATTTCGAATTGCGGATCGGGAAGGTTTTGAAAGGGCAGCGCCCCACACACTTGTTTTCGGATGAACAACCACAGTCATCCATGGCGCTTGGGCGCCACCCCAAAGCATAAAGATTCGGTTGCTCCGTAAGTCATTGATTTGCGTACCGCAGGTCGAACCTTTAGGGCAGATCCTTCGTCGCTGCGCTCTTCAGGATGACTGGGAGTCTCCTTTGGCTGCGCGGCAGCGATCCATGATTGCGTTGTGCAGGCTTTCGCTTACCTCGGCGGGGAACTCGTAGAGTTCGTGGCAGCGGTAGATCTCGATGGTTTTGCGCACGGTGTTGAAGACAACCTCGCAGTGGCCGCACTTGCGCAGATGGACTTCGATTTCGGAGCGCATGCCCGGGCTGATGGATTCATCGATCACGTCGTCGAGGATGGCGAGAAATTCCTTGCAGGTCATGCTTCAGCCTCGCTTCCCCGCGGCGCGACGGGCGGCATTTTTTTCTTGAAGAAGCGGGTCAAACGTTCGCGCAGTTGGAGACGCGCCCGCAAGAGTCGAGACTTGACGGCCGGGACGCTCAGGCCAAGCGCCTCGGCGGTCTCTTCGGTGGAGAGGCCTTCGACATCGCGCAGAAGAAAGACAACGCGAAAGCCCTCGGGAAGCCCCTGGATTGTTTTTTTCAGGGTTTCGGCCAACTCGGCCTGGTTGTAATTCTGCTCCGGATTCGGCGCCCAGTCTGCAAAGTCGCGGGGCACGCTGCCCTCTTCGGTCTCGATGTTCTCGTCGATTGAGACCACCTTGCCGGTGCGCCTCTTGCGCAGCCGCATCAGACTCTCGTTGACCGCGATTCGTACCAGCCATGTGTAGAATTTCGAGTTCCCCTGAAACTGATCGAGCTTCTCATAGGCTTTGAGAAACGCATCCTGCATCACGTCTTCTGCGTCTTCGCGGTTCTGCGTGATGTGCTGCGAGATCCGGAAGAGTTGCCGCTCGTATTTGCGGACCAGCGTGTCATAGGCCGAGAGATCACCTGCGCGTACCCTCTCGACCAGGGCTACGTCGGGGTGCTGCTCGTTTTGTCCTGCTACGGGTTGGATGGTCGACATGGAAAATGGATGCGAAAAATCGCGATGCAATGTTTGGCGGGCGACTTGGGCCGGCCGCTGGCGTTCAAGTTGAGCCGTTGACCGTTAGTTTACCCAACAGGGGGGCATGAGGCCAAATGGCGCGGGGCAATGGCGCGCACTGGAGCAAAGGGAATCCATCGGTGAAGGCCGTTGCAGCATGGAAAGGGTCCGTGGTCGCGCGAATCCGGGTGTTCAAGTTTGTGATCTCCCAGGTCTGAAAATCAAGATCTGGAGTGTGTGTGCGCCATCTCTTAACGCGACTGATTCCTCTGTCTCCTCTTTGCCGCAAATCGGCATAAAGTGGAATTATGTCTGGTTCTTCCTCTCCTCGGCTTGCGGTGTGGCGCAGGTTTTGCAGTTTTGTGGTTGTTCTTGGATTGCTGGTTGTGATGTGGTCTGGTGGGGCGCGAAGCGTTAGGGCTTCGGGTCAGAGCACGTCGAGTTCCAGCGCAACGTCTGCCAGCGTGGCCAAAGGCCGGGCAAAGACAAAGAAGAAACCCACGGCGAGGCGCAAGCTTAGCCGGCGAGGCAGCCGTGCTTCCCGGGTTGCGCGCACGCACCGCATCCGGCAGGCATTTGTGGCGTCAGAAGAGCTGGAGCCGATGGCGCAGCAACTGGCCACGATGCGCACGCCTGAGGCCTACGCGACGGTGGGCGCTTATGCGCGCAGCCACACGGGCGAAGCGGCGGCAGCGGCATATCTGGCGCTGGGCCATGCGTACCTGCTCGACCGGCGCTACGCGGAGGCGCAGGCATCGCTGGCGCGGGCGCGGCGCGCCGATGGATCGCTGGCCGACTATGCGGATTTTCTGGGTGCCGAGGCAAGCCACGCGGCGGGCGACGATGCAGGGGCGGAGGGAATTCTGCACGGATTTACGGCGCGCTATCCGGACAGCATTTTCGATGCGCGGGAGCCTGAGCTTGAGGCGACGGTTCTGCTGGCTCTGGACAGGAACACTGCGGCGCAGCAGGTGCTGCAAGCAGCTGCAGGTACAGAATCTGCGAGCCGTCCCGGCTTTGAGCTGGCCGAGGCGCAAGTGGAGATGGCGCTGGGCGAGCAACGGGCCGCGGAGGCAACGTTCAAGCAACTGCTGCTGGACCATCCTTTAACCAGCGAGGCGCAAATGGCCCGCGCGAAGCTGACGGAGCTGGGCGCGGAATCGCTGCTGACGACGGCCGATCTACGGACTCTGGCCGAGGCGTATTTTAAGGCCGGGCGCTACAGCCAGGCGGCAGAGCAGTTTCGCGTTCTGGAGAGCGCGCCGGGACTTAGAGAGGAGACGCGCAATGGATTTGCGGTCGATGAGGCCGCCTGCCAGTTGAAGTTGAAGCGGCTGACTGTGGCGGAGGCGCAGGCGCTGCCTGATACGGCGGACGAAAACGGCGCGCATCGGCTCGATCTGCTGATGGAACTGGCTCGGAATCGGGATGATTCCGCCGATGTGAAACAGATCATCAGCGAGATGGAGTCTCGATTTCCGCACAGTCCATGGCTGGCTGATGCGCTTTATTCGGCGGGCAACATGAATCTGCTCGATCGTGATTTCCCTTCTGCGATTCAGTTTTACAGTGAACTGGCCGCGCGTTTTCCCGGCGACCGGTACGCCGCCGCGGCACATTGGCGGTCGGGGTGGTTGAGCTATCGGCTGGGGCTTTACCCCGAGGCCGAGCGGATTTTCGATGAGCAGATTCGGCTCTATCCGGGGGCTTCGGAAACGGTTTCCGCACTGTACTGGCGAGGGCGCTTGTATGAGACCAGAGACCATGAGCCGGGGCTGGCCGCAGCCAACTACCGTACGATTGTGCGCGACTACCAGCACTATTTTTATGCGCAACTGGCGCGGCGGCGGCTGGCTGCTTTAGGCAGCACGCAGACGGAAGTGGAGCCGCGGGCCAATCGCGACCGGCCGGTGACGCCGCGCCTGGTGGATGCGTTTCCCGCGGACAGTCCGCACCTGGCCAAGGCGCGGCTGGTGGCCAACGCCGGATTGAACGAGTATGTTGCCGATGAGATCAGGGCCGATCCGGAGTTTGCGGCGATGGGCTCGCTGGCGGAGGCACAGATTTACTCGTCGTACGGGGAGACGTTCCGGGCAATTCGCGCGGCCAAGCGGGGTCTGCCGAATGCGGCTGCCGCGCCCATCGAATCGATTCCTATGGTGTACTGGCGGATTCTGTTTCCGGAGCCGTGGTGGAAGACGATTGAGGCCGAGTCGGCAAGGAACCATCTGGATCCGTATCTTATAGCGTCGCTGATCCGGCAGGAGTCGGAGTTCAATCCGCGGGCGATCTCCTATGCCAATGCCTACGGTCTGATGCAACTGCTGCCGTCGGTGGGGCGGAAGATGGCGCGCGAGGAGGGAATCGCGCGCTTCCAGACGTTTCAACTGCTTAATCCCAGTGTGAACATCCGGCTGGGGACGCGCTACCTGCGCGAGATGCTGGAGCGGTTTGGAGGTGTCGAGGAATACGCACTGGCAGCCTACAACGCGGGCGATAATCGCGTGGCGGAGTGGAAGGCGGCGGGACCCTACTCGGGGATCGACGAATTTGTGGAGTCGATTCCGTTTACGCAGACGCGGGAGTACGTGGAGGCGATCGTGCGCAACAAGGAGACGTACAGGGAGATCGACAATTTTGCGCGGGTGCATGGAGCAGGTGAGGCGTCGGCGGCGCGGTAGGTAAAGGATGGGGGGTAATCCGGGGAATCCTCCTGGGCACTCCCTGTTGAGGATTGGCATTGACTTCATCGCGTGTGTGTGTTGAGACTGAGTTTGACCGGAGGCAGTTTGCCCGGCCTGTGTTTCGCAGCCTGTTCTTCTTAGCAGAAGCAGAGCCTGGCGGGAACAAACGCGCGGCTCGGAACCGTCAACCTCGGAAAGACCTGAAGGGATCGGAAGGTTATGGAGGGAAAGATGGCAGCCGACTTGCAGTTTCTGGAAGAGTGGATCCCGGAAAGAATGGACCCCGGGACGATCTTTGTGCTGGAGAATCAGGCGAAACTTGGCCAGGCACAGAATCCCTATGTGGCCGTAATGTCGTGCCCGCGGTGTGGCACATTGGGGCTGATTACCCGCCGGCAGCTCTACGGGGGCGAGACGATGATCTGCGGAGGCGACGTGTGTTCGGCGGAGTACCGGCTGGACGGCGAGACGATTTGCTATCGGCCGGCGCAGTAAAAGCAGTGACCACTGAGCCACTTGCAAAATTCACTGCTCAGTCGCAGCTTTGAAAGGGCACGACTTCAGTCGTGCCAATAAAGCCAATAAGATGAGGCGGGCTTTAGCTCCTGAGGAAAGACCGCATCTGAACATTCTCGAATTTTGCAAGTGGCTCCACTGACCACTAAAAACACTACTGCTGCAATTTGTAATCCGCATTCGTGGTTTTGGCTCCGGTTTGTTTGGGAGTGGGGAGTTGTGTGCGGTCCCAGCCACCGCCCAGCGATTCGACTAACTGGACCGCGGAAACCATCTCGTTGACCTGAACTGCATTGAGCAACTCCTGGCTGCTCAGAAGCGTGTTCTCGGCGATGACGACATCGACGTAGGGATCGACGCCGGTGTCGTAGCGGACCATTTCGAGATTGAGATAATCCTGCGCGTCCTTGACCGCCAATTGTTGGCGCAGGATTTGCCGCGAGTAGATGCGCGTGGCGGCCAGAGCGTCCTCGACCTGCTGGAAGGCAGTGAGGGTCGTTTCCCGGTAGCTTGCCAGGTCGGCGTTATAGATGGCGACGTACTGGTGGAGCTGGGCGCGGTAAAGGAAACCGTTGAAGAGAACCTGCGAGGCTGAGGGGCCGAGCGACCAGACGCGGCTGGGCCAGTCGAAGAGGTGCTTGAAGAGCGCGGACTGAAAGCCGGCGCCGGCGGAGATGGTGACTTGCGGGAAGAATGCTCCGTAGCCGATGCCGATGGTGGCGTTGGCCGCGGCGAGTGTACGCTCGGCGGCGGCGATGTCCGGGCGGCGCTCGATGAGCTGCGAGGGAACGCCGATGGGAAACGCGGGTGCGGCGTAGACCATGGGTTTGACGGGAATCGAGAAGTCGCTGGGAATCCGGCCCAGCAGGACTGCGATGGCGTGCTCATACTGCGCGCGCAACAGGCCCACATCTTCTGCGGCAGCCTGGGCGGATTCGAGCGTGGTTTTGGCTTCGGCGACGGAGATGTAGTCGCCTACGCCGGTGTCGTACTGGGCCTGGGTGTAGTTGAGAGACCTCTGGTCGGCGGCGACGGTCTTATCGAGAATCTGCTGCAGCATGTCCTGGCCGCGAATTTCGAAGTAGTACTCGGCGAGGCTGGCCTGCTCGGTGAGCTTTTCTCCTTCGAGGTCGGCGGCGCTGACCTGAGCGGTATACTGCGCTGCGCGCACCTGTTCGCGGATCCTCTGCCAGAAGTCGGGGGTCCAGGAAGCGTCGAGCGGGGCGTTCCACAGGCCGTAAGTTCGGCCGGTGGTCGCGTTGGAAGAGACGCTTTGATTGGCCGAGGTTTTTGCCCGGTTCCACGTGGGGTTGGCAGTGAGGGTGGGCCAGTACTGCGAGCGCGCTTCGGCGATGACGGCGCGGGCCGACATGTAGTTCTGGAAGTACTGTTTCAGGTTCTGGTTGTTGATGTTGAGCTGATCTTCGAGGGCGTTGAGCTCGGGTTCGTTGAAAACCTCCCACCAGTTTCCGCGCAGCATGGCGTCCTGGGGGCTGGCGACTTTCCAGCCGTCCGCGTCGTGAAAGTTGACGGTCGACTCCTTGTAGTTGGGCGCGGTGACTGCTGGCGGCGCGGGCGCATGGTACGGCGGGCCGACGCGACAGCCGGAGAGGAGCGCAAGCAGGCACAGGGCGCCAACGGCGACGGAAAGCGTGGATCGAAGGTTCAGGTCAGGCATGGCGAACGTCCTTCAAGGTTGAGGAAGGGGTGAACGGAATTCAGAGGCCCCCATCTCTCAGGGGCTTCTGAAGCCCCGTCGATTTTGCTTGTCTTACGGCACGGCTGAAGCCGAGCCCTTTCAAAACTTCCAATCATCAAGGCGGCGGCTGAAGCCGCTCCCTTCAACACATCTCATTGTTCAAACCTTTCTCATGGCACGGCCTCTTCGGCGGTGGGCGGCAGGGTGTCGTGGATGCGGCCCAGCGCGCGCAGGCGGAGCCGGTCCATCATCAGGTAGACGACAGGGGTTGTGTAAAGCGTAAGCAACTGGCTCAGAAGCAGGCCGCCCACGATGGTGATGCCGAGGGGCTTGCGCAGCTCGGAGCCGGTGCCGGAGCCGAAGGCCAGGGGCAATGCGCCGCAGATGGCCGACATGGTGGTCATCATGATGGGGCGGAAGCGCAAGAGGCAGGCCGAGAAGATGGCGTCGCGGGTAGACTTGCCTTCGATACGCTCGGCCTGGAGCGCGAAGTCGATCATCATGATGGCATTTTTCTTGACGATGCCGATGAGCAGGATGATGCCGATGATCGAAATGACGTTGAGGTCGATGTGGAAGAGCATGAGGGCCAGCATGGCGCCGACGCTGGCCGAGGGCAGCGTGGAGATGATGGTCAAGGGATGAATCAGGCTCTCATAGAGAATGCCGAGCACGATGAAGACGGAAAGCAGAGCGGTGATGACGAGGACGCCCTCGTTCGAGAGCGATTTCTGATAAGCCTCGGCTGTTCCGGCAAAGAATCCGCGAATATGTCCAGGCATTCCCAGCCGCCGCTCCATCTCCGTGACCTCGCGGGTTGCGTCGCTGAGCGAGGCGCCGTTGCGCATATTGAAGGAAACCGTGACCGAGGGAAACAGGCCGGTGTGGTTGACCTGGAGCGGGGTGGTGCTGGTGCGCGTCTGGACGATGGAGGTGAGCGGCGAGATGGCATTGAGTCCCGCAGTCGCTGAGGCTTTGCCGGGCGCGAAATAGATGTTGTTCAGCCCTGAGGGATCCTGCCAGTACTGTGGGGCCACTTCCAGCACCACGTAGTATTGGTTGAGCTGCGTGTAGATGACCGAGACGAGCGATTGCCCGAAGGCGCCGTAGAGAGAGTTATCGAGCGACTGCGAGGTCATCCCGAGCCGCGCCGCGGTGACGCGGTCGTAATTGACCAGCGATTCGAGGCCTCCGTTCTGCTGATCGGTATTGACGTCGGTCAGGTCGGGGAGCTTGGCCATGTTGTTGAGCAGAAGAGGTCCCCAATGCGCCAGATCCTCGATGTTGTCCGACTGGATTGTGTACTGATACAAAGCATTCGACTGGCGGCCTCCGATGCGCAGATCCTGCGCGGGTTGCAGGAAGGCCGAGGCCACCGGCAGGCGGTTCATTTTGGGCCGCAAGCGGTTAATGACGTTCATCGCCGAGGTCTGGCGCACGTCGCATTTTGCAGATTCCTGGCAGCTTTTGCCCAGTGGCTTGAGCGCGATGAACATAAAGCCGCTGTTGCCGCCGCCGGTGTATGCCATCACATGGGCTATGGCGGGATCCTGCTTGACGACATTGACCAGCGACACAATGGAGTGACGCATGAAAGGAAAGGATGCGTCCTGCGGCCCTTGCACACCACCGACGATCGCCCCGGTATCCTGCTGCGGGAAAAAGCCCGTGGGAATTCTGAAGATGACGAGAACGTTCAGAGCGATGGTGAGCAGCAGCACGATCAGCGTCAGTCCGGGATTGTCCAGCACCCAGGTGAGCGAATGGCTGTAGATGGAGACCATGCCGTTGAAGGCTCGTTCGCTCGTCCGGTAGAACCAGTTGTGCAGCTCGCCGGGCTTGGGCGTCTTGAGAACGTGGGCGCACATGCAGGGCGTGGTGGTGAGGGAAACGATCATCGAGATGACGATGGCTGTCGCCAGCGTCACCGCGAATTCGCGGAAGAGGCGGCCGATGATGCCTCCCATCATCAGAATGGGGATGAAGACGGCGATCAGCGACATGCTGATGGAAAAAACCGTGAAGCCGATCTCTCGCGCTCCCTGCATTGCCGCGGCAAAAGGCTCCATGCCGGCCTCGACGTGGCGGGTGATATTTTCCATGACCACGATAGCGTCGTCGACGACGAACCCGGTGGCGATGGTGAGGGCCATGAGCGAGAGGTTGTCGATGGAGTAGCCGAACAGATACATGGCCGCAAAGGTGCCGATGAGCGAGACGGGAACCGCGACGCTGGGAATGAGGGTGGCGCGGGGACTGCGCAGGAAGACAAAGACCACCAGAATGACGAGGCAGACCGAACCGATCAGCGTCTTTTCAACGGTATTGACCGAGGCCCGGATGGTTGTGGTGCGGTCGATGTCGACGACGGTCTTGACGCCTGCCGGAAGCACGGCCTCAAGAAACGGCAACTGTGCTTTCACGCGGTCGACGGTTTGGATAATGTTCGCTCCCGGCTGCCGGAAGATGATCAACACCACGCCTCTGATTCCATCGGCGAAACCCGCGGTGCGCAAGTTCTGCGTAGAGTCCTCAACGTCTGCCACATCGGAGAGCTTTACAGCTTCGCCGCTGTGATAGCCGACGATCAGCGGGCGGTATTCGGCGGCGTTGGAGATCTGGTCGTTGGTGAGGATGTCTTCCCGGACGCCGTTGCTGGAGAGCTGGCCGCGCGGCTCGTGCGCGTTTTGCAGGCTGAGCACGGACTGGATGTTGCCGAGGGTGAGGCCAAAGCTTTCAAGCTTGGTGGGGTTGACCTCGACGCGCACCGAGGGAGTGGCGCCGCCGCCGACAACAACCTGTCCAATGCCTTCGATCTGCGAAAGCTTTTGTTCCAGGATTGTTGAGGCCAGGTCGTAGAGCTTGGTTACCGGATACTGGTCCGAGGTCAGGCTGATGACCATGATGGGTGTATCGGCAGGATTCACCTTGCGGTAAAAGGGGTTGGAAGGGAGATTCGCAGGGAGGTAGGTACGCGCAGCGTTGATGGCGGCCTGCACGTCGCGGGCGGCGCCGTCGATATTGCGGCTGAGGTCGAATTGCAGGGTGATGCTGGTCGAGCCGAGCTGGCTCGACGAGGTCATCTCGGTGATGCCGGCGATGTGGCTGAACTGGCGCTCCAGAGGTGTAGCCACGGAGGCGGCCATGATTTGCGCGCTGGCGCCGGGCAGGCTGGCGTTGATGCTGATCGTAGGAAAATCCACCTGGGGCAGCGGCGCGACCGGCAGCACCACGAACGCGATGGCGCCCGCAATAGTCACCGCGATGGTGAGCAGCGTGGTGCCCACGGGCCTGTGGATGAATGGAGCGGAGATGTTCATGCATTCTCCGCGCCCGGGGGCAGTTCACTGTCGAGCGGATTCTGGGAGAGGCTGTGGCCCATGATGCGCTGGCCAATGCGATCGAAGAAGATGTAAATGACCGGCGTGGTGTAGAGGGTGAGGACCTGGCTGAGGAGCAGGCCGCCGACCATGGCGATGCCGAGCGGGCGGCGGAGCTCAGAGCCGAGGCCGGTGCCGACGGCGAGGGGAATGCCGCCCAGCAGGGCTGCCATGGTGGTCATCATGATGGGCCGGAAGCGCAGCAGGCTGGCCTGGAAGATCGCCTCGGTCGAGTCGAGTCCCTGCTTGCGCTCGGCTTCGAGAGCGAAGTCGACGATCATGATGCCGTTTTTCTTGACGATGCCGATGAGCAGAATGATGCCGATAATGCCTATGACGCTCAGATCCTGGTGAAAGAGCATGAGCGCGAGCAGCGCGCCGACGCCGGCCGAGGGCAGCGTGGAGAGAATCGTGATGGGATGGATGAAGCTCTCATAGAGGACGCCGAGGACGATGTAGACCGTGACGAGCGCGGCGAGGATGAGGAGGGCTTCGTTGGAGAGCGAGTTGCGGAAGGATGCCGCAGTGCCCTGAAAGTCGGATTGCATGCTGGCGGGGAAGTGCAGGTCTTTGACCACCTGTTCGACATCGCTGATGGCTGTGCCGAGCGAGGCGCGGGGCGCGAGATTGAAGGAGACGGTGACAGAGGGGAACTGCCCCTGATGGTTGATGGAAAGCGCCTCGGTGGTGGCGTGCATCCGGGTGAAGGCGCTGAGCGGGATGGCATTGGCGCCGACGGAGGCGGTGGCCGTATTGGGCGTTCCAATGCTGGTGGTTCCGGCGATGACTGTGGATGGAGCGTTAAGGACTTGCGAGGACGGGGTGTAGCGCACGGGAGCGGTGAGCGCGTTCGAGCCTGCCGAGGCAGAGGCGGAGGCTGAGTACGATGTGGCTGCGCCGGCTCCGGCGGCGCCCGATGAGGCGTTGGTCTGGATGTAGAGGTCGCCGAGGTTGGCAGGATTCTTCTGCCACTCGGGCGCGGTTTCGAGCACGACGTGATACTGGTTGGACTGCGTGTAGAGCGTGCTG
Organism: Acidobacteriota bacterium; assembly: GCA_021790995.1. Taxonomy (GTDB): domain Bacteria; phylum Acidobacteriota; class Terriglobia; order Terriglobales; family Acidobacteriaceae; genus Telmatobacter. Next base: position 14,170 of record JAJYFA010000037.1, read on the forward strand.
ATCTGGCGCTGACCGTAGGCGTCGTAGAGCGTGTTGTCGATGGTGGTGGGCGCGATGCCGAGGCGCGAGGCGGTGACGCGGTCGATTTCGAGCTGAACCGCTCTGGCGCCGGTCTGCTGATCGGTGGCTACATCTTCAAACTCGGGTAGCTTCTTCAGTTGTGCGACAAACCTGTTGGTCCACTCGTTCAGCTCGTCGGTGTCGGGATCTTCGAGCGTGTACTGGTACTGCGTGCGGCTGACGCGGTCGTCGACCGTGATGTCCTGCACGGGCTGCATGTAGAGATGAACGCCCTGGACCTGCGCGAGACTGCGTTGCAGGCGGCGGATGACGTCGGAGGCGCCGATGCGCTGGTCGATGGGCTTGAGGTTGATGGAGATGCGGCCGCTGTTGAGCGTGGTGTTGATGCCGTCGGCGCCAATGAACGAGGACAGGCTCTCCACGGCCGGATCGCGGAGGATGATGCTGGCCAGCTCGCGCTGCTTTTCACTCATGGCGTCGAAGGAGGTGGATTGCGAAGCCTGGGAGATGCCCTGAATGACGCCGGTATCCTGCACCGGGAAGAAGCCCTTGGGAATGTCGATGTAGAGGACGACGGTGAGCACCAGGGTTGCGGCGGCCACAAGCAGGGTGATGGTTTGATAGCGCAGCACGACGCGCAGGGTGCGCCCGTAAAAGGCAATCAGGCTGTTGAAGACGTGTTCGGACCAGCGATAAAAGCGGGTCTGCTTTTCCTTGGGATCGTGGTGAAGGATGCGCGAGCACATCATGGGCGTGAGCGTCAGCGAGACCACGGCGGAGATGACAATCGTGACGGCCAGCGTGACGGCGAATTCGCGGAAGAGGCGGCCGACAACGTCGCCCATGAAGAGCAGCGGAATGAGCACGGCGACCAGCGAGACCGTGAGCGAAACGATGGTGAAACCGATCTGGCCGGCGCCGGTGAGCGCAGCTTCGAGCGGCGGCATTCCCTCTTCGAGGAAGCGGCTGATGTTCTCGATCATCACGATGGCGTCGTCGACGACGAAGCCGGTGGAGATGGTGAGCGCCATCAGCGAGAGGTTGTCGAGCGAGTAGTCGAGCAGGTACATGACGGCAAAGGTGCCGATGAGCGAAAGCGGCACAGCCACGCTGGGGATGATGGTGGCGCGCAGGCTGCGCAGGAAGAGGAAGATGACCATGACGACCAGCCCGACGGTGAGCATCAGCTCGAACTCCACGTCGTGGACCGAGGCTTGAATGCTGGTGGTCATGTCGGTCATGGTCGTCACTTTGATCGAGGCGGGGAGGGTGGCTTCGAGCTGGGGCAAAACCTTGCGGATAGCGTTGACGACGGTGATGGTGTTGGCGCCGGGCTGGCGCTGAATGTTGAGAATGATGGCGGGTGTGATCGTGGGGCCGGAAGGTCCGTTGGCCTGGCCCATCCAGGCGGCCTGCTTGGAGTTTTCCACGCCGTTGATGACGTTGGCGACGTCTTTGACGAAGACAGGCGCGCCGTTCGAGTAGGCGATGACGACGTTTTTGTAGTCGTCGGCGGTGGAGATCTGGTCGTTGGCGTCGATCTGATAGTCCTGGCGCGGCCCATCGAAGTTGCCTTTTGCGGAGTTGACGCTGGTCTGGGTGAGAGCCGTGCGCACGTCCTCCATGTTGAGGCCGTAGGCGGAAAGCTGAACGGGATTCACCTGGACGCGCACGGCGGGTTTCTGGCCGCCGCTGATGCTGACCAGGCCGACGCCGTTCATCTGCGAGAGCTTGGGCGCCAGGCGCGTGTCCACCATATCCTCGACTTCAGACAAGGGAACAGTGTTGGAGCTGATGGCGAAGGTGAGGATGGGTGCGTCGGCGGGGTTGGTTTTGTTATAAACCGGCGGAACCGGCAGATCGGAGGGCAGGAACGTCTGACCGGCGTTAATGGCCGATTGCACTTCTTCCTCGGCGACATCGAGGCCGAGCGAGAGACTGAATTGCAGAACGATGACCGACACGCCGTCGGCGCTGGTCGAAGTCATCTGGCTCAGGCCCTGCATCTCGCCGAACTGCCGCTCCAGGGGCGCAGTAATCGTGGTGGCCACAACGTCGGGGCTGGCTCCGGGATAGAAGGTGAGCACCTGGATCGTCGGATAATCAACCTGGGGCAACGCCGAGACCGGCAACTGCGTGAATGCGACGAAGCCCACAAGAAGAATTGCGAACATCAGCAGCGAAGTGGCCACCGGCCGCAGGATGAATGGGCGGGACGGACTCATGGAGCGGCCTCGGTGGTATCAGCGGATGTGGCCGGTATGGTCACGGGAGATTGAACAACTGGCGAGCCGTCGATCAACTTCTGGAAGCTTGAGTCGGCGACGACATCGCCGGGATTGAGGCCGGAGAGGACCACCGTCTTGCCTTGATTGGAGATTCCGGACTTCACGGTACGCATGATGGCCTTGCCCGTGGGCAGATTGCTCCAGCCGTTTCCACGCATGTGCTCGCCCTGGCCCCCGTTGCCGGCGGAGCCGCCAGCGGTGTTGGGCGCGAGTCCTTGAATGAGGTAGACGAAGTCCGTGGAGCCGTTGTGCTGGATGGCCGACGACGGGACCAGAGTCTGATCGTTGAGCGTCTTGACGAGCAGGTGCGTGTTGACGAACTCGTTAGGGAAGAGCTCGCCATCGGCGTTGTCGAATTGCGCGCGCAGTTTGACGGTTCCCGTAGTAGTGTCGATTTGGTTGTCGACGGTGATGAGCCGGCCTTTGGCAAGCAGTCGGGTGTTGGTGCGGTCGTAGGCTTCGACAGTGAGCGTTCTGCCGGCTCGCATCTGGTCGAGAACCTGCGGCAGATTGTCTTCAGCCAGAATGAAGATCACGGTGATGGGTTGAATCTGGGCGACGACGGCAAGCGGCGTGGTTGAGTTGGCGGTCACAAGATTGCCGGGATCAACGAGGCGCAGCCCCACGCGGCCGGTAATCGGCGAGGTAATATGGCAGAACTCCACCTGCACCTTGTCAAACTGCACGGCGCCCTCGTCGTTCTTCACCGTTCCCTGGTTTTGCAGCACCATCTTTTCCTGGTCTTCGAGGGTCTGGCGCGGGATGGCATTCTTGGCCCATGCATCTTGGTAACGCTTCAGGTCCATCTGCGCTTCGGCGAGCATGTTCTTGTCGCGATCGAGCGCGCCCTGGGCCTGAAGGAGCTGCGCGGTATAGGGCCGGTCATCGATGTCGATGAGAGGATCGCCTTTGCGCACCATCTGTCCCTCGCGATAGTGCACTGCCGTAATCACGCCGGTGACCTCGGCGGTGATGGTATCGGTATAAACGGGGGTGACGGTGCCGATGGCGTCGAGATAGACGCCGATGCTACCTTTTGTGGCGCCAGCCAGAGTGATGGGCACGGGACCGGCCATGGCGCCGCGGCGGTTGTTGCCTTGCGTGCCGCCGCCTGCCGCGGCGCCTGCGTTGTGCTGGCGGTAAACCCAGAAAAAAAGCAGCCCGAACAGCAGCAGAACGACCACCCAGATCCAGCGGTGGCGGCGTTTTTTTACAGAGTCGGAGGGTGACTGCCCGGGGGCGGAATGCGAAAAAGACGACGGCTGATCCATTGTTTTCTTCTTCTCGAATATCAGGCCTGAAATATTCGATTTCTCAGCAATATTTTCTCATATGAAAAATGCGCGCAGAGGAACGGCTACCCAGCCAGGATAGGCGGTGAGTCCCATCACGACAGGCATTTCTGTCCTGTTCTTTGCGCGGGAGTTCAGGGTGGACTGGCCGACCAAAGTGCGAATTTCCACAACGCGGACATTCTTGCGCAGGCAAGATATATTTTAGACGAAACAGGTTGCCAAATAGTTGCAGAAGTTGGAATGGCAGCGGTTAGAGGCGCGCAAGAGCGGGGTTTACATCAGGCGGCGGCGGATCATGTCGAGGGCCAGTTGGGCGGCCCATTCGCGGATGTGCCGGCGGTCGCCGCGGAAGGTGCGTTCGACGGCGTCGCAACCCTGTGGATCGCAGACGGCGATGTGCACCAGGCCGACGGGCTTGGTGTCAGTAGCGCCGGTGGGGCCGGCGATGCCGGTGATGCTGGCGCCGACTGTGGCCCCTGTGCGAGAGCGAATGCCCTCGGCGAGCGCTTTGGCGACCTCGGCGGAGACGGCGCCGTACTCGGCGATAAGTTCCATGGGAACGCCGGCGAACTGGGTCTTCATCTCATTTGAGTAGACGACGATGCCGCCGAGAAATGAGCGCGATGCGCCGGGAACACTGGTGATGCGCTGCGCGAGGAGGCCGCCGGTGCAGCTTTCGGCAACGGCGAGCGTGGCCTGGCGGAGGCCGAGATAGTAAAGCACAATCTGCTCAAGCGAATCGCCGTCGGAGGAGTAGAGCCAGTCTTCGAGCGCCTCCTCGATGCGGCTGGCCAGCTCGTCGACGCGCTTCCAGGCGGTGTCGGCATCGGGTTTGGAACAGATGAGCGTGATCTGCAAGTCGCCGGTGTGGGCCAGGAGTGTGGTTTCAACGTCAGTGTAGGTGGTGTAGATGGGCGCGAGGAGCTTGTCGGCCTGCGACTCGGGAATCATGGCCGCTTTGAGCGTGCGCACGGCGATGGTGCGGGGGGGGACGATGAATTTGAGGCGGGGCAGGCATTCGGCGTCGAAGAGCGGGCGGCACTCGCGAGGTGGGCCGGGCAGCAGGGCGATAAGCTTGCGATAGCCGCCGAAGGTGATGTCGAGCCACTGGCCGGGGGCGCTGCCGTTGGGATTGGGCAGCACCGTGGCGCCCGCGATCACGTCGGCCTGCTTGAGGTTGTTTTCCGGCATGGGGATGCGCCACGAGGCGGCGCGGGCATGGAGCGCGGCCACCTGCGCGGCGTCGCGGCGCAGGGTGAGCGAGAGAGATTCGGCGACGGCTTCGCGGGTGAGATCGTCTTCAGTGGGGCCGAGGCCGCCCATGAGGATGAGAATATCGACGCGGCCAAGGGCGGTGCGGATGGCGCTGACGAGATCTCTCTGGCGGTCGCCGACGATGGTTTTAAAGTTGACGGTAACGCCGAGGGCATTGAGCTTCTCCGTGACGTGGAGTGAGTTCGTATCCTGGCGGAACGGAGTGAGCATCTCGGAACCAACGGCAATGATTTCAGCTTTCATAAAAACAGGGGTCAGGTTTCAGTGGGGGCTCATCTGAAACCTGAAGTCTGAAACCTAAAACAGATTCAGCCCTTCTACTCCCAAGTCCACATGATAAACGGCCTCGTTGGTAGCGAGGATAGCGGCGCCGAGCGGGGAGAATGCGATGCCGACCAGGTTGTCTCCGGCGACGATGAGCGAGGCTTCGCCGTGCGGCGTGATGCGCACCAGACCGTGGCGGCCATGCAGACAGGCGGCGAGGTAGATGTCGCCATTGTGCGCGAGGGCGAGTCCCTGCGGACGGCCGAGGCCGCGATACCAGACGCGCATGTCGCCGTTGGGCTCGATGGCCCAGATGGCTTCGTTCGACGAGAGCGTGGGCGCGGTGATGAAAAGCGTTCCTTCGGCGTTAACGGCGAGGTGATAGGCTGAGACGCTGGGCTCAAGCGTGGCGTGGACAAAGATCTGCCGCTCGGGATTGATCTTGAAGATGGTGCCGCTGCGGTCGCCGACGAAGAGGTTTCCTTCGATGTCGAAGACTGCGCCGGTGGCAACGCCCATACCCTCGACGTACTTTGTGAATTCGCCGGCGGCGTCGACGCGATAGACGTTGCCTTCGGCACGCGAGGTGACGTAGAGGTCTCCTGCGGGACTGAAGGCGAGGCCAGTGGCGTTCAGCAGACCGGTGACGAAGGGCGTGGTGCGGCCGTCGGCACTGATGCGCATGACGGAGACGGGGGTCATTTTGCCGCGCGGACCGGAGATGGTGGTATAGATCATGCCGGAGCGGCTGACGGCAGGATTGGTGACGGGATGAAGATCCTCGGCAAGCTTGCGGGCTACATGTAGTGCGCCGGCATTGGCGACGCCGGCTGGAGTGCGCACTTCAATCATTCCCGTGGAGGCCGAAGCGGGGACACGGAAGGCCAGGCGCGCGGGCCGGCTCATGAGCAAATGGGCGCGATCGCCATCGACATAGACCGCGGGCACGCCAAACTCGTGCGGGCCGAGATGGATGCCGGAGAGTTCCACCTCGCCCTGTGGCAAAGCCGCAGCCGGAACGACGTCGTCGACGCGCGGCAGCGGCAGGGAGGGGGAATCGGGTTGCGGAGAGCTGCGAGGCATGGCGAATCACATCCAATGGCGAACAAGTAAGGCTACAACCAAAGCATACAGGCCGGCAGCCACGTCGTCGAAGACGATGCCCCATCCGGCGGGAAGGCGTTCGAAACGGCGCACGGGGAATGGCTTGGTGATGTCGAAGAGACGGAAGAGCGCGAGAGCGATGAGGCCGTGACGCCAGTCGACGGGACTCAGAACAAGCGCGATCCACTGGCCGATGACTTCGTCGATGACGACAAAGCCGGGATCGGTGCGGCCGGCTTCGCGCTCGACGATGCTGGCCGCGGGAACGCCGAGCGCCATGGTGGCGGCGATGGCGGCGAGAAGAGCGATGAGGAGCGCGTGCGGCGCGGGGTGCGCGAAGTGCGCCCAGGCGGCCCAGAGAAGCACGGCGGCGACCGAGCCCCAGGTGCCGGGACCGGGCTTACCGAGGCCAGCGCCAAAAAAGGTGGCGACGGTCCAGGCCCAGAGGGTTTTCTTCCCTTTGATTGCAGTTTCAGAGTCCGGACTCACATGGACCTCGCATTCTTTACTGGAGATGCCCGCCGAAACGAAGTGACTGAAACGGGGCCGTCAGTACTCATCCATGCCTCCGTCACGGCTTGTGCCGCCCAGACCGAGGTCTTCGAGGACTTCGGGGTCGATGACGGGAGAGCTGATCTTGTAGACTCCGGAGGCCCACTTACCGAGATCGATCTTGCGGCAGCGGTCGCTGCAGAAAGGGAAGTCGTCGTCGGTGGCGCGGACCAGCGTTCTGCAGGTTGGGCAGCGCAGCAGCTTTGCGGATTTTTTCTTGGTGGGCATGGTGTGTAAGGCGCGCGTGTGCCGCCGTTTATCACTATGTTAGCGCGTAGAGTTCGGCGCGCTCCCAGATTACCGGGTGGTGGATGAGCCTTGCGCCGCTACGGGACTTCGGAGTCAATCTGGCGCAGTTCGACTCCGCTCAGGGCTGCGGAAACGATGTGCGGCCTCGCGATTCTGACCTGCGCGGAGTTTCTGCGCAGCAGGCGAGCCATCGGCATGATACATGCGCGCTGGCGGCGCAGCTTGTTACTCAGACTGCGCCAACTTGGCCGGCGAGAGTCTGGGCGCGAGGGTATGAACAACGAGCAGAGCCAGCGGATAGGCAAGGCACGCGATGATGAACAGGGTAACGAAGCTGTGCGTTTTCTCAACAATCGCGCCTGCGCTATAGAGCAGCAGCACGCCGCCGAAGGCGCCTGCCATGCCGCCGATGCCGGTGACGCTGGCGACCGCAACCTTGGGGAACATGTCGGAGGGCAGGGTAAACACGTTTGCCGACCATCCCTGGTGGCCCGCAGTGGCCAGACCCAGCAGTGCCACAACCACCCAGAGGCTGTGAATGTAAGGCACGGCGAAGATGGGGACGATGCAGAGAACGCAGATCAGCATGGCGACTTTGCGGCCCACATTGGCAGTCTTTCCGTGCGCAATCAGCGTTGAAGAAATCTGGCCGCCGCCCACGCTGCCGATGATTGAAATGGCATAGGCGAGCATGACCGGAGTCTTGCTTTGCGCAAGGGTCAGATGGAATGTGGTCTGGATGAAGCCCGGAATCCAGAAGAGATAGAACCACCAGATGGGATCGGTGAGGAACTTGGCAATGGCGAAGGCCCAGGTTTCCTTGCACGGGAGGACGTGCGCCCAGGGCACCTTTTTGATCTTTTCGCCGGGGTCACTGAGAATGAGGGCGAGTTCAGATTTGGAGATGCGAGGGTGGTCTTCAGGGCGGCGATAGATCAGCAGCCAGAATGCAAGCCAGACAAAACCCATCAAACCGGCCACGATGAAGCAGCCACGCCAGGCCCGCGCCGGACCGAACCAGCTTATGCCGCTGAAAAGACCGACGAGCACGGCTACGATGGGCGGCGCGATCATGTTGCCGACGTTGGCGCCGGAGTTGAAGATTCCGGTGGCGAGCGCGCGCTCGCGTTTGGGGAACCACTCGGCCACGGTCTTGATACAGGCAGGGAAGTTTGCGGCCTCGCCGAGGCCCAGCAGGAACATCGCCAGGGCGAAGGATGCGACAGAGAAGGCCGCGCCGGGCAGCATGGCCGCAACGCTCCACAGGCAGATGGCGATGGCGAAGGCCTTGCGGGTGCCGAGCTTGTCGGTGAGTCCACCGGCGACCAGCATGGCGATGGCGTAGGCTAACTGAAACGCCACGGTGATGATGCCGTACTTGTAGTCATTCAGGCCGGGAATGACAGCTTCAAGAGTGTTCTTGAGATTCGCGATCACGGCGCGATCGACGTAGGCGATCACGGTGGCGAAAAACAGGAGAGCGCAGATCACCCAGCGCTCGTAGCTCATTCGCCCGTCGGGCGCAGAATCCGGTGTGGAACGGTGCATGGCAGCATCTTGATAGGGCATTCAGCGCGACTCCGGGAATGTCAAAGTGGTCCGACCAATTATACCGGGCAAAGTTGCACGTGCGCTTTCCAGCAGGATTTCGTCTCAATTCGCACGGAGCGCGAGAAGGGTGGCGCTGTGGTGAATTCGTCAGGAGACAGTCTTGCGCTGCGGGCGCAGGGAGTCCAGAAACAGGAGGCAGGCCCCGATGACGATCGAGGAGTCGGCAAGGTTGAAGTCGGGCCAGTGATAGCCGAAGATGTGCACCTCGATGAAGTCCACAACCGCGCCGTAGGCGATGCGGTCGTGTACGTTGCCGAGGGCTCCGCCCAGAATCAGCGCCAGCGCGATGGTGGTGAGGGTGATGCGGTTGCCCAGCCGCAGCAGCGCAATGAAGACGCCGAGAGCGGCAATGAGAGTGAAGACAATCAGTCCCCAGCGCACGATGTGGGGCGAGGCTGTGTCGGCAAACATGGAGAAGGCAGCGCCTTCGTTGGTCCAGTGCGTGATGCGGAGGAAGTGGTTGACGATGGGAATCGCGCCGCCGAAGCGGACGTGTTGCGAGACCCATATTTTCGTCAGGCGGTCGGCGGCGAAGACCGCAGCCGAGACAAGCAGCAGCCAGGGCAGATGGCGCGGCCGGGGCCAGTTTTCAAGCCAATTCATGCGCGAGTCTCCATCGGTGGGGCGATGCCCATCTCCTTCAGGGCCGACTGGCAGCGCGTGCAGACGTTTGTCCAGATGCCATAGTCGGAGACTTCCGGCATGAAATTCCAGCAGCGGGCGCACTTGTGGCCGGTGGCAGGCAGCGGAACGATTGACTCCGGACCCTCTAAAATCGTGACATTCGATACGTTGAAGATCTCTTTGAGACCGTCTTTGTATCGCTGAAGGATGCTTAGAAAATCCCCTGAAGCTGTAATCTTCAGTTGCGCCTCAAGACTCTTGCCGATCAGCTTTGCCTGGCGCTCGTTCTCAAGCAACACCAAAGCCGCATCACGCGCGACGAAGATCCGTTTCCACTCTTCGATCAGTGGCGCAGGATCTTCAGAGAATATCTCTTCGGGCTTGGGGAACTGCGCCAGATGCACCGAAACCGGGCGGCCTTCGGCCTTTGGCAGATACTCCCAGACTTCGTCGGCGGTGAAGGTGAGGATGGGCGCCACCAGCCGTACCAGCGCTTCGGTGATCTGCCACAGCACGGTCTGCGCCGAACGGCGTGCGTGGCTGGTGGGCGCAAAGGTGTACATGCGGTCCTTGAGCACGTCGAGATAGAACGCGCTGAGGTCCACAATGGCGAACTCGTTGACGGCCTGGTAGACGCGATGAAACTCGAAGGCTCCGTACCATCCCGATTTTCCGTCAGGTCCGGCGATCTTTTCGGCAAGGTCGCGCGTGCGGGCCAGCATGTAGCGGTCGAGCGGCAGAAGTTCGCTCTCGGCTACGCGGTCGCGCGATGGATCGAATTGACCTGCTATTCCGAAAACCGGCAGTGAGTGCTGCAAATTCCCCAGCAGGAACCGGAAGGTGTTGCGCAGCTTTTTGTAGAGTTCGGCGCAGCGGTGCATCAGGTTTTCGCTGGCCGCCATATCTTCGCGGAAGTCGACTGAAGCCACCCAGAGGCGCACGATCTCGCCGCCCATGCGGTTGGCGATGTCGACGGGATCGACGCCGTTGCCCAGCGATTTCGACATGGCGCGGCCCTGCTCGTCGAGCGTCCAGCCGGCCGTAGCCACGTGCGAATAGGGCGCGCGGCCGCGCAGCGCCACTGAGGTGAGCAGCGAGGAGTGGAACCAGCCGCGGTGCTGATCGCCGCCTTCAAGATAGAGGCACTTCGTGCCGTTCTCGTTCTGGAACGACTTGTACGCGGCGCGGAGGTCGGGATCGGATTCGCACACCGCAAACCAGCTCACGCCCGAATCGAACCAGACATCGAGAATATCCGTCTCTTTGCGGAAGGTTGTGCCACCGCAGTGCTTGCACCGGGCGCCTTCGGGCAGCAGCTTCGCTGCGTCGGTTGTGTGCCAGGCTTCGGCGCCCTCCTTTTCAAAAAGCTCGACGACCCTTTTGTTTAACTCCGCATCAATGATCGGCTGGTTGCAGCTTTCGCATAGGAAGACGGCGATCGGCACGCCCCAGATGCGCTGACGGCTGATGCACCAGTCGGGGCGCGTGGCGATCATGTTGGTGATGCGCTCTTTGCCCCAGGCCGGATCCCAGGTGACTTTGTCGATCTCCTCGATCGCGAGCTGCCGGAATGTTTTTCCCTCGTTTTGGACGGGAGTTTCAAGAGAGATGAACCACTGCTCGGTGGCGCGGAAGATGACGGGGTGGTGGCAGCGCCAGCAATGCGGGTAGGAGTGGTCGAGATCTGCCGATCCCATCAGCGCGCGGCGTTCTTCGAGCAGGGCCAGGATGACGGGATTTGCGGCCCACACCTTGAGCCCATCGAAGGCCGGAGGTTTCTCAAACGGCCAGGCTTCTGGATCGACGTGAATGTGTCCGGCGGCGTCGACGCGGCTGGTGGCGTCGATGCCGTACTTTTGGCCGGTCGAGAAGTCGTCGGCGCCGTGCGAGGGTGCGGTGTGCACTGCGCCGGTTCCGGTGTCGGCAGTGACATAGGTGGCGAGCACACCGAGGATTTTTCTTTCGAGGAACGGGTGCTGGAAGTTCAGGCGCTCCAGCTTTGCGCCCTTGAAGCGATCGATTTCGACGGCATCCTGCAACTTGCACGCCGTTTTGACACTTTCGGCCAACTCTGCCGCGACGATGTACACGTCTTCGCCCTGCTTGAGCGCCACGTAGTCGAAATCGGGATGGAAGGCCACGGCCATCGAAGCGGGCAGCGTCCATGGGGTGGTGGTCCAGATGATGGTCCACACACGGTGGCCTTTGAGCAGACGATGGATCTGCTCGTCCTGCGAGGCGCCGTCATCGAGCATCGCGTAACGCACGTAGATCGATGGGCTGATGTGATTTGCATATTCGACTTCGGCTTCTGCCAGCGCCGTGCGGTCGTGGATGCACCAGTAGACCGGCTTGAGGCCGCGGTAGACAAAGCCCTTCTCAAGGAAGCCGTAAAACGCTTCGAGCGTCCGGGCTTCGTAGGGGCGCGCCATGGTTCGGTAGGGCTCGTTCCAGCGTCCAAAGCAGCCGATGCGCTCGAACTGCTCGGTTTGCAGGTTCACATACTTTTGCGCGTAGGCGCGGCAAGCCTCAAGCACCTCGGGGGCGGGCATGGTGAGTTTCTTGTGGCCCAGTTTTTCGTCGACCTTGATCTCGATGGGCAGTCCGTGGCAGTCGTAGCCGGGCACGTAGGGAGCGTCGTAGCCCGCCATGGTCTTCGACTTGACGACAAAGTCTTTCAGGCCCTTGTTCAGGGCGTGGCCCAGATGGATGGGCCCGTTGGCGTAGGGAGGGCCATCATGGAGCAGGTAGACGGGTCGGCCCTGACCGGCCTTGCGCAGCTCCTCGTAGAGCCGGAGCGAGGCCCAGCGAGCGAGCCGAAGCGGCTCATTCTGGGGCAGATTGGCTTTCATCGGGAAGGCGGTTTGAGGTAATGTAAGCGTCGCCTTCAACTCCGGCGCAGAAGACATCGTGACTCCGTTCAAAGGTGCGAAGTTGTTCATCTATCAGTGTAAATGGCACGTAGAGATTTTTCAGGTAACAAACTTCGCGTTTCAAGCGTCTATTGTTAATGGAAGAGTTTAAGCCAGCGGATGCAGAATTCTGGAGGTTGGACCTGCCGGAGATCAGTTGCCGGCGCAAGACAAGCAAGGGCGCGGTAAAGCATAATGAATGAGTGATCCGGCCACGCGCGCGCGTTCGCGTCCAGGCAGGGAACGGCAGCCCAGCTGGCGGCAATCAAGGCAAATCATCGACACACATGACACCGGAAAAAAAGAACGACCAGACAAGGGCGGAGCTTGAGGTCGGCCATGAGCTGGACGCCTTCTTGGGCAGAGCTTTCGAGGAGAAGCCTGTCTGGGTGGGCCTGTGGGAGAGCATCCGGGACGTGTTTTTCCCGGTCAAGCTGCCGCCTCTTGAGCTGACATCGCAGCCGATCCCGGTTCCCGACCGGATGGCAGTCAAGCCCAACCCATGGGCCATCGGCATCTCTACCACCCTCAATATCACGATTCTGCTCATTATTCTTTTTTTTGTTGGCAAGAAGGTGATTGAGACGGTGAAGCCGCAACTGATGGCCACCAACATCGATGTTGGCGACTATGTCGCGCCCAAGGCAAAAATCCAGGCAGGCGGCGGTGGCGGCGGCGGCGACCGCAGTCCCATCGAAGCCAACAAGGGCAAGCTTCCGGAGCGGGCAAAGGTTCCGATTACGCCTCCGCAGCCGGAGCTCATTGAACACCCCAAGCTTCCGGAGCCGCCGGCGATTAACGTTCAGAAGGACATTCAACTGCCCGACAATAATATGCCGATGATCGGGCTGCACACCTCAAGCAATGTGCAATTGGCTTCGGCGGGAACGGGCAACGGAGCAGGCATGGGAACCGGCTCAGGCGGTGGCCTGGGCTCCGGCTACGGCAATGGATACGGCCCGGGATCCGGCGGCAACACAGGCGGCGGCGTCTACCAGGTGGGCGGCAGAGTCGCTGCGCCGATTCCTATCTATCAGCCTGACGCCGAGTTCTCTGACGAGGCGCGGCGCGCCAAATACCAGGGAGTTTGCCTGCTGTCGCTCATTGTGGATGCGCAGGGTAATCCGCGGAACATCCGTGTGGTTCGCGCCCTTGGCATGGGACTCGACGAAAAGGCCGTGGAGGCCGTGCGCAAGTGGAAGTTCAAGCCGGCCATGAAAGACGGCAGGACTCCCGTTCCGGTGATGATTACGGTTCAGGTTGATTTCCACCTGTATTAACAGGGGATCTACGTGGAGTAATCCGCATTGATGTGGATGTACTGGTGCGTCAGGTCGGTGGTCCAGAAGACGCACGCGCCGGAGCCCTGGTGCAAGCGAATCGAGATCGAGAATTCGCGCTGCGAGATGTAGGCATGAGCCGCGGATTCGTCGAACGCTGGAGCGCGGCCGCCGTCGCGGCAGATGGGCAGTTCACCAAAGTCGATGTCGATGCGGTTGGGATCGATCGCCGCGCCGGAATAGCCGATGGCCGCGGCCAGCCGCCCCCAGTTTGGGTCGCAGCCCGCCCACGCTGTTTTCACCAGCGGTGAATGCGCAATGGCCTTGGCCACGCGCAGCGCATCGGCGTCGCTGGCTGCGCCTTCAATGCGTAGTTCCACCACGTGCGAGAGTCCTTCTCCGTCGGCAACCACCTGACGCGCGAGCGAAGTGCAGACCTGCGTGAGCGCGGATGCGAAAGCTGGATCGCCGGCGCCGATGCGCACGCCGCTGGCGCCCGAAGCCAGCAGCAGAACCGTGTCGTTGGTTGAGGTGTCGCCGTCCACGGAGATGCGATTGAAGCTGACCTCAACCGCGGGGCGCAGATAGGAATTCAGATCGGCGGGTTCGATTGCCGCATCGGTCAGCACGTAGACAAGCATTGTCGCGTGCGGCACGAGTTGCGGATGTATCATGCCGGAGCCTTTGCCGAAGGCGGCAATGCGCACCTCGCGGCCCTGCGCGGTGAACTGCGAGAATGCAATCTTGTCCACTGTGTCAGTGGTGAGAATCGCGTGCGCGGCATCGTGAAAGTGGCTCGGATCGGACGCCATCGATGCGGCAAGATCGGTCAGCACGGCGGCGATCTTCTCCGCAGGCAGCGGGACGCCGATGATTCCCGTCGACGACGGAAACACCTCTTCAGCGCGGCAGCCGAAGACTTTTGCCGCAGCCGCGCAGGTGGCAGATCGGAA
>JAJYFA010000200.1 GCA_021790995.1 Acidobacteriota bacterium
CTCAAACGCACCAATGACGCAGCCGGCCTACTTTCGCAACCCGCAGTGACTCCAGCTTAACGTCCCTCGATCCCCGTTCATTCCATCCGCAACTCGCCGAAGGCGAGTCGGGCTGCTCAGTTTGACATAGTGGCTTGGCATGACAGCGCCGACCGGTAGGGGCCTCGCGATACCGGACAATTGGGTGCGCATCACTGACAAGGGCATCGCAGCCGTAGCAGGAAAGTCATATTTGACATACGACGATGGCGAGGTTTTCGTTGCCAAGGGAGCCACTTGCAAAATTCGAGAATGTTCAGATGCGGTCTTTCCTCAGGGGCTAAATCCCCCTCATCTTATTGGCTTTATTGGCACAACTGAAGTCGTGCCTTTTCAAGGCTGCGACTGAGCAGTGAATTTTGCAAGTGGCTCAAGGGAGAGGTATATACGGCGTACCTCTACAAGACTCCACTCCGGATTCGGCATGATCTCCCACCCAGATCCGGAATCGCTGGGACGCGACGATTTCCCTTGACAGGCGCGCAATGTTAGCCATATAGTTTGCTACGCAAATTAAGTGCAGGTTTTTGCGGGTTGTGGGATAGGCGTAATACCCGGCTCATGTGGCAATACACTCAGCAAAAGCATTTTTGAGAAAGAGATGATGACAGTTGCGGTTGCAGTTGAACGACAAATGTGTTCTTCAGAAGGGTGCCGCGGTCTTGGATTAGAGATCTCAACGTTCAGTTTCATGCGCGACACGAAAAATAGACAAGAACCTTGATTCGCAAATCTGTGCAATGGGAGGAACCGAAGATGCAAACAGTTTTCAGCAGAGGCAAACGACAGATGCGGTATTTCAGAATCGTGCTACCGATCATTGTGTTTCTGTTTGCTGCCGGCGCATTTGCGCAGGGCGGCAATGTAGCCATCATGGGAACCGTCATGGACCCGTCCGGCGCGGTCGTAGTAGGGGCCAAGATCACAGTCACGCAGCAAGGCACAGGGACGGTACGTACCGACACCACCAACGGCAGCGGAGCCTTTAACATTCCGTCGCTGCCACCATCCGGCTATTCAGTCGCCGTGCAGGCGCCGGGATTCAAGCAGTACGTGGAGAACGTGGTACTGCTGGCCGACCAGATCCGGAACATGGCCGTCCATCTGCAGCTTGGCGAGGCGACGCAGCAAATCACGGTGGAGACCTCGAGCGCGCAGGTGAACACGGTAAGCCAGGAGCTCAGCCAGGTGATTGAGCGTTCGCGCGTGATGGACCTGCCGCTGAACGGTAGAAACGCCGCCGACCTGACGCTTTTGGTTCCGGGCGCTGTGACGGCGATTTCGAACAACTCCGGGACCTTGCAGGGCGATACGAAGCAGATCCCCGGCGCCGAGGCGATTGCGGTCAACGGGGCGCGGCCCGACCAGATCGGCTACAACCTGGATGGCGCCAACAACGAAGATCTCATGAGCAACACCAACGATCCTTTTCCGTTCCCCGACGCGGTGCAGGAGTTTAGCGTCCAGACCAACAGCTTCGACGTGCAGTACGGTAGCAACGCCGGCGCCGTGGTCAACGTTATCACCAAGTCGGGCACCAACCAGTGGCACGGCGATGCCTTCGAGTTTGTGCGCAATCGGGCCTTCAATGCACGCAACTATTTTGCCAACAGTGTCGATCCGCTGAAGCGCAACCAGTTTGGCGCCACCGTCGGCGGTCCCATCCTCAAGAACCGCAGCTTCATCTTCTTTGGATGGCAAAAGACGATGATCCGCACCATCAACAACTCCACCAATGCCTATGTCCCCATCGCGCAGAACCTGACCGGCGACTTCACCAACTACCTGACCGCTGGCGCCGCGAACAACCCGCTGGGCAACAAGACGGTCACACTGACCGGCGATCCGTGGAACCACACGCCCTTTGCCACTACAAACGTGATTCCCTCAAGCCTGCTGGATCCGGTGGCGCTGAACATGACCAAGCTGCTGCCCATCTCCTCGGCCTCGGCCAACGGATTTGTCACCTATGGCACGCCGGCGCACGAGGATTTCAACGAGTACATCGCGCGGTTCGATCAGGCATTCAAGAACGGCAACCACCTGTTCGGCCGATTCTATATCGACCGCTACACGCATCTGCCGACGTACGACGGCAAAGATCTTCTCACCGCGAACACGGGCTCAACCGTGCAAACTCAAACCTGGGCGCTCGGCTACACGTCCATCATCAACTCAGACATGGTTAACAATTTGACGCTCGATATTATCCGCTCGGCCTCGAATCGCGGACAGCAAGGCGGCCCGGGCGGCACTACTCCCGACATGAGGACATTCGGGTCGAGCATCTACCAACTGCCCACGGCGCAGAGCGGCATGCGTGCCTTCTCGGTTTCAGGCGACATGAGCATTGGCGGCTTCACCAATGCCATCTTCGTTCGTAACTCCGGCGATATCCGCGAGGTGCTCGACTGGACAAAGGGCAAACACGATTTCAACTTTGGCTTCGATCTGGAACTGGATCAGTCGAACATTAACAACACCGATCTGGAAAACGCTTCGTTCAACTTCACCAACGACGTGACCGGACTGGCGATGGCGAGCTTCCTGATGGGCTATCAGCACACGTTCAGCCAGACCTCGGGTGACTACTCGGATTCGCGCGAGAACCCGATGGGCTTCTTTGCCGGTGACAAGTGGAAGTTTTCGCCGCGGCTGACCGTTGATTACGGAATCCGCTACGAGCCGCAACAGGTGATGAAGGAGATCTGGGGCCGCATCGAGCAGTTTCGCCCCGATGCCTGGGCCGCTGGCGTTGTTTCGCAGAAGGTGCCCAGCGCGCCTCCCGGATTGTTTTTCATCGGCGACACCTACAACAACCTCACCGTGCCGGATCGCGGCGAAACGGGCGACTTCAAGAACTTCGGTCCCCGCGTCGGTTTTGCCTGGGATCCAACTGGGACGGGCAAGATGTCGCTGCGCGGCGGCGGCGGCCTGTTCTTCTACTCGCGCCTGCCCGGCCTGTTCCTGAACGACGCAGCCATCTCGGCGCCCTTCAGTCTGCGCATTGACCTGTACGACTCCCTTACCGGCGCCTCGCAGATCGGCAACCTGACGAATCCGGAGATCAATTATCCGAACTTCGTCTCCGGCTTCCCGCAGCGGTTTATCCTGGCGAACGTTCCCAAGAACGCGACCTTCGTGCCCAACCCCACCGTTTTCAGCCTGGAGCCGAACGTCAGCTGGGTGACCCCGAAGATCTACGACTGGAACATCACTTATGAATATCAACTGCGGCCAGACACGGTGGTCCACGTCTCTTACGTGGGCACACGCGGAACGCATCTGCGCCAAGACGTGAACATCAACCCTGGCGTCTATACCCCGGGCGAATCGGAGCAGTCGACGCGGCCTTACCAGCCGTATGCCATCATCTACGAGAACCGGAACTCCGGCGCCAACGCCTACAACGCGCTACAGCTCGACCTGGAGAAGCGCCCGTTTGCGAGCAGCGGCAACATCCTGAACCAGATCACGCTGCTAGCCAACTACACCTTCTCGAAGGCCATGGACTACGGTCTGGCGGAGAACGGCGGCATCACGGACATGGGATCGAGCGTCGGCTCCGGCATGTCGTACTACGACCCGCAGCAGCATGCGTTCGAAACCGGCCCCGCCGTCTTCGATCATCGGCACCACTTCGTCGCTTCTTTCGTGTGGAACCTGCCCAAGCTGGCCGGATCCAGCGCCATGATGCGCAACCTGGTTGGCGGATGGCAGTGGACCGGCATCTACAACTTCACTTCGGGCGATCCGCTGACGATCCTGGCCGGAGCCGATCGCTCCCAGACAGGGAACAACCTGGATCGCGCGAACTTCGTGGGATCGGGCTCGCTCGGACAGCAAGGCACGCCGACCCCATGCTCGATTAATACTACGCACTGCCTGGCATGGCTCAACACGTCGATGTTCGCGATGCCGGCTCTGGGAACCTATGGAAACTCCGGTAAGGGCAACTGGCGCGGCCCGAGCCTGTGGGATGCGGACTCGGGCCTGATCAAGAACTTCGTCCCGATGACCTCGCACGAGAACTTCAGCTTCCAGTTCCGCGCCGAGTTCTTCAACCTGTTCAATCATCCGCAGTGGTCCGATCCGAACGTAACGCTGGCCAACACCTCCTTCGGCACCGTTACCTCCACGGTGGGCACGGCAGCGGGCGACGTAGCCCAAACGGCCGACTCGCGCATCATTCAACTTGCACTCAAGATGTTCTTCTGAGCGCAATCCAACGCCGGAACACTGGCCAGTTGAGCAGACTTCCGGACTGGAAGATTGAAGGGGTGGAAAGCGGGCATAGCTGGTTTTCCGGTAGCGGCAGGGACGAGCCTCGCGGTTCGCTACCGGTTGGCCGGAGGTAGTCGCCAACGGGCGCATGACACAAAAGCGCAAGATCGGGCATTTGGATCTGGAAGCATCGAGGCGACCGCAGTTTGCTGCCCCTGGCGATAGCTGACGGTGGTGGGGCAGGGTGCAAGTCTGGCATCCATACCATTTGCGCCTGCACTGCCATCGAGGCCAGTTTACGGCCGCGTGAAACTGGACATCGAAAACAACAGTCAGATGAGGGCAAAGTGCAATCACCTCCAGGTATCAGCCAAATCTTCTCTGTCTCAGAAAGCATGAAGATCGCCGCATGAGGCGGAGAAGATTTGGCACTGGTCAGTGTGATATTCTTCGAGTTATAAAATAAATAGTGGATCTAATTTCTCCGGGCTCACGAAGGTAGAAACAATGAATCCGTCGTCTTCTCACGCCGATGCAGTGCTGTTCCGCGCCTATGTTGTTCAAAATCCCGACTTCGAGCGGAGCCCGATGACGGGCATGACCCGCCAGCACTACATCGACTGCGCGAAATACGTCCTCGGGCGCGCCTTCCGGCACGTGAAGTCCTTCGACCAGCCGATAGCGTTTCCTCTGGTTCCCGGCAAATCCTATCCCCAGCCCAACTCTCCCGACTGGCGGCATCGTTCGCACGAGTTCGAGGCCCTGGAGCGCACCTACAATCTGGCCGCGCCGCTGATTCATGTCGATCCCGAGGTTGCGATCGGCGGCATCAAGCTGCGCGATTATTATTGCCATCACTTTTACAACGCCTTCACGCCCGGCCACGCCAACAGCCTGCCCATGCCCGAGGATCTGCCGGACGCCACCTACCAGTTCACCTGCGAGTTCGGCGGCCTCGCCAAGACGCTGCTGCTCATGCCCGACGTGCTGTGGCCGCACTTCACCCAGGAGCAGCGCGACGAAATGGCCGTGACCATCTCCAAATGGGCGCATCACCGCACCACGCAGAACAACTGGCGGGTCTTCAACATCTGCGCGCTCTCGTTCCTCAAGATGAACGGCTACACGATCGACGACGACCTGCTGAAGAGCCACCTGCAATGGGTCGCCTCCTATCACGCGGGCAACGGCTGGTACCTCGAACAGAGCTATAACTACTACACCATCAGCCTCTTCGTGGTCTACGGAACCATCTGGAGCCGGGCCTTCGGCCGCGAGCATTACCCGGAGATCGCCGCCGTCCTCGAACGCAGCTTCCAGGAACTCTTCCAGACGTACACCAGCTTCTTCGGGCGCAACGGCTATATCAACATGTGGGCCCGCAGCATCTGCTACCGGCTCTGGATCGCGGGCGGTTTTCCGGTTTCGTTTCTGCTCGCCTCCGAGCCGCCGCTCGATCCCGGATGGGCGCGGCGCCTGTGCTCGGGCGCGATCCTCCAGTTCACCGCGCGCGAGGATTTTTACGACAACGACATTCCCAGCCTGGGCTTCTACCCTCATCGTGAATTCGCCATTCAGCACTACAGTTGTCCGGCCAGCCCGTTCATCATGTTTCTACCCTTCATCGCGCTCGCCCTGCCGGAGGATTCTCCCTTCTGGATGGCGAAAGAGAACGACGGCATG
>JAJYFA010000201.1 GCA_021790995.1 Acidobacteriota bacterium
AGGAGGGAGCTGCGGACCGAGCTTTGGATAAGGATCCCAGCACGAATCAAAGAGCACGAAGATGGGACGGATATGATGACGCGAAGCAATGGCGAGAAACACGTCGATTCTGTGTGTGAAACCGGCGGGATCCTGCTGCCACAGAAGATCGTGCAGGAAGACGCGCATGGTGTTCATGCCGAGCGACTGGGCCCACCCCAGTTCGTTATCGATCTCTTTCGGATCGAAGGTCGCTGCCTGCCACATTTGCAGTTCGTTGTCGGCATCGGCTGGAATGTAGTTGCTTCCGACGAGCCAGGGCTGCCGGCTGTACCATTGCTGCGCCTTTTCAGGCGACCATCGACTCGCGCCGGAAACAGCCTGAGCGCTCAGCGGTGCTGCGGTGGCGCTGAGAAGCGATGCAGCCAGCACAAAGAGGACGGCGCCTGCAACTGTGGCATTGGCGGTGCCTCGCCGGATCTGGGGAAATTTGCGAGAGGAAAATGCGTAAGGAGTCGGCAGTGAAGGAATAAGCCGGAAAAGGGATCTCATCGGATCGGATCAACTTTCTAAGAGTAAGCTTGACGGATTGAATGCACGTGGTCCGCACCGTACGAGGAGGCGCGGAAATCGGATTTTCCTCCTCCTCAAAAGCAATACCGAGTTGCATCGAGGTTTTCAATAGTGCATTTGGCCCAAAAGCAATAGTGCATTTACACCACTCTGTCGCGCAGGATGAAGCACTGAGCGCCGCGTACGAATCTGAGCCGAGGCATAATGCATCGCAAAGCTATGCAATAATGTGCGAGGTAAGAACCATGACAGCGCGCAATATCTTCGTGTGGGTGTGCGCCATTTCGCTCTTCGTGCTCCTGTTCGTTGTGGTTGCATACAGGCGGGCTTCGCGTCCCAGGGTGATTGCCGTGGTGCCCGAAACCACGGCGCAGGAGATATGGGAGTCGGAGCACGCGGGCGCGGCTCATGCTGCCCATACCTTTGGCTGGAAGGTGTACTGGAACGCTCCCAGCCGCGAGGACGATTTTCCCTTGCAGGCGCGCATCGTCCGCCGGGCCATTGCGCGCAATGTCGCCGGGCTCGTGCTCTCTCCCGATCACGATGTGGTTCTGATCAGCGCCGTGGAAGAGGCTCTGGATAAAGGGATTCCCACGGTCATCGTTGGATCGCCGCTGGGCATTTCCCCGGGCAACCGTCTCACCTTTGTCGTCAATGACGATGCCGCCACGGGAAGACTGGCCGCCGAGAGAGCGGCAAAGTCACTCAAGCCGGGCGACGCGGTGGCCATTCTCGGGCTGAATCCCAATCTGCTCAGCTCCATCGCGCGCGCCAACTCCTTTGAGCAGGCGGCTTCCAAGCTTGTTCCCGGCGTGCGCTTCGAAGAAAAGCTCACGACCTCGGTCAGCTCCGCCGAGGCGGAAGAGGTCGCCGAAGAGGTGGTCCGCGCCGATCCCCGCCTGCGGGTGATTGTGGCGCTCAACGTGAGTCAGTCGCGCGCGGCCTACGCCGCGTTGTCCAATATGGGCTTGACGGGGAAAATCCTGCTGATCGCCTGCGATCAGGACCTCGATCTGCTGTATCACCTGCGCTCCGGCGCCATTGATTCCGTGATTGCGCAGAACACCTACGCAATGGGCTATCAGGCGATTGAGTCCATCCACAAACAGCTAACCGGAGGCCACGTCGAGCCGGAGACGGTTGTTCCCCCCGTATTGATTACGCGCGAGAACGTGGATTCCGAAGCCGTGCAGCAGGTGCTTGATATGGACTGGAGGGTGCCGGAATGAGTCGTCGGTCCGCGCTCTTGCGAATGGCTGGATATCTGGCGATGGCGGCTGCTCTGGCGCTGCTGTGTGGTGTGTGCGGATGGATCTATCTCCGGCTCGGCAGCACGCCTCCAACCCATGTGTACGAATTCAAGGGCGGCAAGCTCGAAGGCTACAACGCCTATGGCGGCGCATGGGAGGTTGTGAATGGAGCCGTCCACAACAACTCGGACGAGCGCGGCGCAAAGCTGGTGATGGGCTCGGCAAGATGGAAGAATTACGCGTTGACGGCGGATCTGAAATTCGATGGCGCGCACGGCGATATGGGCGTCATCGTCCGGTCGACGAACGAAGAAGAAGGCGTTGACGCTTACAACGGCTACTACGTCGGCCTGCGCACAACAGACGGAACGTTGATTATCGGCCGGTCCGATTACGGCTGGATGGAAGCGCGGCCCGTACTGATGCCGGGTGGCGTGCACGCCGGCATCTGGTATCGCATTGAGGTCGTCGCCGTTGGATGCAGGATTGCGGCATCTTCGCGTAACCTGACCACGAATCAGACCGCATGGATCGCGGTCGAGGAGCATTCTTGCGCGCCTGCGGGACGCATCGGCCTGCGCTCGCTCGCCACTGGCGGCACATGGAGAAACATCGGGATAAGGCCGGCTGGGTTCAGCGATTACATGGAGATTCGCAGCCACACCGGCGTGGTCGGGCATCCTGAGTTTCCCAGGCGCGAGGCGGATTACAACCGCATCTTCCGCTTCAGCCCATCCTACGCCACATCCGTAATGTCGCTGCCTGCCGCAGATGAGCACGCGAACCAGTTGTACCATACCGGCGACCTGCAAAACCTGTCGCGCAACCAGGATCATCCCGTCTCGGTGCGCGGCGTGGTCACGCTGGCGAATCACGATCTTTATGTGCAGGATGCGGAGGGCGGCGTCTTCGTGCCCAGCCCGCATATGCCCCTGCTCAATGTGGGCGACGAAGTCGAGGTGACCGGGCACGCCGAGCGCGGCCTTTACAGTTCCACGATCAACGATGGAACGGTGCGGCTGCTGTGGAACGGCTCGCCAACTCCTCCTATCGTCATCACGCCGCTGCAAGCCGCATCGGGAGCTTACGACGCCAGGTTCGTCGAGACAGAGGGCCGCCTCACCGCAATCCGGCAGTGGGGATCGAACGAACAGGTGCTGGAGCTGATCGGAGGCGGCCAGCCCTTCAGCGCGCTCTACGAGAACCAGCCCTCCAGTTCGCTCCCGCCGCTTGAGATCAATAGCCTGTTGCGGATTCGCGGCGTCTGCGTGCTTAACCGCAAAGTGACGCGTGAGATCACGCCCTTCGCCATCCTGCTGCGATCGAGCGACGACATTCAGGTGATTGCGCCTCCTCCGTGGTGGACGCCGGAACATGTGGCCTTGCTTTTTTTGTTTCTCATCGCATTCGCGCTGCTGGTGCAGCTCCTTTATTTCCGCATGAGGACGTGGCAGGCCGGCATTATTACCGAGGAGCGCGAGCGGCTGGCGCATGACATTCACGACACCATGGCGCAGAGCTTCGCCGGTCTGGGCTACCAGATTCAAGGCATCCGCAGCACCGTGATGCGCAAGGACCATGCCGACGTGAAGACCATTGCCGACCAGTTGGATGTGGCGTATCAACTGGTCAGCAAGTCCCACGCGGAGGCCAGCCGCACCATCGCCATGCTGAATGCCTCCGCCCCCGACATCCAGAACGAGCTTCCGGATCTGCTGGCCAATACCGCCAGGAAGATTGCAGGAGACCAGATCGACATCAGGGTCGCAGTGGAAGGAACTCCGTTTCGTCTCGATCTGCAACTCGCCAACTCGCTGCTGCACATCGGCCAGGAGGCCATTACCAACGCCGCGAGCCACGCCGGCCCGACGAAACTCAACGTGATTTTGCGCTACCAGGAACCGCAAGTGGAACTGATCGTGGAAGACAACGGGTGCGGCTTCGATGCGACGCAGGCAAGGGCCGGCTTTGGCATTCTCGGCATGCGGAAAAGGGCGCGGGTCGCGGCAGGCCAGTTGCAGATCTCAAGCGTGCCCGGCCAGGGTACACGGGTCCGTGTGGCGGCTTCGTCGAAACCGGCGACCTTGCGCGCGGGAATCCTGGCCACTACGGCCGAAAGGCTTCGCGCCTTGATGAAGTGGCTGCGTGTCGGTTGATTGGCTGCGAATTTGATTCCTTAGTCGTCAACACGGATCAGTCCGCGCTTGATGGCCGTTGTCGCTGCTTCGGTCCGGTCGGTGGCGCCCAGCTTGATCAGGCAGTTGCTCACGTGATTCCGGGCCGTCTTGTCGCTGATGAACAGCTTCTGCGCAATCTCCTTGTTGGAGAGCCCCTTGCATACCAGAGTGAGCACTTCCAGCTCGCGCTCGCTCAGCTTATCGCGCCCGATGGTTCCCAGCAGCCGCTTGGAAATCTCGTCGGGGATGAAGCGGCCATGCGCATGGAGTACATGCACGGCCTTGACGATCTCCTCCTGCGGTGTGCATTTGACAAGATAGCCCATGGCCCCGGCCTGGATGGCCTTCGAGATGGATTCGTCTTCCTGATAGTTCGTGAGCACCAGAATGCGCGCCGAGGGCCACACGCGCCGCATCTCGACGATCGCATCCGAACCGTCCATTCCCGGCATCCGCAGGTCCATCAACACGACATCCGGATCGGTCTCCTCGACCTGGCGCAGGGCGTCGGCGCCGGAATCGGCCATCGCCACCACCGTGATGTCGTCTTCGCTCTCAAGCATGGTCTTGAGTCCCATCCGCACCACTGGATGGTCGTCGACAATCATCACGCGAATAGGCTTTACGGGATTGGCCATTGCAGGAGCCCCCAAATTACAGATTATCGCCGGACGAAGGTGCGCGCCAGCGGTCGGCTGCAAAATACCAATAGTTCATCTGTACTACTGAAATTTGGTGCTTCCGCCACCTTGTATAAGCAATCGCAATAGCCATATTGTGCTTGATGGCTGGAGATAGGCAATTCCGGCTGCTACGAACAATCAATATCGCGGTCCCGTCTGCGTGAGGTTGCACTTTAACTTGGAGGCAATACATGCGAAAGAGATTCAACATGAAGAGGTTGCATCCTCTTCGTTGCGCCACGGCGTTTCTCGTGTGCGTCTTCGCCGCGCTCCCATTCTTTACAAGAAGCGCGAGCGCCCAAGACTACCGCGCGAAACTGACTGTTACGGTAACGGATAGCACCGGAGCCGTGATTCCCGGAGCCACCCTGCAACTGACGCGCATCAGCACCGGCATCGTAACGCCGGCAAAGACCGATGCGACCGGAACCTTCATCTTTCAGTTTCTCGAACCGGACACATACTCCCTCAAAGCTTCGGCAACGTCGATGAACCCGTCGATCGTGACCGGAATCGTGTTGCAGTCTTACGCTGCAAGCAGCATTTCGGTTGTCCTGAAACCTGCCTCGGTGAGCGCGCAGGTGACGGTGACGGCCGAAGGGGCGCTGCTTGAAACGCAAACCGCGTCGCGCGCCTTCAACATCACCAACCAGACGGTCAAGGAACTCCCCGTCATCAACGGGAACCCTGTTTTGCTGGGCAACTACATTCCCGGCGTGCGCATTCGCAATCTGGGCATCTATACCGAACCGTGGACCGTCACCTCGCAGTACATGATCAACGGCGGTCTGATGTACCTGAACGAGTTCCAGATCGACGGCGCACCGAATGACGCTGAATTCGCCAACAACACATACGCTTACACACCGCCGCAGTTTGCCACCAAGGAATTCTCGGTCAGCTCGAACAACTACGACGCGGAATATGGCCACACCAGCGGTGGCGTCGTCAACCTCAGTACTCTCTCCGGTACCGATCAGTATCACGGCATGGGCTGGAGCAACTTCCGCCGTACCGGCTGGGATGCCAACTCCTTCCAGAACAAGTACGAGAATTCCGTCAACGGCACCAAATACGGAACGCCGTTCAACACGGAAACGCAGCTTGGATTCCAGGTCGGCGGGCCCATCGCGATTCCGCATCTGGTGGCTCAGTCCACAAAGTACAAGCCCTACTTCTTCTTCGCTTTTGACCACTATACCGAGCTGCTGCCGCGCAGCCTGCTGCTCTCCTATCCCACCGCGAAGATGCGCACTGG
>JAJYFA010000202.1 GCA_021790995.1 Acidobacteriota bacterium
CGAGCGGCAGATCCGCGGCGTTCATGGCGATGTAGTCCTTCAACTCAAGCTCTTCGAGCGCCCATGCAATGCGGTCTTGTTTGCGGCGATTTCTGAGACCGTAAACGGCCGCGAAGAAATTGAGATTCTGCAGAACGCTCAAGGCGCCGTAGAGAGAAAACTTTTGCGAGACATAGCCAATGCGCGCGCGCGCCGATGCTTTGCCGGTGCGCAGATTGGCGCCAGCCACGCGCAAGGTTCCCGATGAGGCCGGAAGCAGACCGCACAACATGCGGAAGGTTGTGGACTTGCCGGCGCCGTTGGCTCCGAGCAGTCCGAAAATCTCTCCTCTGCGCACGGAGAAACTCACACCTTTCACCGCGGCGAAGTCGCCGAAGTAGCGGTAGAGATCCATGACCTCGACCGCTGGCGCCTCGTCGCCGGCGGTCTCCACCTCCGGCGGCAACGGAACGGCATGATGCGGGCTACGGCGAAAGAGCAGACTGACGAACGCATCCTCGAGCCGCGCCGCCATGGGCTTCGAGGGACCGCGGACAGAAAGGTTTGCCGGCAAAGGCGGGGCTTCGGCTCGTTCCATCACGATGCGCAGCCCGTCGCCCTGGATCGCCGTATCGACCACGCCCGGCAGCCGAGCAACCTGAGACTGAAGCGCGCGCGGCGCAATTGAAAGCTCTTCGAGCAGGAAGGAGTGACCCTCCATCGGCGCGACGAGTTCGGCTGGGCTTCCCTGCGCGAGAATTTCGCCCTCGTGCAAAAGGAGAACGTGATCGCAGCGCTCGGCCTCATCCATATAGGCCGTGCTCAGCAGCGCCGTCACTCGCTGGCGCTCGACCTGCTGCCGGATGATACTCCATAGTTCCCGGCGTGAGATCGGGTCCACGCCCACGCTGGCCTCGTCGAGAAGCAGCACCTGCGGCGGATGAATCAGCGTGCACGCGAGGCCCAGCTTCTGCTTCATTCCGCCGGAGAGCTTGCCCGCGCGGCGGGCGCGAAACGGGCCCAGCGCCGTCATGATGAGCAACTCATCGAAGCGCGCCCTGCGCATCTGCTCCGGAATATGGTGCAGGTCGGCGAAGAGCGTAAGGTTCTCTTCGACCGTGAGGTTTTCATAGAGACCGAAGCGCTGCGGCATATAGCCGATTTTGGCCTGGAGTTGCAAGGCTTGGTCCGGCAGTTGATGGCCGAGCACGCTCAGAGTACCCGCATTCGGCCGGAGGATGCCGGCAAGCAGGCGCAGCAGCGTTGTCTTGCCCGCGCCGTCGGGACCGATGAGCGCGGTCATGCTTCCTTCGGCAATCGCGAAGGAAACGTTCTTCAGCGCATCCTTGCGCCGCGCGCCTTTGCCGAAGGACTTGCCGAGATGGTTGGCAACGATCACGCCCATCTCATTTTGCCTCGCAGGGATGGGCGTCGATTCCACGAGCAGTATTGTTGCCGAGAGGGATTACGACCGTGGCCGGCATGCCGAGGCGCAGGCGATGGTCTGGATTGCAGGCATAGACGCGTACCCGATAGACAAGCTGCGAACGCAACTCCGTCGTCTCTACATTCTTGGGAGTGAACTCCGAGACTGGCGATATGAATCCAATCCACCCTGGAAAGCGCTGACCGGGAAAGCTGTCCACTTCAATCCATGCGCTCATCCCGAGCGCGACCTTGCCCATTTGCGTTTCTGGAAGGTAGGCGCGCACCCAGAGGGGATTGTCGAGGGCCAGTGTAAAGGCCGGCGTTTGCGGCGTGACCATGTCGCCGGGCTCGAGAATCCTGTTCTGGATGACGCCGTCGGCTGGCGCATAAAGCTTGGTATCGGCCAGTTGCTTCTGGGCCAGAGCCAGCGCCGCGCGATCGGCCCGCAGCGTTGCCTCCGCCGCGGCAATGTCCTCTTTGCGCGGGCCAATCACGGCCAGCCGCAGGGCCTGCTGCTTGCCCGCAAGAATCTGTTGTGCTGCGGCCAGATTTGCCTTTTGCGCCAGGTAGGCGCGCTCGGCATCGTCGCGAATCTGCAGCGAGACATACTGCTGCTTCGCCAGCGTCTGCTGGCGCTGATAAAGCAGCTCCGCATTATTTACATTGGCCTGCGCCGCGGCCACGCCGGCTTTGGCCGCCTGCGCTTCGGCGCGCGCCTCGGCGATCTCCTCGGGCCGGCTCCCGGCATGCAATCGCGTCACCACCTGCTGCTCTGCCGCCACAATCGACTGATCCTGCGCGACGGCATCGGAGAAGCGCTGCTGCACTAACTGCCCGATGAGCTGCCCTGTGCGCACGACACTGCCTTCATCCACGAGCAGCTTGTCGATACGCTCACTGTCGTTGAAGGCAACCTGCACCTGGCGAATGTCCACGTTGCCGTAGATCGTGACGCTGCCGCTGACCGCGCGCTTCTGGTGAAGCCTGTGCCAGACGAAGAAACCCGCGGCAGCAAGAACCGCAATTGCCAGGATCGAAATGCGCTTTTTGACGGAAATCATGGAGAATCACTCCTTCACCTCGCGTTCGTGTTCAGTGCGAGGCGTTGACCTTGAGCAGAGAGTTGATGTTCTCAATATCCATTGGCGTCAACACGCCCGCAGCCGCTTTGAGCTGGGTTCTCGCCACCAGTTGCATGTAGAGCGCCAGGTAGTAGCTGCGCTGAGCGGCGGCGTAGTTCGTCGCCGCCGTCAGCAGGTCGATGATCGACCGGCTTCCGATCTCGTAGCCCTTGCGCGTGCCGTCGAGCGATACCTTCGCGGAGTTGACCGACTGCTCAGCGGCCCGGTACTGCGCAACGCTATTCTCGAGATTGAGAAATGCGGTTTGCGTATCCAGCTTGATCTGGTCCTGCGTGTTCTTGAGGCTCTCCCTGTTTGCGCGTTCAAGCGCCTGGGCCTGGTGAATCGTGGCGCGCGTGCGTCCGCCCTGGAAGATCGGAATCGAAAGGTTCAGCTGTGCGCCCAACTGGTCGATGGCAACCGGCGGAATCAATGTGCCTGCTGCGTGCTGTCCCACTCCGCTCAGCGTCAGCGTTGGCCAGCGCGCCCGCTCCGCATACTGCACCTGCTGTTGGGAGAGATGAAGCGTAGCCTGTGCCTGCTGAAGAAGCGGCTGATTCTTCAGCGCCGCCGCGACCCAGGCGTCTACTGTATTCGGCTGTGGATCGATTGCATTCAGCGTTGTGATGTCCTGCAAGGTTCCCGCCGGATGATGCGTCAGACGCTCCAGCTGGTTCTTAGCGACTGCGACGGCATTCTTCGCCGCGATCAGGTCGGCGTTGTCGGCGTCCAGTTGCGCTTGCGCCTCCTCGACGGTAATGATGTCTCCGGTCCCAACCTTCAGGCTGGTGCTGGTCTGGTCGTGAATGCTCCTGAGCAATTCAACCTGCTGTTCGGCAACCCGTTCATTCGCCTGAGCCTGCAACACTCCGAAGTAAGCCTGCGTGACTTCAAGCGCAACGGCCTGTTGCGCGTAGGCTAGCGCTGCCTCGCTTGCCTGAACTTTGCTATCCGCCTGCTTCAGAGCCATGAAGCTCTGGCCGTCGAAGAGCGACTCCGTCAGGCTGGCGCTGAAGGTATCGGAGTGGTAGCCCGTGGAGATGGTCTGCGCGCCAAAGCCCGTGACACGCCCTGTATACATGCCTCCGCTTGCTCCCGCGTTAAGGTGCGGAAGCAGCGCCGAGCGGGCCAGCGGTTTACCCGCCAGCTCCGCGTCCAACTGCGCACGGGCCTGAGCAATGATTGGCGAGGAGTTCGCCGCCTGCCGATAGGCGGTCTCCAGATCCTCCACAACCGTCTGCGCGGCCTGCTGCGCCGGGGCCCCTTTCGCGCAGCACAAGATCGCCAGTAGCGCCAGCGAGAGCGCCGGGAAGATCCGCCTAAACCGAGCAGCGATTTTCCTTTTTGAAGATCGGTAGAAGTTCCTATGCATCGAGATCACCGCCATTTCAATCCACCCGACTGCGTCATCGTGCTGCTTCCGGGCCGCAACGTGGCTTCACTTAGTACCTCGCAGTGCCTCGAAAACAGGCTCCGCGTCACCAATAACCTTGGTTGCCAGAGCAAACCGCACAATACGCACCGTCTCCATTAACTTTTCTGGCGCGATACCTTGCATCTTTGCTTTGTTGGCCATCGCCTGAATGCAGGCCGTGCTGCTTGCGGCAAGCGCGGACGCGAGATAAATCAGTGTGCGAGTCTCATCATCGAGAGCCCCACCCTCAGGCATTGCGTAGGCCCGCGAGCGGAGATGCTCATAGAGAATCCCTTCATCGACTTCTGTTGCCTTCTCAATCGCTGATGGGATTGAACCCATTGCCTTGCGCATCATGGCGAAGACCTGATCTACCGTAGGCTTTGGATCGGAAATCATATGGTCATTTTCTCCTTGAAGAAGCAGAAAAGCATTCCCCGCCGGGAGCTGATGCGTCTCTGCCATGCTGGCAGTTGGGTAACGAAAGTAACGCAGATAATCAAGCGGCCGCGCAATTCTTCACTCTCGCCGCGAACGGTCCTTTAAAACCTTTGTCGCGCAGGTAAAAAAGTCACACACACAGGGCGTGCGCAGCCGGTAATAGACGGTTGTTCCCTCGCGCCGGTCTTCTACGATCCCATGCGCGCGCAGCAGGGCAAGGTGCTTCGAGACTGTTGAAAGATCGCTGCCGACAAGCTTGCGGAGTCCGCCGACGGAACATTCGCCATGGCTCAGGCGGTCCACAATCATCAGCCGGGACTCATGAGCAAGAGTCTTCAGCATCCGGGCCTGCTTGGTGAATGAGTTCAGTTTGTTCATGGCGTCCATATTTCCTTATTGGCCAATATGCCATGTATAAGCGGCGGCAAACAGTGACCGCAGTCACAGTTCATCACTGATCGGCGGGGGCGCGAGGTCTGCGCCTGCTCTGGAGGATGGCAGGATGGTGCGGTCAGAGAGTCTGACGCCCGCCCGATGCGCAAACTATTGAGGCGCACGAACTGCTGGAAATGACTCCAGCAGTCAGTGCGCCCGTTGCAGCCAGTTTGCTCTTACACGCCGCTGTAGGCCGAGAAGCCCCCGTCGATGGGAATCACCACGCCGGTGACGAACTCCGAGGCGGGCGAGAGCAGCCACAGCACCGATCCGAACAGGTCTCTTGATTCCCCGAACCGCGCCATCGGTGTGTGCGCAATGATCGAGTTGCCGCGCGCCGTCAGGCCGCCGGTTTCCTTGTCGAGTAGCAGGAAGCGGTTCTGGTTGGTCAGGAAGAATCCCGGCGCAATCGCATTCACACGGATATTAGGCGAGTACTCCTGGGCGATGTGCACCGCAAGCCACTGCGTAAAATTGCTCACCGCGGCCTTTGCCGCAGAGTAGGCTGGAATGCGCGTGAGGGGCCGGAAGGCGTTCATCGAGGAGATGTTCAGGACGGTGCCAAAACCCTGCGCAGCCATTGCTTTTCCGAAGGCCTGGCTAGGCAGAATGGTGCCGAGAATGTTCAGGTCGAAGACCCAGCGTAGCGCATCGGCGGGAAGATCGAAGAACTTGAGGTCGGGGCTTGTTGTGGCCTGAGGCTTGTTGCCGCCCGCGCCATTGACCAGGCAATCAATCTTGCCAAACCGGGCGATTACGTCCTCGGCAACCTTGGTGACGCTGTCCTTGTTCAGCACGTCGCATTGGAAGGCTGCGACGTTCTTGCCGAGTTCGCCCATGCGCTCGACCGCGGCCTTACCTGCCGCAGCGTCCACGTCGATAATCGCTACCTGTGCGCCGCAACTGGCGAGTGCGCCGGCAATATCGCTGCCCAGAATGCCGGCGCCGCCCGTGATGGCCACCGACTTGCCGGCGAAATCGTACATCTTCATCCATGCTTTTTCATCGTAGGCGCCGGTCCGTTGTCCGACCTCGCCCGCTCCTGCTGCTGCCATATTGCACCCTTTCTTCGGCTCTTCTGTGCCGTTGAGACTGTC
>JAJYFA010000038.1 GCA_021790995.1 Acidobacteriota bacterium
GATCGCTTCGGCGCGAAACTGCATCGGCAATTCAAAAGCGATCGCATCGCCGTCAACCCAGCGCCGGCGTACAACGGCAAATCCTCGTTGCGAGTCTGCATGGACTGGCTTTCCATTCACGCGAAGCCGCGGCGACGCTTGCATCCAAGCAGGAATTCGCAACCTGATGGCAAATTCAACCGGAGCGGAGCAATTGACGCGCAAGGCG
Organism: Acidobacteriota bacterium; assembly: GCA_021790995.1. Lineage (GTDB taxonomy): Bacteria > Acidobacteriota > Terriglobia > Terriglobales > Acidobacteriaceae > Telmatobacter. The sequence goes on from JAJYFA010000038.1 coordinate 209, forward strand.
ATGCTCTCGCCGAGTGGATAGTTGGTTTCCTGCGTCAGGCTTACGGCAGTGGCGCGCTCCAGCCACTTCACATGCGATGGCACATACAAATTCACGACCACTCCATCATGGGCCCGGAAGTAAATGTTTTTCACGTAGTCCGCGACGCCCTCCACCAGTGTTCCCGAACAGCACGGCCACTTCTTCGGATAGAAAACCTTGTGCGCGTCCGCGCCATATGTCGAATAGTAGGGATAATCGCCGTCGGTGCCGGGTTCCTTGGCTGCGAGGATGCCGTTGAACAGGACGCGCTCCAGCCCGTCGCCGTAGCGCGCATCGCCGGTAGCGCAAAGCAGATAGCGCGCCAGCTTGATGGCCGCGTAGCTGCCGCAGGGCGTTTCGAAATGATCGTTGGTTGCGCGCAGGCTCGCGTAAAGCTGGCCTTTGTACGGCTCAATGAAGGTCTCGTTCGGTCCCCAGCCGCCCGTCGCGTACTGCTGTGTCGTTGCAAGCAGGTTCCACGCGTTCTGCATCGCGCGCAGATACTTCTCTTCGCCCAGCGCCAGCCGCGCTTTGCCTGCCGAACTGAGCGCAATCACGTGACTGTAAGCGTGCCGGCCTGGCAACACGTCCTGCCCTGCGGCCAGTGGATCGAAGAACTCGCGGTCCAGAAGATACGCCATCGCGCGATCGTAAAATGCGCGGTCTCCGGTCAACTCATAGGCAAAGAAAAGCGATTCGGGCAGCACATAAGTCTCGTCGTAGGGAGGGCTCTTCCTGCCGATGCGGTCACGCCCGCGCTCGGGGATGTAGGGCAAAGCCCCATGAAACACGCGGGGCACCAGTTCGCGCGCCTCTGAAACACCACTCAGGTTGTAGGCATCCATTAATCCTGCAAGATGCTTATCCAGGATGTAGCACGGCCACACCTTCTCAGCATTCGGCGCGGCGAAGGGTTGGTCTTTCGGGCCAAGAGTCGCCGCAAACCCATCAACCAGCGTTCTGACCTTTGTCGCGCATGCCGGATCGCCCGTCGCTCGCCCGATTCGCGCCAGCCCTGAGATGTATTGGCCCAGCGAATGGCCGGGCACGAACCCATTGCGACCATACCAGCCACCCATCGGCTTGCCCGGAGCTGGCAGTCCCGCGCGTTCGCGGTAGACCCTCAGCAGCCGATCGTTATCGAGCGCAAGATAGGCGGCGTGAACTCGGTCGTACTGACTCTTGAGCGGCCCGCCCGTAAGCTCAACGGCGCCATAGTCGAACTCCGCCAGTGCGTCAGGCGCAGCGGAAAGAGCATCTGCTCGCATGCCGCACGTCAGTGCAGCCGCGGTGGCGCTGGCCAGGAAATCCCTTCTCGTAATTCCGCGGTCCATCATGTTGGGATCGTTCTCTCCTGCACCTTATGATGCCGATCGGCACGTGCCGAAGGTCATATTTCGGCAACGCTCTGGTTCCGCAAATCGGAATTGTCGCGACTGCTCACTGCCTTCCGCGCGGAGTTCGCTGCTGCCTCGTCGAGCGGGTACACAAGGTCCACGTTGCGCGGGGTCAGAAGCTGGTGCTTGACGAAGATTGCCGCAGGCGCAGGCTTTTGCTGCAGAATATTCAGCGCCAACGGAATCAGTTCGTCGCCGTAGCGCTCGGGAAAGTATGCCACCGATCCAACCAGCCGCGTGCCAGGCCGGCGCAACTCCGCGCGCGCTTCGCGCAGAGCGTTCTGGCCCATTACGGCGCACTGTTGCGATGCGCCTGCCTCTTCAAATGCGCGCAGCGCGGCCAGGGCGCAGATATCGTTGACCGTGCCCACGAGTGTGCGTCGCGGCCCGCGGCGGCGCAGATACTTGCGCAGCACATCGAGCACCTGCTCGAAGTTTCCGCGGCCGTTCAGCCGCACCAGCGGCGTCTCCACAATCTTCGGCAACTCGGCGCGCAGTCCGTCCACCAGCCCAGAGAGCCGCAATTCCAGAAGCGACCCCGCGATAGGCAACTCCACCAGAACCAGTTGATCGACTTTGCCGTCCCAGTTCTCACGCGCCCAGCGGCCCAGCGCGCGGCCGCCGATCAGTCCAGCCTTGTAATTGTCCGCGCCGAAGTAAGTAGCTCCCGGGTGCGGAACTTCGATGGCGACGACCGGCACGTTCGCGGCAAGAAACTTAGACGCAATCACCGGCGCCACGCGCTCGTAGGTCTGGAACTCGAGCACCAGGTCGACGCGTTCGCGAATCAGCACATCCGCGTTGCGCAGCGCCTCGCGGGCGCTGTAGCGATTGTTCAGCGTGATGAGCTGCACGTGCTCGCGCGCCGCAGCCGTGATCATGCTGCGCGTTACCTCGCGCGCAAACTCCGTGTCGCCCTGCGTCGCAAAGCCGATGCGGAAAGGCCGCACTGTCACCGGCCCAAAGCTGTTGCGATAGACACCGGCGCTTACCCGCTCCACGAGCCCGCCGTGAATCAGCGTGCGCAGCAAACGAAAGGTGGTGGTCTTCGGCAGCCCGGTACGCTCCATGACGGCGGTGAGCGCCAACTCCTCACCGAGGTGCCGGAAAGCCTTCAGCACCTCACATGCGCGCAGAACCGTCTGCGATTCGTTGCGGTCGCTGCTACGAGCGCTCTCTTCCGCGCCATCCTGCTCAAGTTCCTCCAAATACTCCTCACCTTTGCGTCGCACCACTTTGGTCTCCCGGGTCTATCGGTCTTCAGGCCGTACAGTATATTCCGAATCCCGGAATTGGCAAGTCCGATTTTCATCCTGCCCCGGGAAAGATGTTTCGTCTTTGCCCCAGATCGCACAGCTAAAGCGTTTGCTGTTGACCGATTCGGCTGCGGTAAATACGATGCGCTTGGAACGGACAGGAGACTCAACCCCCATGGAAATTCCGCCGGCAGGGCCTGGGCGCGCCACATGGCTGAAGCACAAAGCCAACTGGCTCCGGCTCAGCGCCATGACCATGAATCATCATGCACACCTGGGCCACACCGGCGGAGATCTTTCGTCGGCAGACATCCTGGCCATCTTGTTTTTAGGCGGCATTCTGAATATCGACCCCGCCCAGCCGCGTTGGCCCCAGCGCGACCGCTTCATTCTCTCCAAGGGCCACGGCGCCGCTGCCTATTACTCCACGCTCGCCGCGCGTGGATATTTCCCCGTTGAGCAGCTCAGGACCTACATGGACCCTCTCTCGATGCTCAACGGCCATCCCGACCGCAACAAACTGCCTGGCGTCGAAGCCAATACTGGCCCGCTGGGTCACGGACTGCCTATCGCCGTGGGCGCGGCGCTCGCGTGCCGCATGAGAAAGGAGTCTTGGCGCGTCTTTGTCCTCACCGGCGACGGCGAACTGCAAGAGGGTTCCAACTGGGAAGCCGCCATGACCGCGCAGCACTACGGCCTCGACAACCTCACCATGATCGTCGATCGCAACCGCATCCAGCAGGGAGATTTTACGGAAAACACGATCCGAATGGAGCCGCTGGCGGAGCGTTTCCGCGCCTTTGGATTTGCGGTCGAAGAGATTGATGGCCACTCGTCTGCCGCGCTCTACAATCGCCTCTCGCATCTGCCGATCGAACCCGGCAAGCCCTCCTGCATCCTCGCCAACACGATCAAAGGCAAGGGCGTTTCCTTCGCCGAGAATCAACCCGCATGGCATCACGGCGTGCCGACCAGTGAACAGCTCGCCTTAGCCGCAAAGGAGCTCGGCGTGGAGGTGGCATGGTGAGCGAGGCGACGAACACAACCGGCCAGCAGCGATTCGACTGCCGTGACGCCTACATGCACGAACTCGAAGCCATGGCCGCCGCCGATCCGCGCGTCTGCGCCGTGGCCAATGACTCGGTTTCCTCAGCGAAACTCAAGAACTTCAAAGCCAGGTTTCCCGATCGCTTCGTCAACGTGGGCATCGCCGAGCAGAACATGGTGGGCGTGGGAGCCGGCCTGGCTAATGGTGGCATGGTTCCCTACGTCTGCGGCGCTTCGTGCTTCCTCACCGCACGCGCCATGGAACAGGTGAAGGTCGATCTCTGTTACTCGAAATCCAATGTGAAGCTCTGCGCCATGTCGCCCGGCATGGCCTATGGTCAGCTTGGGCCTACGCACCATTCGATTGAGGACCTGGCCTGGATGCGCATTCTCCCCAACCTCACCGTCATCGTTCCGGCAGACCCTATTGAAACCGCAGCCGTGATGCGCTACTCGCTCCAGCACGAAGGGCCCATGTTCCTGCGCATAGCGCGCGTTCCGGTACCGCGCGTCCATGGCAGCGAATACGAATTCAAGCTGGGCAAAGCGGTTCGTCTGCGCGAGGGATCCGACGTGACGCTCATCGCCAACGGCCTGCTTGTTTGCCGCGCACTCGATGCGGCTCGGTTGCTTGAGGCGCGCGGCATCTCGGCGCGCGTGCTCAACATGAGTTCTCTGAAGCCTCTCGATCGCGAGGCGATTCTGGACGCGGCTCGCACCACGCGCGGCATCGTCACCGCTGAAGAGGCGCTCGTGGCGGGCGGCCTGGGCGGCGCCGTTGCTGAAGTTCTCGCGCAGGAGCATCCGGCTCCCATGCGCATTCTTGGCCTGCCCGATACCTTCGCTCCCACGGGCACCGCTGAATTTCTGCTCGACTACTTCGGGCTTTCCGCTCAAGGCATCGAACACGCAGCATTGGACATGCTCAAACACGAGGCATAGATGGCCGGCGAATGGATTCTCGCAATCGACCAGGGCACCACCAACACCAAGGCGCTGTTGGTGGATCGCGAAGGCCGCACCGTCTTTCGCGCTTCAGCGCCGCTTGAGATCCTGCAACCGCAACCTGGCTTTGTCGAGCAAGACCCGCTCGCGCTGTGGCAATCTGCCGTTCAGGTCATTCGGGTCTGCGTTGCGCATACACGCGCACAGCACGCAGCTATCGCCGGTATCGCCATCAGCAATCAGCGCGAGACCGCCGTCACCTGGCGCCGTGCGGCCGCAGATAGCACTGCCGCCGGTGAACCTGTTGGCAACGCCATCACCTGGCAGTGCCGACGCTCAGGGCCTGTCTGCGAATGCCTCCGCACACACGCCGCAACCATCCAGTCCATCACTGGCCTTCCGCTCGATCCACTCCTGAGCGCCACGAAGTGGAAGTGGGTCTTCGAGCAGCATCCAGAGTTGCGCGCCCCTGCCGAGCGCGGCGATCTTTATCTCGGCACCGTCGACGCGTGGCTGCTTTTCAACCTCACCGGTGGCAAGGTCCATGCCACCGACCACACCAACGCCTCGCGCACCGCGCTGATGAGCCTCGCAACGCTCGACTGGGATCCGGCTCTCTGCGATCTCTTCGCCATTCCACAAGCCGCGCTGCCCGCCGTTCGAGCGTCAAGCCATCATTTCGGAACCTGCGCCGCAATCCCCGAACTCGCCGAAGTCCCCGTTGTCGCCATGATCGGCGACTCGCACGCCGCGCTCGTGGGCCACGGCTGCTACCAGCCGGGTACCGTCAAAGCCACCTACGGTACCGGCTCTTCGCTGATGATGCTCACGCCCGGTCTCGTAACAAAAGCGAAGCAAATTGCCCGCACCGTCGCATGGTCCTCCGCGGCTGGTGCGCACTTTGCCCTCGAAGGCAACATCGCCATGAGCGGAGCGGCCGTGCAGTGGGTGGGCGAATTTCTCGGCCTCGCGCATCCTGTTGAAGACGCGGCGGCCCTCGCCGCAACCGTTCCCAATGCCGCCGGCCTCATCCTCGTGCCCGCCATGGTGGGCCTCGGCGCGCCGCATTGGGACTCGGCCGCGCGCGGCCTCATCGCCAATCTCGAACGCTCGCATACCGCAGCGCATTTGGCCCGCGCCGCCGTGGACGCCATCGCCTTCCAGGTCGCCGATGTTCTCGAAGCCATGGAAGAGGTTGCGCACGTCGAGTTGCCAGTTCTGCTCGCCGATGGCGGCGCCACGCGCAACGACGCTCTGATGCAGATGCAGGCCGATGTTCTCGGCCGCCCCGTGCACCGCTCTACGCAGGAAGATCTTTCGGCGCGCGGCACGGCCCTGCTCGGTGGTCTCGCGCTCGGCTGGTGGCGCTCGTCCGGCGAGCTTGCCGCGCTGCCCAAATCCGTGGACCCCTTTGTGCCGCGCAGCACCGAGTCAGAGCGCGGCCGCATGCGCAGCGCGTGGCAGCTCGCGGTCGCGCGTGCCCGGCTCCGTCACGATCAAAAGCAAGGGAATAACCTATGATCTCCATTCACAGCTACGCCGTCGCTGTTCTGCTCTGCGTCGTCACCATGACCTGCTGGGGGTCGTGGGCCAACACGCAGAAGCTCGCAGCGCGCTCCTGGCGATTCGAGCTCTTCTACTGGGACTTCGTTACCGGCCTCGTGCTCACCTCGCTGCTGGCCGCGCTCACCCTCGGCAGCTTCGGCTCCACGGGCCGTTTCTTTCTCGCCGATCTCGCGCAGGCCGATCTATCCAGCATCGGCTGGGCGATCCTCGGCGGCACGGTCTGGAACCTTGGCAACCTGCTGCTTGTCGCCGCCATCGCCGTCGCCGGCATGGCCATCGGATTTCCCATCGGCGGTGGCATAGCGTGGGTCCTCGGCATCGTCTTCAGTTTCCTTCTCGTGATCCTTGAAGGTGCGCACAACCCCGGCAACACGCAACTTCTCTTTGTTGGCGTGGCCGTCATCGTGGTCGCCATCCTGCTCAGCATGATGGCTTATAGCCGTCTGGCGAGCGCCGTCAAGAAGCCTAGCGCCAAAGGCATTCTGCTCTCGGTTTCAGCCGGAGCGCTCATCGCATTTTTCTATTCCGTCACCGTCAAATCCATCGATCCGGCGTTCGTCGCCGGCGGGTCGGGCAAGCTGATGCCGCTTACCGCCGCTTTCTTTTTTACCCTGGGCGCATTCCTCACCACATTCCTCTTCAATCCGTTTTTCATGCGCTATTCGGTTGAAGGCGCTCCGGTGAGCATGGCTGACTACTTCAAGGGAACCCTCGGCGCGCATCTCACCGGCGTCTTTGGCGGCGCCATCTGGGCCATCGGCCTCTCGTCGAGCTTTATTGCCGTAGGCGCGGCCGGTCCCGCCGTTTCCTACGCGCTCTCAAACGCCGCGCCTGTGGTGGCAATTCTATGGGGCGTGCTGGCGTGGCGCGAGTTCGCCGGCGCCCCGCGCGGAACCAATCGACTTCTTGCGACCATGTTTCTCTGCTACCTGGTGGGCCTTGCGCTCATCACCTGGTCGCGTCTTTAACGCTCTTATCTCAACAGGCAATTGCCGGGAGATTTTCATATGACGACTTGGGCAACACTCGGAGTGATCGTAGGCAATCGCGACTTCTTTCCTGACGTGCTGATCGCGGAGGCGCGCAGGGATCTGACGAAGCTCTTTTCCGATCTCAACATCGAACCCGTGTGGCTCTCACCGGAAGACTCGAAGCTCGGCGCCGTGGAAACCTGGACCGACGCGCAGAAGTGCGGCGATTTGTTGCGCAAGAACCGCGACTGCATCGACGGCATTCTCGTCTGCCTGCCGAACTTCGGCGACGAAAAGGGTGTGGCCGACTCCATCCGTCTGGCAGAAACTCGCGTGCCGGTGCTGGTGCAGGCATACCCTGACGATCTCGACCAGTTTGGTCTCGACCGCCGCCGCGACGCCTTCTGCGGCAAGATCTCCGTCTGCAACAACCTGCGTCAGTACCGCATTGCCTACACGCTGACGCGGGATCATACCGTCGCCGTCGCCGACCCTCGCTTCCGCGAGGATCTCATCCGCTTCGTTCAGACATGCAAGGTCGTTCACGGCCTCAGCCGCGTGCGCATCGGCGCCGTGGGCGCCCGGCCCAACGCCTTCAACACCACGCGCTACAGCGAAAAGCTCTTTGAGGCCGCAGGCATCACCGTCAACACCATCGATCTCTCCGAAATCTTCGGCAACGCCGCCAAAATCTCGAACGACGACAGGCGCGTGCGCGAGCGCGTCGAAAATATCCGCGCCTACGCCGACGCCTCCAAGGCTCCCGGCGAGGCGATCCTGCGCATGGCGAAGTTCGCGCTCGTCGTCGACGACTGGATGCAGTCGCTCTCCATCACCGCGACAGCTCTCCAGTGCTGGAGCTCGCTCCAACAGAACTTCGGCGTCAACGTCTGCACCATCATGTCGATGATGAGCCAGCAGATGCTGCCCTCAGCCTGCGAGGTCGACATCGCCGGCGTGGTTGGCATGTACGCGCTGCAACTGGCCTCAGGTACGCCTTCAGCACTCGTCGACTGGAATAACAACTATGGCAACGATCCGGAGAAGTGCGTCTTCTTCCACTGCGGCAACTGGGCCAAGGACTACCTGCCCGACATTCGCATCGCCACGGCGCCTATTCTAGGCACCACGCTCGGCGAAGAAAACACCTTCGGCGCGCTCGAAGGCCGCACGCCCGCTGGACCCGTCACCTTTGGCCGCGTCAGCACCGACGACCTCACCGGAAAAATCACCGCCTACGTGGGCGAAGGCGAGTTCACCAACGACGAGCTCAAGACCTTCGGCACGCGCGCCGTAGTCCGGGTCGCCGGCCTGCCCAAGCTGATGCACGTCATCTGTCAGAACGGTTTTGAGCACCATGCCGCCATGAATCGCAGCCACACGGCGGCCACCGTTGCCGAGGCGCTCAGCCGCTATCTCGGCTGGCAGACCTATCACCACAACCGGCCCGCGGATCTGCCGCCGCTGCCGTGAGGATGGGCGTCATCGCATCGTGACCCCACTCTTGGCGCGTTCCACTCCCTGCGCCAGGGGTGGGCAGCGGCACTGGACAAGATTGGGCCGACTGAATCAATGTGGATGAGATGAACCGCCGGGATTTTTGTCTCACTGCCACTGCGGCCTTTGCTTGGATCCGCGCCTCCGCCTTTGCCGCGTCTGCTCCTGCGCCCACGGCCAACGGCCCCTTGATCACCTTGGGCGAGATCGAGCAGATCGATCGTGTGCGAATTCTGCGAGCCGCCAATGCATATCTCGCAGAGCCGCCTGTCACGGTGACAGCCTCGTCTTCGCCGCGCAGCAAAGGCGGCCGGCACGATTACTTTTCCGAAGGCGATTACTGGTGGCCCAACCCCGTGAACCCCAGCGGACCATACATCCGCCGCGACGGCTACTCCAATCCGCAAAACTTCAACGACCATCGTGAAGCCCTGATTCGTCTTAGCCTTATCGTGCCTGCGCTCACGGCCGCGTGGCTCATCACGCGCGAGAATCGTTACGCTGAACACGCGGCCACCCATCTACGCGCATGGTTCCTCGATCCCGCCACGCGTATGAATCCATCGCTCGCTTATGCGCAGGCCATCTGGGGCGTTTCGTCTGGCCGCGGCATAGGAATCATCGACACGCTGCACCTTGTTGAAGTCACGCGCGCGGCGCGTCACCTTGAGAACGCAACAGTAATGACACCCGCCGAGATTGCCGGACTGCGCTCGTGGTTCGCGCAATACATCTCGTGGATGCTCACTTCGAAGAACGGCCGGGACGAAGAAGCCGCAAAGAATAATCACGGAACCTGCTGGGCAGTGCAGGTAGCCGCATTTGCCGCCTTCACCGGCGACGGAAACGCGATTAAACTCTGCCGCGGGCGCTTCCGCGACCACCTTTTGCCCGATCAGATGGCCGCCGACGGCAGTTTTCCGCTGGAACTGAAACGCACCAAGCCTTACAGCTACTCGCTCTTCGACCTCGACATGTTGGCGATGGTGTGCCAGATCGCATCAGAACCTGGTACGGACGCGAACGGCGCGGTCAATGATTTGTGGCAGTTCACCCTGCCCAACGGCAACCGCTATCAGAAGGCCGTCGACTTCATGTTTCCCTTCATTCAGGACAAGAGCAAGTGGCCTTACCCGCATGACGTAGAGTACTTCGACGATCTGCCCAACCGACAGCCCAGTTTGCTCTTCGCTGGACTCGCCTACCGCGAGCCGAAGTACATCGCCCTATGGCGTGCCTTGCCGCCCGATCCAAAATCCGCCGAGATCATCCGCAACTTTCCCATACGTCAGCCTGTGCTGTGGGTGCGGCCCGTTTAATCCAGGTTCCGGCAGCGCGCTGCTCACGAAGGTTCGTGCAGCCGCGAGCGGTGTGATAGGATTCCGTCGAAACGCCAGAAAAACGCAAGGGGCAGGGATGCGCGAACGCAGAGTGGGGATCATCATGAACGGGGTGACTGGCCGCATGGGGCTCAATCAGCACCTCATCCGGTCTATCCTGGCAATTCGTGCGCAAGGCGGAGCCAAACTCAGCGACGGCAGCGCGCTTGTACCGGACCCTATCCTGGTCGGCCGCAACGAAGAAAAGCTGAAGGCAATTGCTGCCGAGCACGGAATCCCGCGCTGGACCACCGACCTGAAACGCGCCCTTGAAAATCCTCAGGACACTATCTATTTCGACTCCGGCGCCACGGGCCTGCGCGAACAAAACGTGCTTCAGGCCATCCAAGCAGAAAAGCATATTTACTGTGAGAAGCCGCTCGCGACCACCTTAGAAAGTGCGCTGGCAATGGCGCGCGCCGCAAAGGAAGCACGCGTGAAACACGGCGTGGTGCAGGATAAGCTCTACCTGCCCGGCGTCCGCAAGCTTCGCCGCCTCATCGATGCAGGTTTTTTCGGCCGCATCCTTTCCGTGCGCGGAGACTTTGGTTACTGGGTCTTTGAAGGTGACTGGCAGCCGGCGCAACGGCCTTCCTGGAACTACAGAAAGGAAGACAACGGCGGCATCATTCTCGATATGTTTTGCCACTGGCGTTACGTGCTCGATCACACCTTTGGCGCGGTGCAGGCGGTTTCCTGCATGGGCGCCACGCACATCCCCGAGCGCGTCGACGAAGAGGGCCATCGCTATGCATGCACCGCCGATGACGCAGCCTACGGCATCTTCGAACTCAAGGACGGCATCGTGGCTCAGGTCAATTCGTCGTGGTGCACGCGCGTCTATCGGGACGAACTCCTGAGCTTACACGTGGATGGTACCGAGGGCAGCGCCGTGGCAGGGTTGCGCGACTGCAAAATTCAGCATCGCGTCAGCACGCCGCGCCCCATCTGGAACCCCGACCTTCCAAATCCATTTGAGTTTCGCGCACAGTGGTCCGCGGTTCCCGACAACATGGTGTTCGGCAACGCCTTCAAAGTGCAGTGGGAGCTGTTTCTGCGCCACGTTGTCGAAGACGCTCCCTTCCCGCACGACTTTATCGATGGCGCGCGCGGGGTGCAACTGGCGGAATTGGCGACGATGTCGTGGCGCGAAAGGCGCTGGGTCGACGTACCGGAGATTCTGCCGGACGCGGCGAAAACGGAGTAAAGAATTCTGCAGCAGAGCAGGTGAATACGCGTGGCAGACAAATCCAGGCTCTCGCTGAATCAGATCACCACGGCCAACTGGAGTGTGGCCCAGGCGGTCGAGGGGTGCGCACGCCATGGCGTTCCATCCATCGCGCTCTGGCGGCACAAGATCGAAGAAGCCAGCCTTGCCGCCTGCGTGCGCGCGGTTCAGGACGCGGACCTGCACGTCTCCAGCGTCTGCCGCGGCGGCATGTTTCCCGCCGCGACGGTGGAAGAACGCAGGAAGAATCTCGAAGACAACTTCCGCGCCGTGGACGAGGCCGCGGCGTTGCACGCCGATTCCCTGGTCATGGTGGTTGGCGGCTGCGCGGGCCTGCCGATCGAAGACGCGCGGCAGATGGTCGCCGATGGCGTGGCCGCTCTGGCGCCCTACGCGCGCGAACACGGCGTGCGCATCGGTCTTGAACCACTGCATCCCATGTTCGCGGCCGACCGCTCGGTACTCGTCACCATCGATCAGGCGCTTCAATTGGCGCAATCGTACGATGCCCGCGATGTCGGCGTCATCCTTGATACGTTTCACATCTGGTGGGACCCGCGCGTCGAAGAGGAGATCGCGCAATCCGCCGGCAGAATCTTCGGCTTTCATGTTTCCGATTGGCTGGTGCCGCTGCCCGATGTGCTTCTCGGTCGCGGCCTGATGGGTGACGGAGTGATCGACAATCGCAAACTGCGCCGGCTGGTTGAGCAGGCCGGTTACGATGGACCAATCGAGGTGGAGATATTCAATCGCGCGCTCTGGGACGCTGAGCCCGGCGCGGTTCTTGCGCAGGTGGTTGAGCGATTCGAACAATTTGTCTAGGAGAGCAGGCTGCTCGTGGAAGTCATCACAAACATCGCGCCGCAGGATCTGATGCCGGCAATCCGCTGTGCCGTCGATCTCGCATCGGAGAAAACGCTCAACCTCGAACGCCGCTGGAATGTTCCCGGCTGCGCGCCCGTCTTTACGGCCGGCGGCCGCTACACCGCCCGCAGTTGGACGCAGTGGACGCAGGGCTTCCAGTACGGCAACGCCCTGCTCTGTTTCGAACTCGGCGGCGGCAACGAGTTGCTCGCCGCTTCGCGACGGCACATTGTGGCCGATATGGACGCACACCTGACGCATACCGGCGTGCACGATCACGGCTTTAACAACATCTCGACGTTCGGCAATCTGCGGCGGCTCGTGCTTGCAGGGCGCGTCGAGAGCAATGAATGGGAGCTGCATTTTTACGAACTCGCGCTGAAGGTGAGCGGCGCCGTGCAGGCTGCGCGCTGGACCCGCCTTCTCAACGGCCTCGGCTATATCCACTCCTTTAATGGCAGCCACTCGCTGTTTATCGACACCTTGCGCACCCTGCGCGTCTGCGCCGTGGCGCACCTGCTGGGTCACGCGCTCCTCAGCGAGCAGGACCAGCACGTGAATCTGCTGGCCCGGCTGCTTGCGCATGCGCGGACCTCGGCGCTTTACAACATCTACTACGGCGAGGGACGCGACCAGTACGACTCGCCGGAGCTGCGCGGCCGCACGGCGCACGAGGCCGTCTTTAACCCCGCCAGCGGCGCCTTTCGCTGCCCTTCCTCGCAGCAAGGCTATTCACCGTTCACCACATGGACGCGCGGGCTGGCCTGGGCCATGCTGGGTTTTGCCGAGGAGCTTGAATTCGTCCAGTCGCTTCCGTCCGGCGAGTTCGGCGTCGAAGGAGTTCCAGAGAAGAGCGACGCATGCGCGATGCTGGAGCGCGCGGCCCGGGCCACCTGCGACTTCTACATCCGCCAGGCAAGCGCGCGGGACGGCATCTGCTATTGGGACACAGGCGCTCCCGGTTTGCCGCGCCTCGGCGACTGGCAGGCGCTTCCCGCCGATCCCTTCAACGACTTCGAGCCGGTGGATTCGTCAGCCAGCGCGGTTGCCGCGCAGGGGCTCATCCGCTTAGGCCGCGCGCTTGGCGACGACGGCAGCGATTACACACGCGCCGGGTTGAGCGTGCTGCGGCGTCTGCTCGATGAACCGTATCTCTCAACCGATCCGCATCACGAGGGAATCCTGTTGCACAGCGTCTATCACCGGCCCAACGGCTGGGACTCGATTCCTCCTGGCTGCAAGGTCCCCTGCGGCGAGTCAAGCATGTGGGGCGACTATCATCTGCTGGAGGCGATGCTTCTGGTGACGCGCATGGCCGAAGGCAGCTACTACACGTTCTTCCAGAACAAATAGACGCACGAGAGGAGATCGGCGAAGATGACGAACAAGGTCGCACTGGTGACGGGAGGCGCGCGCGGTATCGGCTTCGGCATTGCGCTGCGCCTGGCCCGGGACGGTTTCGATGTTGCGCTCTCGGGCCGGCGTTCGGTCGAAGAGACACAAGCCGCTGTCGCGCCGATTCGCGAGCATTGCCCCAGCGCGCTCTATGTGCAGGCTGATGTGGCCGACGGACGCGCGCGTGCGCGCCTGCTTCTCGCGATTGAAGAACACTTCGGCCGGCTCGACGTGCTGGTGAACAACGCCGGCATTGCGCCGCGCGCCCGCGCCGACATTCTGGAAGCGCGCGAAGAGCACTTCGACGAGGTAATGACGACGAATCTCAAGGGACCATACTTCCTCACGCAGGCTGCCGCGGCATGGATGATCCGCCAGCGCGAGAGCCTCGGCACATCGCATCGCGCCATTGTCAATATTGGTTCGGTCTCGGCCACGGTCACGAGCATCAACCGCGGCGAGTATTGCCTCTCGAAGGCTGGCGTGGCCATGGCTACGCGCCTGTGGGCAGCGCGACTGGCTGAGTTCGGCATCGGCGTCTACGAGGTGCGGCCCGGCATTATCGAAAGCGAGATGACCGAGGGCGTGCGCGGCAAGTACGACGCGCTGATCGAGACTGGGCTGCTCATCGAAAAACGCTGGGGCACAGCGGCCGACGTGGCCAGCGCCGTGAGCGTGCTGGCGCGTGGCGAGTTGCCTTACGCAACCGGAGCCGTGATCGCGGTCGATGGCGGCCTGACGCAACAACGGTTGTAGTGGAGGTCACTCTGATCGATCTGTCCACGAAATCTCTGCGTAGGCCGCGATGGCAGTTCGCCACCGCATCGGGAATCCTGGGATGGATTCTCGATGCCTACTTCTTTTTCATCCTCATCTTTCTTCTCGATACGCTGGCTGCGCGCTTCGCCGTCAGCAAGGCCGCCATCGTCTGGTCCATCACTGTCACGCTGGTCACGCGTCCGCTCGGCGCGCTGGTGCTGGGCGCGCTTGCCGACCGCTACGGCCGCCGCGGCCCGCTTGTCGCTTGCGTATTGTTCTTTTCTATCGTCTCCGCGCTCACGCCGTTTGCGCCCAGCTATCGCGCTTTTTTGTTGCTGCGCGCGCTCTACGGCATCGGCATGGGCGGCTACTGGGGCATCGGCGCCTCGCTTGTCATTGAGAGCTCACCAGCCCGCTGGCGCGGCCTGTTCAGCGGAATTCTGCAGGCGGGCTACTCTGTTGGCTATCTGCTGGCTGCCGCGGCCATTCCCCTGGTTGTGCCGCGTTACGGCTGGCAGTGGGTGTTTCTCGGCGGCCTCGTGCTGGCCGCGCCGATTGTGTTTTTTGCCTGGCTGGCGCCTGAGCCTGAAGCGTGGCGCAGCAACCGGCCCGCGGACTTTGGCGTGGTGGCGCAGGCGCTGTGGGAACACAAGACCACGTTTGTCTATCTCACCGCGTTGATGACGGCCATTACTTGCTTCTCGCATGGGTCGCAGGATCTTTACCCTGACTTTCTACGCGCCGTGCACGGGTTCTCGGCGCTCGCCACGTCGAACCTCGCCATCCTCTATAACCTGGGTGCGATTCTGGGCGCACTCGCCATTGGCCATCTCTCGCAAAAGATCGGCCGCCGAGCAAGTATTCTCGCCGCGCTCTGCGTGGCGCTGATTGCGGTGCCGGCATGGGCCTTCGGATCGTCCGATGCGGTGCTCGCTGTGGGAGCCTTCACGATGCAGTTTGGCGTGCAGGGCGTCTTTGGCGTAATCCCCGCGCATCTCAACGAGCTCTCACCGCCTGCGGTACGCAGCCTCTTTCCCGGCGTCGTCTACCAACTCGGCATGTTGGCCGGCGCGCCGTCAGTTGGCATTGAATTCGCGTTGCGACGAGTGTTTGGTTATTCGTGGGCGCTGGCCGCGTTTGAGGTTGCATCGATCGCGGCCCTGATTCTGCTGTGCGCCTTCGGCTCCGAGAGAAAAGACAGATTGTTGGAAACTGCAGGTTGACGAGCAACTCGAAAGAAACAGGAGATCTGCTGCTCTGAAGTAACTTTTAGGAGTGGCGATGAAAACCACTGGTAAAGAGCAGGGCTGCGTATGGCTTGTGGATGGAAGAAGATCCCGAACCAACGATCGGCATCAACGACGTGCCGGTGGAAGTGCGTCGCAACACAGGATCGATCTGCAGGCATGGACTATTATTTTTAGCGGCGCGGAACACGCTGCCGGAAGAGAGGAACGCAATGTACGGAAAGATGCAGGGTTACATCCAGGGGAAGCTGGCCGAGATCAAACAGGCCGGTCTGTACAAAAGCGAACGAGTGATCACCGGGCCGCAGCAGGCGCACGTGGGCGTAAAGGGCGGCGCGCCGGTGCTGAATCTGTGCGCCAACAACTATCTTGGCCTCGCCAACCACCCCGATGTAGTGAGAGCCGCGCAGCAGGCGATGGAAGAGTGGGGCTACGGCATGGCCAGCGTGCGCTTCATCTGCGGCACGCAGTCGGTGCACAAGCAGTTGGAAGAAAGAATCAGCGCCTTTCTTGGTAACGAAGACACGATCCTGTATAGTTCCTGTTTTGACGCCAACGGCGGATTATTTGAGGCCTTGCTCGACACCGAGGATGCGATCATCTCCGACGAACTCAATCACGCCAGCATCATCGACGGAGTGCGCCTTTGCAAGGCCGTGCGCTATCGCTACCGCAACGGCGACATGGCCGACCTGGAAGCAAAGCTAAAGGAAGCCGCCGGAGCGCGGCATCGGCTGATCGCTACCGACGGCGTCTTCTCGATGGATGGCTACATCGCGAAGCTCGGGCAGATATGCGATCTGGCGGAGAAGTACGATGCCCTGGTGATGGTAGACGATTCACATGCCGTCGGTTTCGTTGGCGAACACGGCCGCGGCACACCAGAACTGTGTGGAGTTGAGGGCCGCATCGACATCCTGACCGGCACACTGGGCAAAGCGCTCGGCGGCGCCAGTGGCGGCTATACCAGCGGGCGCAAGGAGATCGTCGATCTTCTGCGGCAACGTTCGCGCCCTTATCTCTTTTCGAACTCGGTGACGCCGCCGATCGTTGCCGCGTCGCTGAAGATTCTTGAAACGCTGACGAGCTCGAACGGCCTGCGTGAGACTCTGCGCGCCAACGCGCTCTTCTTTCGCGAAGCAATCTCCAAGGCGGGATTCGATGTGCTGCCCGGCGAGCATCCGATCGTCCCCGTCATGTTCGGCGATGCAAAACTGGCCGTCGCGATCGCGGACCGTCTGCTCGCCAAGGGAGTCTACGTCGTGGCTTTTTCGTATCCGGTGGTACCCATGGGCAAGGCGCGCATTCGCACGCAACTCTCGGCAGCTCACACCCGCGCCGACCTCGAGTTTGCGGTTGAGAAGTTTGTAGAGGCCAGAAACGAATGCAACTGATTACGCCGGCGGGTGGCGCACCTGTGGTTTCTCACGACTGAGGGTGCTCCATCCTCCGCGCAGCTTCATCGCGCGGAGGATGGGATCGCACGAACCCCAACCATCCTTACGAGTGTAACGAAGATGCTCCGGTAGTTGATCCCCCCGTCTGTGCGCGGTCCACTCCGCCTCGACCTTCCACCACACCCACCTCGCGTGCCAGCCCACCCTGCGCCAGAAAAAAGCGAAGGATGGGGCCCCCTCGGTCGTGGGCCAACCAAGACTCCAAAAAACTTAGGGTGCGCCATCCGCCCTGAAAACCTGACACCTGAAACCTGAAAATGCTTGAATAAGGTATGCCTGAAAACGGCGCTCCATTTCTGCTTGCGTTTGTCGGCCTGGTCGTCATTGTGCTGCTGGTGCTGCTGCAATTGACGCGGCTGGGCTACCTGATCCGCGCCACCATCCCCGACCGGCCGCGGCAGCGCATGTTCATCGCCTCGGTCGCGTTTCTGATTACCTTCGCGGGCGTGCGCATTCTTGTGCACCGGATTGTGAATCACGAAGGGCGCTTGCAATGGGTCACGGTGCATGGGGTGCACATTCACCACCTGGTGTGGGGGATTCTGATTCTGCTGCTGGTGGGCTACGGATGGCTGCTCGACCTGGGGTGGTCGAACTCGCCGGAGTCGACCTTCTTCGGACGACTGATGGCGGTCGGCTACGGAGTAGGCGCGGCGTTGACGCTGGACGAATTCGCCCTCTGGCTGAGTTTCGAGCCCGATGCCTACTGGACACACGAGGGGCGGCTGAGCATCGACGCGGTGATTATCTTCGGTTCGATTCTGGCCGTGGGAGCGTGGGGCGCACCATTTTTCGGCGCGCTCCAGAAGATGTGGCGCCGGCGAAAAGCGCGGGGCATCGGAGTGGGCCGTCTCAGCTCGCCGGCTCGCCGTGGGCGGTTGCTTCGTCGGCGTAAAGTTCGGCGATCGCCGCCGCATATCGCGCAGTAATCACGCGGCGCTTGATCTTCATCGAAGGTGTCAATTCGCCGGAGTCCTGCGTCCACTCGTCGGCCAGGACTCGGAAACGCTTGATGGTCTCAAAGTTGGCCAGCGTCCCATTCACCTCGCGGATCAGCTCGCCATAGAGCTCCACGACGCGAGGATCGGCGACGAGCGCCGCGCGCGATGTGGCCTGAATCCTCTGGCGCTGCGCCCACTCTTCGAGAGCAATGAAGTTCGGCGCGATGAGAGCGGAGATGAACTTGTGGCGATCTCCAACGAGGGCCGCATTGGCAACCATCATATTGTTTTTGAGCTTGTTTTCAATGGGCTGGGGGGCCACCATCTTGCCGCCGGAGGTCTTCAGCAGTTCCTTTTTGCGATCGGTGATGAACAGGAAACCGTCGGTGTCGATGCAGGCGATGTCGCCGGTGTGGAACCATCCCTGGTCATCGATACACTCGGCAGTTGCAGACGGCTTGTGCCAGTAACCACCAAAGACAGAGGGCCCACGGACGAGGAGTTCGCCGTCTTCGGCGATCTTCAGTTCTACGTTTTCAATCGGCATGCCGGCCGCACCCATGCGATGGCGGAGGGGAGTGTTGATGGCAATGACGGGCGAGGTTTCCGTAAGGCCGTAGCCCTCCCAAAGCGCAATGCCCACAGCGGCGAACCAGCGCGCGGTATCGATGCCGAGCGGCGCGCCGCCGGAGACGAAGACGCGCACGCGCCCTCCGAAGGCTTCACGCACTTTGGAGTAAGCCACTTTGTTGGCGATCTTCCAAAGCAGCGATTGGGGCTGGCGGCCGTCGTACACAACGTCGGCAAAGCGCGAGCCAAGATCTACGGCCCAGGCCAGAAGGCGTTTCTTGACCGGCGATTGCCCCGCACGGCGCTCCACTTCCTGACGGATCTTCTCAAAGACGCGCGGTACGCCGACGAGAACCGTGGGCTTGATTTCGCGCATGGCCTCAGGCAACTTATCAAACTTTGAGCAGTAGGCCACCTGTGCGCCGTAGTTGTACATCACGTAATCCAGCGCGCGGGCCGTGACGTGCGAGAGGGGCAGAAAAGAGATGCAGGCATCCGTCGTATCGAAACGAAAGTCGACTGGAGCAATGTTCTGATTGGCCGCGAAGTTGCCGTGGGTAAGCGCCACCCCTTTCGGTTCGCCTGTGGTACCCGAGGTATAGATGATGGTCGCCAGATCGTGCGGCTCGACCGAGTGCGCCAGTGCGTCGAAGACGGGATCGCGCGTGGAGCCCAGGGCGTCGGCGCCGGCCAGAAGCTCGCTCATGGCGATAGCGCCTTCCGCGGCGGGAGCGTCCATCATCACGATGTGTTCAACAAAGGTCCTCTCGCGCACTGCTTTGAGCTTCTCGAACTGCACCTGAGTGGAGACGACCGCGATGTGGCAGCCCGCGTCGCGGATCTGCTCGGCAATCTGTTCGCCAGTTAGCGTAGGATAGATGGGCACGTCGGCAGCGCCGATGGCGAGCGTGGCAAAGTCAGTGATCAACCATTCCCAGCGATTCTCGCTGATCAGCGCGATGCGGTCGCCTTTCTGAGCGCCGAACCTGAGGAACGCAGTGGCCAGCGCGCGCACGCGCTGATAGATCTGGCCGGAAGAAAGCGGTTGCCATTGATTGAGTTCATCCTGCCAGAGAACAGCACGCGGATTGGCGCGCGATGCAATACGAAAAAAGAGATCGTTCAGTGTGGTGATCTGTGGGACTGGCATCGTTGTATTATCTTCGAGGACGGGGTTCATCCTATCATGCAGGCCATGGAGAGTGCACCCTTTGTCCACCGCGCCTGAAGTTATAGACTGCATGGAGCGGGGTATTCTCTGTTTCCATCAATGGCAAAGGAGAGTTCACTTTCTTCCAGATGCCCGAACTCAGGCCCACTGTTTTCGCCGGTGAAGCGGATCCCGGCGCGCTCGAGAAGTTGGTGGCTGCCGAACGCATTGCGCTTGGCGCCGTCATAGCGATTGCGATTCTGAACCTGGCCGTTTCATTTTTGCCGATGACACAACAGGCGACGGTCGCCAGTTTGCGGCCGATGAGCGGCGAGGCGGTTTTGTTTGCCTTGATGAGCGCATTGAGCCTGCTCCTGCTGGACCCCGACCGGCCACAGCGGTCGGTGTGGGCAGGTTGGGCGCTCGCAGCAACGGTGCTGCTCCTGTGCGGCATCATTGGCGTTGCGCGGTTACCGCATCACACGCCTGCAATGGCGCCGATCTCTTCCGACCTTCAGGCATTCTGGCTTGCCAACGCGCCCATCTCGCCACAAGCGGCAAGCGGCTTTGCGCTGCTTGGAATCTCCATGATGTTTCTGCGCGCGCGCAGCCGCAAGGCGCTTTTTCTTGCCGATGTTTTTGCCGGCGGCCTGGTGTTGGTGGTTCTAGTTCTGGTATCGGAACAAGTCCTCGACATGAGCGGCATCTTCGGCCGAGCCACAGACCCTGCTCATTCGTTTCAAACCATGCTCTGCCTGCTACTGCTCACGACAGTCACTTTTGGCCGCCGCACGCGCGAGGGTTTTTTCTCGATTTTTCTAGGGTCGGGAGCCGGTAGCCGCCTAGCGAGAACCTTGTCACCCATCCTGCTGCTGATTCCTTATTTCCGTGAGTGGACCAACGCCCGCCTGATCGACGTGAAGACTGTGTCTGCACCGTATACGACCGCGATCCTGGCAACTCTGGCCGTGCTTCTGGCAAGTTTATTGCTCATCTACCTTGCCTTGCGCATCAACAGCATGGAGAAGGAGATCCATTCACTTTCGCTGCGCGATGAATTGACCGGACTTTACAATCTGAGAGGCTTTCGTCTGCTTGCCCAGCAGGCGCTGCGCGTGGCGAAACGCTCAGGCCGCCTGTTCTCGGTGCTCTTTATCGATGTCGACAATCTGAAGAAAATCAACGACCGGCTCGGCCACTCCACGGGTTCGCAGTGCCTTATCAGCACCGCCGAGATCATGCGGGCCGTGTTTCGCGAGTCCGACATACTGGGGCGGGTGGGCGGAGATGAGTTTGCCGTAGCGGGGGAGTTCACCGAGTCAGGCGCGGACCAGGCGCTTCGGCGTCTTGAGGGAGCCATTGAGAAATGGAATGCGGAGCCGAAGGGGCAAATCGTGCTTAGTCTGAGCTTCGGAGCCGCTACCTCAACGGCCGGTACACACGAAACGCTCGATGCTCTTCTGGCGCTCGCTGATCAGGAGATGTACGAGCAAAAGCGCAAAAAGAAGAATGCAGGCCAGGAGCCTGCATTGCCGTAGCCCGAACCATGAAATGAGGAGTCCGGCGGGCGCAGGACTCCTCGCATTACGTTAAGGGAGCGAATAGATGGTCTTGAGCACCCGCTCGGCCAGGTTCTGCGGAAGCGGCGCATAAGAGAGGTTCGATGCCTCGCTCTCGCCGGACTTGACGATCCAGCTCAGCATGTCCTTGATGACCTTCTCCTTGGCCATATCGCGGGGCTGTGTGGGAATCAGCAGGTAGGTAAAGCTCGATATGGGGTAAGCGTCGCGGCCTGGCGCGTTGGTGATCGAGACGCGGTAGTCATCGGGGATCTTGGCGGTCGCTGCCGCGGCTGTCACTCCCGCGATCGAAGCCTTCAGCCAGGTTCCGGCGGAGTTGCGGATGGCGCCGTAGCTGATGTGATTCTGTAGGGCGTAGATCAACTCGACGTAGCCGATTGCGCCGGGGAACTGGCTAACCTGAGCGGCCACGCCCTCGTTGCCCTTGCCGCCCACGCCGGTGGGCCAGTTAATGGAAGTGCCCGATCCGGGGCCACTCTTCCATGCGGGGCTGACCTTGCTCAGATAGTCGGACCAGATGAACGTGGTGCCGCTGCCGTCGGAGCGGTGGACCACCGTGATCTTTTCGCCGGGCAGATGCACCCCGGGGTTGTCCTTGGCGATCCGCGCATCGTTCCACATCGTAATCTTGCCAAGATATATGTCAGCCAGCACGTCGGGGCTGAAACGCAGGTCGGGAACACCTTCCACATTGAAAACCGGGACGACCGCGCCCAAGACCGTCGGGATGTGGATGAGCTTCACCTTCGATGCGGTGAGCTGAGAGTCCGGCATTGGCATGTCGGAGGCGCCAAAGTCGACGATGCCGTTCGTCACCTGCTGGATTCCGCCGCCGGAACCAATGGCCTGATAGTTGATCTCGACGCCGGGATGCGCGGCGCTATACTCCTGAAACCACTTGTGGTAGATCGGCGCGGGAAACGTCGCGCCCGCCGCGGTGATCTTCTGGGCCTGAGCCATGCTCAAGGCCATCGCGAATAATGAAGCAAGTAGCAGAGTCTTTTTCACAGTTTGCTCCCGGGCAGCTTGCCTGCCGAGATTCATTCTCTACGGCGATTGTTACGGGGAGTTGAAAAGAAGATTGAAAAGTCGTGACACTCCGGGCGCAAGATGTGGTAAACACGGGGCAAAGCCCCACGCGGCACCCTCAGGTTCCTGAACGGCCCAGACGCTTGATAGACGTCTTTACTGCGCCACGGGCACTGGCGTGAGGATGTCTTCAGTCGCCTTGGGATCGCCCGCTGCAGGACCATACCACACGCTGCCGCCGTAGGTCGTGATGAAGATCTTCGATTCGTCGCGCGGGTCGACGATCACTCGGTGTCCCCATTTGAAGTTGAAGCCGCGAATCCGCGACCAATGCGCGCCGGCATCGGTGGAACGAAAGGCGGCTGCGTCGAAGCCGCAAATATAGAGCGTTTCGGGCGACTTCGGATCGATGGTCACATCGTAGACGTGCTGCGCGCGCTGAAAGATAGGCTTCCAGTTCGCACCGCCGTCGGTCGTCAGATACACGCCGCCGCCGATGTCGACGTCGCTGTGCTCCTGCCCCCACGCGGCGAGGTACAAGCGGCGATTGTCGCGCGGATCGATGGCGAGCCCGCGGGGAGCTTTCACGTCTTTGGGAAGCTCGATCTGGGTCCAGTGCTCGGCGCCGTCGGTGGATTTATAGAGCGCGCCGTCTCTATCCTTTCCCTGTGCAACGATAAGGTAGAGCGTTCCGTCGCCGGCCCGCGTCAGGCGCCACGCGAAGGGATTCTCGCCGTCGATGCCGTCATTTTTCAGTTGCCAGGTCTTCCCGCTGTCGGTGGATTTGTAAACTCCCGCGCCAAAGCCGCAGGCGTAGAGCGTCCGATGGCCGACGGGGCTTGTAGGGTCGAGCAGAATGTAGGTAAATGCGGTGTCTTTCAGGCCGGCGTTCGATGGCGTCCAGTGCAGGCCGCCATCGGTGGAAACCGCGATGCCACCGCGGTAGCGGCTCAACGCGTCCGGGGCGCGCCACATCTTCGCAAGCGGCAGATCGTGCACGCCACTGAATGCGCCCCACATGAGCCCCTTCACCTTGGGATCGAAGGCCAGCCAGTAGGTTGTGTTGCGCCAGGCTTCGGGAATGCCGGCGGTCGAGGACTCCCAACTCTTTCCGCCATTTTCGCTCTGGAAGAGTCCAATGTCGGTGTAGTCGATGAAAATGTGATTGAGGTCAAATGGATCGAACTGCACGCCGTAGCTTGTGGTCACATCAAGCCCTCGCGTGGTCCAATTGCCGTCCGGCGTGCGCACGGAGTTCACCTGCGCCCACTTCTTGCCGCCGTTCAGCGTCCGGTAGGTTCTGAAGAGGTCCGTTGCATAGCAGATGTCGGGATTGCCGGGCGCGACGGCCAAGCTATAAGGCGCATCAAAAAAAATTGACACGTTTTCGTCGGTCCCGGCCACGATGGCCCTCTGCTCGATCCAGGAGGCATCGAGATTCGAAGCCGGTTTGGTGGACTCGCGAAAGACGACGGACCAGTTCTTCCCGCCGTCAGTCGTCTTCAGGATTCCGTTCGAGAGGTGGTCAGGATCGGCATCCAGCATAAGCCCACGAAATCCCAGATAGGCGACTTGACCGTTGCCGCCCGTGGCCACCGCGCCGAACTCACCGCCTCGATGGGGAAGGTTGGGCGTAACCTCCTGCCAGTTGATTCCGGAGTCGGCCGAGACAAAGACCTGCCCGCTCGCGTTCGTCACGTAGATCGCCGCGGTTCCCTGGCTCTGGGCCGCGCTTGCGTAGATAATCGCGTCACTGATCCCCGCAATCGGCTTCGCCCTGTCTGCCTTGCCAAGATACACACCGCGGTCGCCGATGACCACGCGTCCCTGGTCCGTGTAGAGCAGCAGCAGGATTTTCTTCGAATCGAAGTCGTGCTCGTGGTGGAACGAGTCTCCGCCGTCCTTCGAGACCAGCAGCGTTGATCCACCGTTGGACGGGTCGTAGAAGGCCACATGGACGAAGCCGGGATTCCTGGGATCGAAGGCGATCTGGCTGATCAAGAGCCCTGTCACGTAATTCCCGTCGTGTGTCGACAGGCTGTAGTCGCCGTGGTCGCCGTTCTGGTGTTCAACGGTTTTCTCTTGCGGATTGGGAAAGACCATGCGCCAGGTTTGGCCAGTGTCGTCGCTGCGCCACAGCGCCGCGCCGCCGGCGAAGATGCGCTTCGGGTTCGATGGATCGAAGGCGAAGACCGACAGTCCGTTGCGCAGATTGAACATGCGCCAGGAGAGCCCGCCGTCGTGCGTGATGTAAGCGCCCGTCATGTCGCAGCGTTCGACGACAAGATTGGGATCGGTGGGGCTGATGGCCGGAGCTGCCGTGGTTCCGCCGCCGCCGGGGCCGATGATCGTCCATGCGTCGAATCGCGGCGCCGGACCCGGAACCTGGGCGGCGATGGACAGAGCTGCCGCGAACATCGAAAAAATGATTGTGCGCTGGAAAGAGCACTTCACTGCGTTGATTCTCCCAAGAAATGATCCAGTCAAATTGTAAGCCCCCTAATCCGCCGGTAATTTTCGTGTGGGAGCTGAGGGGCGCGTGTGGGTGCGCGTGGAATGCGGGCGGGAAGAGTACGAGGCGAGGCGCAGAGGGCGATTTTTTGCGCCTGCGGGGTGAGTAGCTGGCTAGCACGAAAGGGCGATCAAGCCCGGGAAGTCTTCTCCGGCCGAGTCTCCCCTGTTGTTTGAAATGGATCCCGCGCCGCTGGCCGAAAGCCTGACCGCATGGGGCGCCTTTCCCGAGGACGGCGATGCCTTGTCCGGCATGGGAGAAGTGCGCCGGGAGTTGGCGCAGGAACTGTCCCGGCGCTGCGCGGACCAGCGCATGGTCACCGTGGACATGGACGCCACCATAATCGCAAGCCGGAAGCGGGAAGCTGCGGCTCCATCGGGTCTTTCCAACCCAAATAACGTGCGGCGGGGTGCTGAAGGGCTGTCGTGCCTGTTCCCTGGCCGGATCTGCCATGCATTTTTTGAGACTCATGCTCTCCCGGCCAGCTCAGCGACTACGGCAAAGCATCAAACACAGTCCGCGCCATTGTGAGACAGGCTCTTAGCTGCGGCCGAGGATGGTTTGAGCCAGCAGCCATGCATTGAGGCCGGCGATTGCGACGGCGGTCGTCCAGGCCAGCGCCTGAAGCCAGCGGCCATTGACGAACTCACCCATGCGCTTGCGATCACCGGTTAAGAGCACCAGCGGGACCACAGCGAAACTGAGCTGGAAGGAGAGAATCACCTGGCTGAGAATGAGCAGCTTTTCCGTTCCCCGCTCACCCATGAAGGCCACGACAACGATGGTAGGAAGGATGGCCAGCGAACGCGTAATCAGCCGCCGCAGCCACGGCGACAAGCGGAGATGAATGAATCCCTCCATGACGACCTGGCCTGCCAGCGTGCCGGTGATCGATGAGTTCTGCCCACTGGCGAGCAGCGCAATCGCAAAGAGCGTGCTGGCAGCGCCCGCGCCGACAAGCGGACTGAGCAGCTTGAACGCTTCCTGAATGGCCGCGACATCGAAATGACCGCTGCGATGGAAGACCGCCGCGGCAACGACGAGAATGGCCGCATTGACGAAGAGAGCAATGGTGAGCGCCAGGGCCGAGTCGATGTTGGCCATGTGAATGGCCTCGCGCTTGCCCTCAGGCGTGCGCTTGTAGCGGCGGCTCTGCACGATCGAGGAGTGCAGATAAAGGTTGTGCGGCATCACCGTAGCGCCCAGGATGCCGATGGCGATGTAGAGCATGGCGCCGTTGGTGACGATTGACGGCGAGGGAATCAGGAGAGCGTGCAAGGCCGGCCAGTAGTCGGGCCGGGAGAGAATCATCTGCACACCGAAAAGCGCAATGATGGCGCCGATGAGCGCGATAACCAGCGACTCGACGTAGCGGAATCCCCAGCGCTGCAGAAACAGAATCAGCATCACATCAAGGCCGGTGATGAGCACGCCGATCAGCAGCGGAATGTGGAAGAGAAGCTCAAGCGCGATGGCCGAGCCGATGACTTCGGCCAGATCGCAGGCGGCAATGGCGACCTCGGCCATAATCCACAGAACAAAGCTCACCTTTCGGCCATAGCTCTCACGGCAAAGCTGCGCCAGGTCGCGCTCTGTGGCAACGCCCAGCTTGAGCGAGAGGCTCTGCAGCAGGATCGCCATCAGGTTCGTGAGCATGATGACGAACAGCAGCGTGTAGCCGAACTGCGAGCCGCCGGCGATATCGGTGGCCCAATTGCCGGGGTCCATGTAGCCGACCGAGATGAGGAATCCGGGACCGAGAAAACCAAGAAGGCGGCGCCAGTAGAGAGACGAGTGCGAGATGCCGACGCTCGCATGAACCTCGGGCAACGAAGGCTCGGTGATGGCTGCTCGAGTTATGACGCCTGTGGCCATGCAGTCGAAAGGGGGATCCGAGGAACTTGTACCATCCCAGTATGCCACAGAATATTAATCATGGTTAATTAATTTTATTATTTAACATTATTGAAATCATCCAGCCTACTGAAATACAGGAAGAGCCATCGTGTTCAAGATGCGGCACAATGGCTCTTCTTACTGCAATAAGCGTGGGGATTGCCGCACGTGATAGTGTTTGCTATGCCTGCATCGCCCTGAGCCAGACGGCTTCGGCGGCGAGATGGCCGAGAATTGTGTTTCCTGCCGGCAACTCGATCAGAACGGTTTGGTCGTAGTTCTGACGGAGGACCTTCAGGGTCTTGCCAGGGCCGATTCCGGCAGCGTGGAGAAACTGGAGGAGTTTGGGATCGCGCTCCTGCAGGCTTACGACGGTGTAGCCCTTGTCCTCAGCGGCTTCGGAGAGCTGCATCTCGCCTTTGCGCTTGCGTTCAGCCGGGCTCACCGGAAGCACCGCGTTGCCATGCGGGCAGGCGCCGCCCTCGCCGAGTTTCTCCTTAAGCTTGGCCTCGAAGGCTGGCGAGACGGCGTGCTCAAGACGCTCAGCCTCTTCGTGAATTTCGTGCCACTCCATGCCGAAGACCTCGCTCAACATGCGCTCGATGAGGTGATGGCGCAGAGCGGTGCGGTAAGCGGTTTCACGCCCGGCCGCAGTGAGACGCACGATGCCATCCGAGCCCACTTCAACGAGGCCGTCGCGTTTGAGGCGCTTGATGGCCATGGTCACCGCCGGCGCCGAGACCTCGAGCCAGTGTGCAAGCGTGGCGGGAATGACTTCAAGGCCTTCGGCGTCCGCCTCAAGGATCGCCTTGAGGTAGTTTTCCTTCGAAACGTGGATCGAGTCTTTCATGGCTGGCTGATTTCAGTCTATAGCGGAGCAGGGGTGCTGGCGGAGCTGGCAGGGTTAGCGGGGCCGGCGCAGGTTACGTTAGGCGCCAGGCTGTTATCTATCTTCCAATTCCACTTTCGCGGTACTGTTTTTCACGGGCTTTTGCTCCTGGCGGTGTTACATTGCCCACAGGTTTCCCGTAATTGGCCCCAGTAGTTCCGCAAGGACCGCCCCCATGAGCAAGTCTCCTGGGAAGCGGCTGCAAATCCTCACGGCCCTCTTCGCTGCCGTTCTTTTCCTCTCAGCCGTATCTGCCACAGAATGCCACGCCGCTGTCTCCTGCGCCACGCCAGTAAT
>JAJYFA010000203.1 GCA_021790995.1 Acidobacteriota bacterium
GCAGACCGTCTCGCTCGGGCAGGTGGCGCTGGAAGCCGATGCCGCCCGATTCCTCGCCGCCCATCACGATCTCGCGCTCCAGCATGTAATCGCAGACAAACTTGAAGCCGATGCCGTGCTCGATCAACTCGCGGCCGTACTTGGCGCAGATGCGGTCGAGCATTTTTGTGGTGTTGAAAGCGCGCGTGACGGCACCCGGCCAGCCCTTGCGCTTGAGCACCCAACTGAGCAGCGCGGAGTAGATCTTGTGCGGGTCGACGAAGTTGCCGTGCTCGTCGGTAGCGCCGATGCGGTCGGCGTCGCCGTCGGTGCAGAGGCCGGCCTGACAGTGGTTGGCGACGGTGGCTTCGCCGAGGGCGCGAATGTGCGGCTCGATGGGCTCGGGGTTGATGCCGGGAAAGAGCGGATCGGGATTTGACCGGATAGCAACGTTGTCCACCCCGAGCGACGAAAAGATGTCGGAAAGAATCGTACCGCCGGCGCCGTACATTGAGTCGATGCAGAACCTCATCCCAGACTTAGCGATCAAGCCGAGATCGGCGAAGCCCTTGATGGCCTTGAGATAGCTGGGCAGAAAGTCAACCTCTGCGATCGCGGCCGGTTGCGCCGCGCGCGGAGCGGGCTTGCCGAGATAAGTTTCGATGGCAGCGATCATGCTGGGCTTGCCCGAGCCGCCGTACCAGCCCTTGTACTTCACGCCGTTCCACTGCGCGGGGTTATGCGAGCTGGTGATCATGATGCCGCCAGCGGCGCCGCGCTCGCGCACGCCAAAGCTCAGCGCGGGCGTGGGCGTAACTGCGTTGGCCAGCTGCACGGCAATGCCTGTGGCCGCTACCACTTCAGCGCAGGCACCGGCGAAGGCCTTCGAGCCGAAGCGCGTGTCGTAGGCGATGCAGAGGCCTTTCTTCGGGTCCTCCTGGGCGTGAACGTAGGCGGCGATGGCCTCAGCCGCGATGCGCACGTTGGCAAAGGTGAAGTCGTCGGCGATCACGGCACGCCATCCGTCGGTGCCGAACTTGATCACGGGATGAGGCATGGGATGTCTGCTCTCCTTGCGAAACAAAGGACTACGATAGCAGGCGGACCGTTGTGGGTGCACGGGGTAGCAGACGTTTCTGCCTGGCAGCTCCACGCGGCGCGGCGGCGTGGACTCCGCAAGTTCAGCCCGTCTTCCGGCCGGTGTTACAAAGATGCGGGGAAGCTCATGCAGGCAGCGAACTCCTCCTGAAATCCCGGGTCGGCGGCGAGGCTCACGTGCTCGATCGGCGGCAGCGCGGGTTCGCCGTTCAGGAGCAGCATTTTGGCGCCACGCAGTGCGGTGTTACCGGCGGCGTGGATGATGGCGTGCGGCGCTTCGAGCAGCCCGATGCGGCGCGCCGACTCGATCTGCACATAGTTGCCGAAGGCGCCAGCCAGTTGGATCGCGCGCAGCGCCCCCACGCCGGCCCCCAGGCGCTTGAGCAGCAGCCGGAAACCTGCGGCAATCGCTCCCTTTGCCAGTTGCAACTCGCGAACATCGGATTGGCAGAGGACAACCGGCGGTGCGACGGAATACAACTTGGTGCCGTCGGCAATGCGGCCGCTTGAAAGAATGGCGCCTGTGCGCAGGCCCGCGGCGATTGCGTCGACCAGGCCGCTGCCGCAGATGCCGCGTGGCGGGGCGTCGCCAATGACGGTGGCGTGCAAAACACCGTCGCCGAGCGCGACATAGGCAACGGCGCCCGTGACGGCGCGCATCCCCATGCGGATGGCCCCGGCTTCGAAGGCAGGTCCGGCGGCGGTGGAAGCGCAGACGATGCCGCGGCGGTTGCCGATCGCGATCTCGCCGTTGGTGCCGAGATCGATGAGCGCGGTGAGATCCTCGCTGCGCCCGACACCCGCGGCGACGATGCCGGCGAGAATGTCGGAGCCGACAAAACCGCCGATACAACGCGCAAAACGAATGGAGCAATCGGCGGGCAGCTTCCAGCCGAGTTCGCGAGCAGTGAATCGCTGTTCGCCCAGGTTTGGCGAGGCGAACGGCACGTGCGCAAGCGGCTCGACATCGAGACCGCAGAACAGGTGATGCATGACGGTGTTGCCGGCGAGGAGCACATCGTCAACCTGCGGCGCGCGGCCGCCGGCAAGGCGTACGACGAGCTCGCCAAGCGCGGCGCGGATGGGGGTGGTCAGATCCTGGCCGTCCAGCACGGCGCGGATGCGGCTCATCACGTCGGAGCCGAAGGCAGCCTGCGGATTGAGCGCGGTCTCGACGCCGAGCACATCGCCCGATGCGGCATCGATGAGTTGCGCGGCGATGGTGGTGGTGCCAAGGTCGATGGCGATGGCGTGCCTTTTGCAAGCGTGGTCTCCTATCCTTTCCCGCGATATAACTGCGGGAAAGGATAGGGCGCCCGCTTGATTGTCGGCGAGGATTTGCATGTGCCACTGGCCGCACTCCAGGACGAGCGGCTCTTCAGCACGGGCCTGGCACGCGAGACGCCAGCCCTGGGCAAGCTCTTCGGGCGTGAGGATTGCGGCGTCTGCTTCGGTGACGGGCAGCGCGCCCGAGAGCACGCGCACTTGGCAGCCGCCGCACTCGCCCACCCCGCCGCACGGGAATTCGACGCCGTGCGCGACAAGGCCCGCAACGAGCGAGCCTCCGCGCGGAACCTCAAACTCAACCGAGAGCGGCTCCAGACGGATGCGGACGCGCTCCGTCGATGGCGACGCCGATGATGATGGATCGGAACTCATACGGCATCCACAATATCGTCATTGAGCGTGGCGCGGATCGCGGCGCCAGCCGGAACGGCAAGAAAATCCCCAGCGTCCCAGGGTCCGTTGATAAGCCGGTCGAAGAGGGTCAGCGAACCTGTGACCTCCTCAAACTTCCAACCCTCTTTTGCCGCTTCGGCGCGCGCCTCGCTGCGGCAGGCTTCGTCGGAGGCGATGCCGGTTGAGATGTAAGTGAGGCCGGAGTAGTGGCGGCGAAAAGCGGAGAACTGCTCGTAAAGGTAGCGGCCGTTGTCCTCGCCGTATTTGGCGATGAACTCTTCGAGGGTAGTTCGGTCGCCCATGGGATTCTTCTGCGCGGGAAATGCGGGCTGCAGCTTGAGATCGGGAGTTTGAAACTCCACCCAGCCGGGCGAACGGTAATAGACGCCGGGGTGGTTCTGAAAGTAGCCGGCGTAACGATGGCGGCTGCCCATGAGCACGCCGATGCAGTCGTGAGCGCGAGGCAGGATGAGTTGCGTGCGGCCGGCGCGAAGGCCCTCGGTGCCGCGCCCGCACAACGCGTAACCAAGCAGGATGGCGTCGTAGCCGTGCGGATCGGCAGCGTCGATGCACTCCTGCAGATGGGGCCGCATCTCGACGCCGAGCGAGTGCAGTCCCATCGGGATCGATTCGAGGTCGACTGAGTGCGCGGAACGGGCAACGATGTGCTCGATTTCGCGCGTGAAGACCTGGCAGTGAATGAGCTTGAGGTGCATGAGAAACAGCTTTCAGCCGTCAGCGATAAGCCTTCAGCGTTGCGATACCGCATCGGCGGGGATCGTCGCCGCCATCATCGCGTCTACCTTCTTCAGAATCGCATCCCGCGCTTCGGGGACAAACAACACGTCGCACTCCGAGCCAAGGATGAAGGGATGGCCGCAAGCCTTCATCCGGGTGAGCAACTCCTCCGCGCGGCGCACAACCTCCTCAACCGGCATCGCGCCGTCGGAGTAAAACGACTTGGTCGGAAGGTTGCCGTAGAGGACAACGTCGGCAGGCACGAGGCGCGCGTCTTCCCATAGCTTGCGCGAGCCGCCGAGGCTGAGGACCACAGGATGAAGGCGATGCGCAAAGGCCTCCACCATCGAGTCGATGAGTTCGCCGCAGTTGTGAAAGATCAGGTCGCAGCCGCCTTCATCCAGAAGGGCCTTGAGGCGCAGGTTGGGCTGCATCACCAGATGCGCGAAGATATTCGAACCGGCGCGAATCTGACGCGGCGAAAGAAATGCAATGTTGGCCGCGGGCTCGCAGATCATCATGGCGCGAGCGCCGTGGGCAATCTGGCTGCGGATGCTCCGTTCCACGGCAGTTTCGGCCAGCAGCAGACACTGCATCAGCAATTGCACTTCGCCGGAATCCTCAGCGGAGATTCCGCGGCCGGCCAGGGCGACGGCGGTGATGGGATCGGCCATCAGGCGCGTGACCAGCGAGAACGGACCAATCGCCATGCCGACAGGCAAAAGGCCGGGAATCGCGGCAATGTGGGCAAGCGCACGATCGCGCGCCGTGCTGCCGGAGCATTGCGGCACGGCGTCTCCGCCGCACAGCGTTGCAAGCTTCGCATCGTCGAGCGGCTCCGTGAAGTGAAATGCATCCGCATCCTTTGGGGAAACGCCAATGCGAGCAAGAAGATCGATCTTCTCCAGACGCAGATCCATCAGAGGAATAGCGAGCGGCGTCTTCCATCGCGCGGCTGTTCTTTCAATCACGCGGCCGAGCGCTTCTCCGTCGTTGCGGACGAATTCGGGATCGGGCTCTTCGTGGAGAACCAGATCCGCGCCGATCGGCATGCGCAGGCCGCGCGTCGCGAGGTCGAGAAAGAAGCTACGGCGGGTCAGGCGGTCTCTCCCGCGAGCAGATTTTTGACCAGGCCGACGGCGCCGCTGGCATTCTCGCTGTAGCCGTCAGCGCCGATCTCATTGGCGTATTGCTGCGTGACCGGCGCGCCACCGATGAGCACTTTCACCCGCGTGCGCAGGCCGGCGGTCTTCAGCGCGTCAATGGTCAGCTTCATGGCCGGCATGGTCACGGTGAGCAGCGCCGACATGCAGACCACCTGCGGTTTGCGCTCCTCGACTGCGGCCACAAAGTTCTCGGGCGAGACGTCGGAGCCAAGATCGATCACCTCGAAGCCGCTGCCCTCAAGCATCGAGGCGACGATGTTTTTGCCAATGTCGTGCAGATCGCCTTTGACCGTGCCGATGACGACGCGGACCAACAGCCTCTGGCCGGACTCCGAGAGCAGCGGCTTGAGTAACTCCATGGCGCTCTTCATGGCGCGGCCTGCCAGCAGAAGCTCCGGCACGAAATATTCTTCGCACTCGAAGAGGCGGCCGACCTCATTCATGGCCGGAACCATCGAACCTTGAATCAGTTCCATGGGCGAGGCGCCAGCCGCAAGGGCCTCTGCCGTGGCGGCATGTGCCTTCTTGGCGTTGCCATTCAAGATTGCATCGTAAAGATCCTGGTTAAGCGCCATTGAAACACCTCAACGCTCCCTGCATCGCGCAGGGAGACAGGAACTGCGGGGGTATGCCGGATTGGAGGCGAAGCAATGGCTTGCAGTGTGGCTCCGCGTCCGCCTGTGCAGATCGGTTCCGGCAATCTCCCTCAAAACAGATCGAAAGTTCAAGATAATTCGATCTAGATACGGCTTGCAAACGCGCGGGGACGGCGAAGTTCCGGCACGCGGAACACTGCCCGAGAAGCGGGCAGGACCTTGGCTGGCGTCTCCAGTATCCCTTCCCCGGTGCAAAGATTGCGCTAGAAGCTACGGCGAGGCGGCAAGGACACGAAGCTCCCCTCAATCGGAAGCGGCACTCGACTACTTGCGGGACGGTGACGTGCTGGTGGTTCACGGCAGTCGAGTAGGATGGAGGTGCCCATCTTCTCTTAATCGACCCCATCCGAGCTACTGGCAAGCACGTTTCGACTTCCCGCATCCGCGGTTATACGAAACGCCTTGGCTGTGCGGGTGCGCCTGGGAGCGTCTCTGACGGAGATTCCTTTTGGGAGAAAGCATAAATCCGCTTGCAAGTAATTGAGGTGTTGTGAGATGTGCCTATCCGCAGTCTTGGGCGTGTCTGCCTACAG
>JAJYFA010000204.1 GCA_021790995.1 Acidobacteriota bacterium
GCAGTGGGCCTCCGGTTGGGCAGACCCATCGGGAAATCTCTGGCTTTTCGGCGGAGCGGGCGAAATATGCTGTCTTAATGGAAACTATGCGTTAGGTGGAGACCTTAATGACCTATGGAAGTATACGCCGTCGACGGGAGAATGGACCTGGATGGCGGGGTCGAATCAGATCGCTCAGTACGGCACCTACGGCACCCTTGGAACTCCTGCCCCCGGCAACACTCCCGGGTCGCGCACTGGTGCCGCTGTCTGGAGCGATGCAGCCGGTAACTTGTGGCTCTTTGGAGGATTGGGTGTGGGAAAGAGCGGAGACGATTGTGGCGGGAGCGTCGTTTGCATGATGAACGACCTATGGGAGTTCAGTCCATCGTTAAACGAGTGGACCTGGGTCGGAGGGCCCGACCTGTCGAACCAACCTGGCGTGTATGGCACCCTGGGCGTAGCCGCCCCCGGTAACCTGCCTCCTCCGCGCGAAGAGGCAGTCGCCTTGACCGATTCCGCAGGCAACTTCTGGCTCTTCGGGGGCGATTACGAGAGTCCCTACAACGATCTCTGGAAATACAGCAACGGCGAATGGATCTGGGTCAGCGGGTCAACCCAAACCTGCCAGGAGCCAGGCGTCTATGGAACGCTCGGAACCCCGTCTGCCGCGAATGTTCCCGGCGCGCGTAGCGACGCAGTCGGATGGGCTGACAAGTCGGGCAACCT
This sequence comes from Acidobacteriota bacterium, assembly GCA_021790995.1. GTDB lineage: Bacteria > Acidobacteriota > Terriglobia > Terriglobales > Acidobacteriaceae > Telmatobacter. The sequence goes on from JAJYFA010000204.1 coordinate 709, forward strand.
ATGGTTCTTTGGGGGCGCTGTTATGTGTTCGGGGTACAATAGCGCGACGAAGCTCAATGATCTGTGGGAGTACGCGCCATAGGGATGCGGCAGAGTTCTGCAGGGAGCGGCTGTGCTCAGCTCTTGCCGTTGATCCGCGTCCGCAGCCGCTTGAGGACGTTGGGCGGGACGAGCCCGGTCACATCGCCACCGAAGCTGAAGACCTCCTTGACCATGCGCGAGCTGACGAAGGAGTAGCGGCCGGCCGGCTGCAGGAAAACGGACTCGATCTCGGGGGCCAGGCGGCGATTCATCAGCGCCATCTGGAACTCGTGCTCGTAGTCGGAGATGGCGCGGATGCCGCGCAGCACCGCCGTGGCGCCCAGTTGGCGCGCGAAGGCGACCATGAGGCCGTCAAACATCGACACGGAGACGTTGCCGATGCTGGCCGTTGCCTCCGTCAGCATCTCCACGCGCTCGGCGACCGTGAAGAGCGGATTCTTGACCGGATTGTTGAGAACGGCCACGGTGAGGTGGTCGAAGAGCTTGGCTCCGCGCTGGATCAGATCGACATGCCCGTTGGTGGGCGGGTCGAAGGTGCCGGGATAGAGGGCTTTGACGGGCATGGGCTCACTACGGATTCTAGCAGCGAATCCCCTCCGCTATGCTCCTATCGTTGGGCGCGAAACAGCACGATCTGCGACGGCTCGGGTGGACTCGACAATGGGCTGCGCGAGGGATCCGATCCATCCGGAGCTGGCCCGACGGCCGGACGCGCGGTTTCAGGCCGCGCGACAGGTTTTGGCCGGCGCGGGTAGAACTCCACCGTGCGCTCCAGTTTGAGTGCGTCCCCATCGATACGGCCGGAGTAGTTCTCGTGGCCTGCGCGGAAGCTCACTTCGGTTCCGTTCACCTTGCCGTCTTTGATGGGCACAGGCGCGTTGTAGCCTCCGGCCCAGCTTCCGCCGATGCCTTCAGCGGTTCCTGTGAGATTGCTTCCATCCTGGCGCAGTACGAAGATTTGCGAGCTGCCGTCTTCCGCGGGCCGCCACAGGCCGGTAACTCCGGAGCCTTTGGGAGCTTCGCGCTCCCACACCGCCACCTGCGGACGAAGTGCGACGGCTTTGGCCGCAATGGTAGCGCGCGCCGTTGCGAGACCGGGCGATGTGGCCTCCACCGTGATGCTGCCCGCCGATCTTGTGGATTGGACGATCGCCATGCAGAGGCCGGAAAACGCCTTGCGCGACGATCCCTTGTCCGATTCCTGGTCAGTGGGGTCGCCGTTGCCTACGCCGATCAGCTTTCCGGCTCCCGTCACGTTGAAAGTGATCAGGTTGTCGGTGATCGGCACAACCCGGTCCTGCGCGTCGCGCACTTCCACGGCAAACATGGCCACATCCTCGCCGTCGGCGGAGATTTCGCTGCGATTCGTCAAGATAGCGAGCGCGGCTGGCGCGCCTGTAGTCTCGCGCCGCGCCGTCATCACCAGCTTGCCGCCCTTGTAGCCGCGCGCTTCAATCGCTCCCGGCGCGTAGTCGACATTCCAGGCAAGATGCGAGTCCTTCTTTATCTCCTTCGCGCCCAGGCTTTGCCCGTTCAGGAACAGCTCGACCCGGTCTAGGTTCGAGTGCACCCAAACCGCGATCTCCTTGCCATCCATCCCCGGCCAGTTCCAGTGCGGGAAGAGATGCAGCACCGGCTTTTCGGTCCACCACGACTGGTAGTAGAAGAAGGTGTCCTTGGGAAATCCGCAGGTGTCGATGACGCCGTACTGCGAGCTGATGTTTGGCCAGCCGTTTGGCGAGGGCTCGCCGCGATAGTCGAAGCCGGTCCAGACAAAGCCACCGGCCAGCCACGGGTGCGCGTCGCAGAAGCTCCACCAGCCTTCGGCCGAGGCACGGCCCGTCGTCGTGTAAGGATCGTAGGAACTGACGTAGCCCTTGCTGTAATCCGTCACGTAGACGCCGCGCGTGCCTACGGCGCTCACGGTCTCCGTGCCGATCACGGGCCTGTCGGGATGCGCCTTATGGTAGGCCTCGGCGGCGGGGTCCATGTAGTTGTAGCCGATCACATCGCACACCGCGAGGCCGCCCGCGCCGATGGCGCCCGTAGGCGCGATGGAAACCGGCCTCGAACCATCGTGTCGCGTGGCCACGTCCTTCATTGCAGTCAGTATCAGGACGCCGCGTTCGGTGTTGGCCGTGCCCTCCTCGTTTCCCATCGACCACATGAAGACGCTGGGATGGTTGCGGTCGCGCCGCACCAGATTTTCAAACTGGCTCAACCCCTCGTTGTTTGACGACATCATGCGCGTTTCGTCGAAGACCAGCATGCCGAGCTCATCGCAGGCGTCGAGCAGTTCCGGTGTGGGCGGGTTGTGCGAAGTGCGCAGGCCGTTGCATCCCATCTCCTGCAGCTTGCGCACGCGGTAGTACTGTACTGCGTCGGGCAGCGCCGCTCCCAGACCTGCGTGGTCCTGGTGGTTGCATGTGCCCTTGATCTTCACCGGCTTGCCGTTGAGCAGTACCCCCTCCCTCGCATCAACTTTGATCGAGCGAATGCCGAAGCGCGTTTCGTAGCGGTCGACTACGTCGCCGCCCGCGCGTATCTCCGTCACCAGCGTGTAGAGGTTTCGCTCTTCGAGCGACCAGAGTGTTGGCTGACTCACCGCGATCTTCTGCTCGTATTCCTGTTCGCTGCGCAGAGGGATTGCCACCGTGGCCGTTACAGCCCTTGCCACGGCATTTCCCTTGGGATCGAGAACCGTCGATACCACGCGCGCGTTGGCCGCAGTCTGGCTGTCATTGCAGACTTCGGTGCGGATGGAAAGCGTTGCCTCGCCCTGGTTGATCGCAGAGGTAACGAACGTTCCCCATTGCTTCACATGTACGGGGCTGGTCTTGACGAGCCACACATGGCGGTAGATGCCCGCGCCCTCGTAGAACCATCCGTCGCTCTCGGTCGCGTCCACGCGCACCAGCAGCACGTTTCTGCCGCCGGGATTGGCAAAGTCCGTCACGTCGAAGTGGAAAGGATCGTAGCCGCCGCTGTGCTGGCCGATGTAGAAACCGTTCAGGACCACCGTGGACTGACGGTAGGCGCCGTCAAATTCAAGAAAGATGCGCTTATCCTTGTCCTCGGCCGGCATCTCGAAGACGCGCCGGTACCAGCCGACGCTGGTTGCGGGGTAGTCACGGCCGAGTGGATAGAAGCCCTTGCTTTGCAGCGCGGGATCGTTGGTAAAGGGCAGCTCGACCGCCCAATCGTGCGGCAGATCGACCGGTTTCCAGCCGCTGTCGTCGTAGGCAAGGGAGCTGGGAGCCAGAAAGCCGCCGGTCTTCTGGAAGTTACCGCCGCGGCCGCTGCCGAACCCGAAGTCCTTTTCCGCGTCGCACGCGTTACCGAAGTGGAACCGCCAGCCGAAATCGAGCAGCAGGCGCTCACGCTGGGCGCCCGACGGTACAGGCTTCTGCGATGCGCCTGGTTGCTGCGCAGGAAGTGGACCAGCAGCCTCTCCGGTGGCTCGCATTGCGGCCTCGACAGGATGGATTCCACCAGCCGCGGCGGCAACCGCAGGCGCCAGCAAACTGTTCTTGAGCATGTCGCGGCGTGAAAAGGCTTTCATTTGTCCCCCTAAAACATCTTGGTTTGACCTGCGATTTTAAAACCCAGCCAGTATACGACGACTGGTCAACCAAGCGCCCCGAGTCCTGATCTCAGGACCCGGGAAACAAAACTGAACTATTGAGAATTGCAGAGTTTGCGGACCGCGAGGCTATCCCTTGCGCCCGCGCACCGCATCCTTGGCCTGGGCCTCGCCGCCGGCTGGAACCTCGGGAACGTCAGCCTTGGCGGCGCCGATGTTAAGCCGCTTGCGCAATTCGGCGTCGATCCTGGCAAAGACGTCCTTGTTCTCCTTGAGGAAAGAGCGCGTGTTTTCGCGCCCCTGGCCGATGCGTTCACCGCTGTAGCTGTACCAGGCGCCGGACTTCTCCACAATATTGTGGGTCACGGCGAGGTCGAGCACGTCGCCCTCGCGGCTGATGCCCTCGCCGTAGAGGATGTCGAACTCGGCCTCGCGGAAGGGCGCGGCCACCTTGTTCTTCACGATCTTGACCTTGGTCCGCGAGCCGACGACCGTGTCGCCTTCCTTGACGGCGGCGATGCGGCGAATGTCGATGCGCACCGAGGAGTAGAACTTGAGCGCGCGGCCGCCGGTCGTGGTTTCGGGGTTGCCGAACATCACGCCGATCTTCTCGCGAATTTGGTTGATGAAGATGAGCGCGGTGCGAGATTTCGAAACCGTGCCGGTCAGCTTGCGCAGTGCCTGCGACATCAGGCGTGCCTGCAGACCCATGTGAGAGTCACCCATTTCGCCGTCCAGTTCGGCCTTGGGCACGAGCGCGGCTACCGAATCCACGACCAGCACATCGATGGCGCCGGACCGGACCAGGGCCTCGGTGATTTCCAGAGCCTGTTCGCCCGAGTCCGGCTGCGAGACCAGCAGATTGTCGACGTCGACGCCCAGTCTCTTGGCGTAGCCGGGATCGAGCGCGTGCTCGGCGTCCACAAAAGCGGCCATGCCGCCCAGTCGCTGCGCCTCGGCAATCACCTGCAAGGTGATGGTGGTCTTGCCCGAGGACTCCGGTCCGAAGACCTCCGTGACGCGGCCGCGGGGAATGCCACCCACGCCCAGCGCGGAGTCAAAGCTGATGGAGCCGGTGGAGATGACGGCGATCGGCAGCAGCGCCTCGCGGGAGCCGAGCCGGACAATCGACCCCTTTCCGAACTGTTTTTCAATCTGTGCCAAGGCTAGTTCTACAGCTTTGGCGCGGTCGTCGACGATGGCCATAGGGAGGGCTCCTCAAACAGTGCTCACCCTGCACGTCGCATGCTTTTCGTGGCAGGAAACGGCAAGGGGCTTGAATTGGATTTCGAAGGGATTGTAGCAGGACGGGACGGAGAAAGATAGAAAAATAGGCGAAGAGACGGGGAATTTTCTCTGTAATATTGAATTGTTACGCGGCGTAAGAGAATCCTGCATCAAGTGAATATGATCGCATAAAAATTCAAAATGAAACAGCTAAAGACGATTGATGTATCATAGATCTATGAGAACCACGATCACGCTTTCAGAGCAAAGTCACGAGTTTGCATCCTA
>JAJYFA010000205.1 GCA_021790995.1 Acidobacteriota bacterium
TTCGACGCAACTGGACGCGGCCACGCAGTCGCTCGACCGCCTGCAGGAGAATCAGACCTTCATCGAATCCAATATTGCTGAATTACGGCGCGAGACGCGAGAAAGCGGATCGGGTGGATTGATTTCGGTTGACGACAGGCTGAAGGAGCTCCGAGATCTGCAGGAGCAGAAGAAGTCGCTGGATGCGCTGTACACGCCGGACTATCCAGATGTGCAGGCGGTTGACCGCAAGATTGCTCAATTGCAGGCAGAGATCGCTAAATCTCCATCCCGCACATCGTCCGGCAAGACTGCATCCTCGAAGGCAACGATCGATTCGCCGCAGTTGCAACAGGCAAAAGCCCAACTGAGAGCGGTGCAGCTTGCCATTGCGTCCACCAAAGAAGAGCAGAGCAAAATCAAGGCGCAGATCGATCAGTACGAACAGCGGATCGAATCGAGTCCGATCGTCGAAGAGCAATACAAGCAGGTAACGCGCGACCACGACATCGCGCAGGAGTTCTATAACAGCCTGTTGAAGAAGATGGACGAGTCGTCGATGGCGGTAGCCCTCGAGCATCGGCAGGAGGGCGAGCAGTTCCGCGTCATGGATCCGCCCAATCTTCCCGACGCGCCATCCTATCCCAATCGCATGAAATTTGCTGGTGCGGGATTGGTGGGCGGTCTGGTTCTCGCATTCATGCTTGTGGCGTTGCTGGAGTATCGTGATGTAACGTTGCGCAGCGAGCTGGATGTTTGGGCATTCACCAAGCTGCCGACTCTCGCCATCCTTTCTCATATCGATGGCCTTCCCAGATCAGCCAAAGACCAAGACGGCGGCAAGAGTTTTTCCGGCACGGATATGCCGGCGGAAAGTGTCGGTGGCTAATCATGTACGAGCGATATTTTGGCCTGCGGGCCTCACCCTTCGGAACCAGCCCAGATCCGCACTTTCTCTGCATGCTGCCGCAGATTCGGGAAACGCTGGCGTCGCTGCAATACGGCATCGCGTCGCGCAGGGGCTTTGTCGTGATGACCGGAGAGGTCGGTACGGGGAAGACCACGCTTCTCAAAGCTGTTCTCGGCACATTCATGAAGGTCAAGGTTTCCTCGGCTTTTGTTTTCAATCCTCGTCTGGACGTGCACGATTTTCTGGACTTTGTGCTGACGGAGTTCGACATTCCGGTGAAGAGACGCACCAAAGCCGGCATGTTGCTGCAACTGAATAGTTGGATGATTGAGCGCTATCGCGAAGGCGGGCTTTGTGTAATCGCCATCGACGAAGCGCAAAACCTGTCATGGGATCTGATGGAGGAGATTCGCCTGCTGACCAATCTGGAGACCTCTTCGGACAAGCTGCTGCAGATTGTGCTCTCCGGCCAGACCGAGTTCGAGAAGAAGCTGAGCGACCCGCGAGTCCGTCAGTTCCGGCAGCGCATATCTGTCTGGTGCAAGACGCAGCCTCTTACGAGCGAACAGACGCCGATTTATATCTCCGAACGGCTGCGCATCGCGGGAGCGAATCAGCCGTTGTTCAGCCCCGCCGCAATGGAGATGGTTCATTCCATAGCGAAAGGCATTCCGCGCGTAATCAATATGATCTGCGAGCACGCGCTTATCTGCGCCTATGCGGAGCAGACTCTGCCCATAACCCCGAGGGTGATTGCTGCGGTGAGTGCGGAACTCAATCTCGATCAACAATCGTTTGGGCTTGCTCCGGGGCAGCCGGGCAAGCTTCGTGAGAAGGGCTGGAACTCGGAAATCTCGCAATACATGGCGCCCATTGCAACGCCGCTGGATGAGCCAGAGGAAGACGGACGATGAGTTATATCTACGAAGCTCTACTGAGAGCCGAACGTGAACGGCAAAGCAACCCGCCGACCGTTGAAGAGCAGCGACCGGATCTGCAAGAGGAGATTTCTGTCGGTCCTCGCATTGAGGAGACCCCTGCCGCGCTTCCGGAGATCCCGCTGTACTCCTGGAACCCATTTGTTCCCTCATTTCCCACTCTTGCGAAGCATGGGCGGGCGCTCGAGCAGTTTCGCAGCCTTCGTTCGCATATTTATCAGGCGCGGAATGAAACGCCTCTCAAGACCATCCTGATTTGCAGCGGAATGCCGTCGGAAGGCAAGAGCTTTGTGGCCGCGAATCTGGCTGTAAGCCTTGCAAGAAACAGCAATAATCGGATTTTGCTGATTGATGGCGATCTGCGACGACCATCTTTGAATCACATGCTGGGCGCGCCCAACGAAATTGGCCTGTCGGATTTTCTTACCGGAGCTGCGGAATTGCACGCCGTCATGCAGCGATCCAAGGCAAGTGACGCGGAGGGCAACAATGACCTTCAGGACCTCGCCAATGTCACATTCATCCCCACAGGCTCGCAGCATGAGAATGCCTCCGAACTGATTAACAATGGGCGCATCAAGGATCTGATTGCACGCGCCTCCAACTTTTTCGACTGGATTCTGATCGACTCACCGCCGGCGCTGGTGTTTGCCGATGCGGTCGATCTGGCGCGTGCCGCAGATGCAGTTCTGCTGGTGGTTCGCGGAGCGCAGACCACATACGACGTAGCGCAGCGAGCCAAGTCCAGCTTCGTCAACTCGCGCATTCTTGGAGTGGTTCTCAACGACATCAAGAATCCGCCGCGGCGGGAATCCTATTACAACAGCTATTACTACGGATACGGCTACGGAAAGCGTGAGAGCGCTGCGGATTTGGCATCGAAAGCAAAACAGGAAAAAGAATGATCCGGCTCTTCAATGTCTATTATTCGGCTCGCTCGGTGATTCGCGTGCTGGGCGAGGTTCCTTTGGTGGCAGGGTCATTTTTGATCGCCGCAATTTTCCTGTCCAAGCCGGATCCATGGATTCCGTTGCTCTATGAAAATGGGCTCCTGAAGATTGCATTCCTCACTCTTTTCACAGTATTGCTCACATATTATTTCGATCTTTACGAGCCACAGCATATTTCCGACGGCTGGGAAATCTATTTCCGAATCCTTCTGGTTTTGAGCGGACTTTCTTTTTCGCTGGCCGCGCTTCTTTATTGGGATCCGACATTCGAGTTTCGGCACGACGTGTTCGTAGCCGGCGTGGCTCTTCTTGCCGTGACGCTTTTGATTTGGCGATCGGCATACGAGTGGCTGTGCAACTTCCCGGCATTTCGGGAGAAAGTCTATGTCCTGGGCCGTGGAAAGCGCGCCGAGACTGTGACCGAGATGTTGCATCGGCGGCGCGATGCGGGCATGGAAGTGGTTCCAAGAGACATCATTGCCGCTGCTCAGCAAGGGAACGCCGATAGTTTTGCGGCGGAGTTGCATGCGCTCGGAGAATCGAAGGCACCGGTCGACCGCGTGATTGTGGCCATCGAGGAGCGGCGGGGGGCAACGCCCTTGCGCGAGCTTCTTGAATTGCGCTACAAGGGATTGGTTATCGACGATGCCTGCTCCCTTATTGAGCGGCTCGAAGGCAAGCTGCCGCTCGATGGACTGACGCCAAGCAGCCTCATCTTCACCGACGGCTTCGAAATCGGCGCCGCCAAGCAGTATCTGCGGCGTCTTCTTTCGATCGGAATTTCACTGATCGGGCTGATTCTTTGTTCGCCGATTATTCCTCTCATCATGCTGGCGGTGCGGCTTTCTTCGCCGGGGCCAATCTTTTTCAGCCAAACCCGGGTAGGACGCCACGGTAAAACATTCTCTGTGATCAAATTCAGAACCATGCGGCAAGACGCAGAAACCGATGGTGCGGTGTGGGCCAGCGCCAACGACTCCCGCGTTACGCCAATCGGGAAGTTTCTGCGCAAGTCGCGGCTCGACGAGATTCCGCAGATGTGGAACGTACTCAAAGGCGACATGAGCTTTGTCGGTCCCCGGCCTGAGCGTCCCGAGTTTGTGGAGTGGCTTAGCAGGGAGATCCCGTTTTATGAGCTGCGGCACATGGTGCGCCCAGGGATCACGGGTTGGGCTCAAGTACGGTACCAGTACGGCGCCAGCCTGGAGGAGTCCAGACAGAAGCTCGAGTATGACCTGTATTACGTGAAGCACCTTTCGCTCGGCCTGGATCTGCTCATCATGTTTGAGACCATCAAGACCATCCTCCTGGGAAGAGGCGCGCGATGAGAACCGCGCTGTGGGTGTCCGTTGGCGTTGTGTTCTACGTCTATATCGGATATCCCCTGCTCATGTGGGCGTTCGCGCGATGGCTAAAGAAGCAGTCTGCCGTTGCTCAGATCAGCCCCGATGTAAGCATCTTGCTCGCGGTGCGTAACGGAATGGCGATGCTTCCGGCGAAGATGGACCATCTGTTTCATCTGGACTATCCGAAGATTAAGGAAATTATCGTGGTTTCCGATGGTTCATCCGATGGCACTGCGGAATTCCTCTCGGGACTCTCCGATCCACGGCTGAAGACGATTGTCCTTGAGGAGCACCGCGGCAAAGCCGCCGCGCTCAATGCCGGGATGAAGGAGGCAACCGCGGATGTGCTTCTATTCCTCGATATCCGGCCCGCCATCGCGGCGGGCGCGATTCAAAAGCTGGTGAACCACTTTGCCGATCCCGCGGTTGGCTGCGTTGCCGGGGAACTGGTTGTTGCGCGGAACGGGCAAAATTCCGTCGCGGGCGCGGTTGGTGGGCTTTATTGGCGCTATGAGCAGTGGATTCGGAAGTGCGAAGCCAGCTACGATTCGCCAGTTGGCGTCTATGGCGGCTTCTATGCGGTCCGGCGTTCGCTCGCGATGCCCCAACCGGAGGGGATCATTCTGGATGACATGTTTCAGCCGCTGTCGATCATTCGCCAGGGCTATCGGTCTGTGGTCGAGCCTCAGGCCTATGTCTACGACGAGTGGCCGCAGCAGCCAAAGAATGAATTTCAGCGCAAGGTGCGCACGCTGGCTGGAAACTTCCAACTGATGCAACTGGCGCCATGGGTGCTGACTCCGCAGAATCGTGTTTTTTTTCAACTCGTTTCACACAAGATTCTGCGCCTCTTCGTGCCCTATCTCTTGATTTCAGTGCTTGTCGTGTCGCTGCTGCTTGCTGGTGGTTCACGCTTTTATGCCGGACTTGCGGCAATTCAACTGGTGGGCTTGCTGCTTGCGATGATCAGCTTTCAACGTCGATTTCCGAAACTCGGACGAATTGGAGGGCCGGTCGGCGCGCTGCTGATGTTGAATGCAGCCGCTGTGGTGGGGCTCTACAGATTCCTTGCCACGCGGGGCCCGCTCTGGCATATCTGGGATTCGCATCATCTGCCAGATACGAAAAAGCCTTCCGATAACCCGCAGCCGGATGTGCCGCTTGAACGCCGGAACGAGGAAGACGGGCAACGGGCTTCCGGAGTATTCTGATTGAACCTGAACAGGAGGGAAGATTCAAAGGCCATGAGAAACCCGAAAAGAATTCTTTACATTTCTATCCTGGGAATCCTGGCGGCGTTTGTCGCTCTCACGGTGCAGCGTTATGTGGTTCGCGCCGCAAGAGTGGAGCACGCCGTTGCGACCGCACCTTATTTCCCTTCTGGCTCCATCTGGACTCAGGACATCAGCCATGCGCCGCTGGATCCCCAATCTTCGGCGATGATCAACTGGCTCGCGGATCACGGCGGATGGGGGAATCACAACCGATTCCAGGTGGACTTTAATATGCGTGTGCTGACGGCAAACGCGTCCACGCCGAAGGTGCGGTTCCACAGGGGTTCGACGTGGTATACACCGGATTCAGACTTAGTAGACACGATTCCTCTTCCCCGGAACGGCGGACTTGAGGG
>JAJYFA010000206.1 GCA_021790995.1 Acidobacteriota bacterium
GTTGAGCGTAGTGACGGGACGATGCGCCTGGTCGGCGACGTGCACCATGGTACGGAACTTGAAGATGGTGAATGGCCGGCCATGCATGCCCCCGCGCTTCTGCATGAAAAAAACCGGCCCTCTCGATGTGAGGCGCACAGCCGCGCCAATCGCCAGCAGGAGTGGGAACAACACAGGCAAGGCCAGCAGTACGCAGGCGCAGTCGAAAACGCGCTTGGACGTCGAGCGCGTCCAGTCACTGATCCCCCTCCAGAAGGGATCGGAGGTGTGATGGCCGCGGCCAAGCAGAAAAAGCCTCAGACCGGACGCAACTGAATCTGCCCGCTCCGACTCCGGGCATACATCGCCCTCGTCACGGGAAACGGGCACACCTTCACTTCGCGCGCCCCGGACATCGGGAGCGAGATATGGTAAAAGACTGGATGACTCCATAGAAATTTCCCGGCCTACACACTCGGTGAGCAAGCTATTCCTCCGGCTCAATCTCGAAGGGCCCAAGGCTACGCGGGTGCAATATTAGAGAGACACCCTGGTTTGCGAAATGTTGCGGTGGAAAATATGTTCCGCCCCATTTCTAGTAAAACTTCTGTCTAACCTGTGACCACAGGCTTATCAGCTTAGACGACCATCTTGAGCAAAGGCACTGCTTGCAGATCGGGAGGATGGAAGTCGTACAAGATTGATAAACCTTCTACCTAGAAATTCGACAGGCTTTGAACATTAGAGTCAAATATTTCGCTCTGAATTACTGTATCCCAAATCACATAAGGAATGGATATGTAGCAAATCTAAAATGGGAAAGTAACACGCATCGATCGCTTCCCGCCTGTTTCTGCGATTGAAGACCTTAGGCCCGCCCATTATCTATCGCTATCTATGAGCACGTGGGTCTTTGGCGTTCATGCAAGAGATTCCCCTTGCAAAATGAACCATGCAGGAAAAGGTTGAAACCATATGAGCGAGCAATAGCCGCGGATGCGCGGCCCTCGACGGCAACGCAGGTTGGCAGGCTCCCTGCTTTATGCAAGAAATGCTAGAGACATCACTTACGCCAGTTTCCATCGGCTCCATCGCTAAGTCGGCCCTTAACTCCTATCCCCGAATTGTCCAGGTTTCCCTCGATTTGATGTGTGCCAGCTCACGTGGGAACAGACAAAGTAAGAAGGCTTGAATACGAGAGAGCCCCCTGCTGAGTGTTTCCTTTTTCTTTTGGCTTTAACCAGATTTTCACTTATCGAGCAGCGATGAACTATGACGAAAGTCACTAACATATTAACTAGTATGTTAATAACCTTATTAGTGTGTCGCGGCCTTCGTCGCCATAGCTGGCAAAAGGTTTCGTGCACGCTGGTCAGCCTGGCGGAGCCGGATGAGAAAGGGAAAGCGAGAGAGCAAGAACGCGGATGTTTCCTTAGAGCAAGAACTTTCCGTAGAGCGCCGAAAGGCCGCATGAGCATTCATGGCGGCACATTTCGCCTGCCGTGCCGGCATGGGATTTCAGCATCGAACAGAGGCCGAAGATGGAGCGAAAGGTATCTCCAGGGACAATGCGGGCGGGATTTGGATCCATGGAGAACAGCCAAGGGGGGCAGCTGATCTCTACCAATCGCAACCGGGACAGAGCGCTGCATCTGGCAGATTCAGACGGTGTGGTTACGAGCGCATCGAATACGTTTCTTACTCGCGGGGGATTGGAGTTCCGCAGGAGTTAGCGCGCAGCCCTGAGCACCGCGCTTTGCGCCACAAGCTTCATGACGGCCATCATGAGAATGCTGTAGACTCGTCCTATGCAATCTGCAATTTGGCAAGCGAGAGACGAGCGCCGCGGCGAGGTTCTGTTTTGTTCACGCCTTGTGGACCGCGTGTCCTTTCTCCGCTTTTGTTGCCTGCTCGCATCGATTACGTTTGCGGGAGGCGCAGTTTCTGCGCAGATTCCAAGCGCTCTCGATTGCTCCGATCCCATGCTCGCGGGCACTCCTCAGTGCGCGAGCACGACCGCAGGTCCATCGCAGTCGCAACCGTCGCAGCCTTCGGCCCAGGGCATGTCTGGCGGTTCACCGATGAACTCGCAGACAGCTCTGCCTGGAAGTTCAAGTTATTATTCCGTGACTCCGAATTATTCCGGGAATCGGCCGGGGAACTATTCCGATCTAGGGCAGTTGAGCGGCCCGGCGGTCGCGCAGCCGACGCCAGTTCCGCCCGAGCCGCTGACGGAATTTCAGAAGTTTGCCGCCTCGACAACGGGACAGATTTTGCCGATCTATGGCGCCGATCTGTTCCGCCGCATTCCATCGACTTTTGCGCCAGTCAACATAGCGCCAGTACCTTCGGACTATGTGATCGGGCCGGGCGACGAGCTGCGCATTCGCATCTGGGGGCAGGTGAACTTTCAGGCTGATGTGCGCGTCGACCGCTCGGGCGCGATCTATCTGCCACAGGTCGGCCAGGTGCATGTGGCCGGGTTGGCGTTCTCTACCCTCGACGCGCATCTGCGCGAGGCGGTGGGTCGCGTTTACCGCAACTTCGACTTAACCGCAGATCTGGGGCAGATTCGCGCCATTCAGATCTATGTGGCAGGACAGGCGCGCCGGCCCGGCGTCTATACGGTAAGTTCTTTAAGCACGCTGGTCGATGCGCTATTCGCCAGTGGCGGACCATCCGTGCAGGGATCCTTGCGGTCGATCGAACTGCGGCGCAATGGCGCGGTGGTGACGCGCTTCGACCTCTACGATCTGCTGATCCATGGCGACAAGAGCAAGGACGCCAAGCTGCTGCCGGGGGATGTTATCTATATTCCGGCGGTGGGGCCGGAGGTCGCGGTGACCGGCAGCGTGCGGAATCCCGCGATTTATGAGCTGCGCCCAGGTGAGACGCTCGGCGCCCTGCTTGCCGATGCCGGCGGGGTTTCCAGTCTGGCCGCCGAGTCGCGCATTTCGATCGAGAGGATCGACGCGCACCGCGACCGGCATGCCATGGAGATCGCATACGACGCATCCGGCAAGGCCGCGACTGTCGACGATGGCGACGTTATCCGGGTGTACTCCATTGTTCCGCAGTACGAAAAGACTGTGACACTGCGCGGCAACATTGCCAACCCGGGTCGTTTCGCCTGGCATGAGGGCATGCGGCTGAGCGATCTGATCCCAGACAAGGCGTCGCTGCTCACACGCAATTACTGGTGGCGGCGCACGCAAATGGGACTGCCCGCACCCGAGTTCGAGCCGGTTCCGGGAATGGCCAATATGCGCCAGCCTGCGGACAGTTACCCCATTACGATTCCGCAGCGTGCATGGAGACAGGGTACGAACTCCATGCAGCAGCCCGGGCTCAATACCGGGCAGGCGGGCGGCTTGCCGAATCAGAATGATGGGCAAAGCTCAAATGGTTGGCAAAGCGCAACCGCCTATTCGGATCAATCTGCCTGGCAGAATACAGGCAGTTCCACACTGAATCAGCTCGGCATGGTACAAAATCAGCCCCTCGGTGCGCAGCAGCGCAGTAGCGATCTCTCTCTCGCAGGAGCGCAATCGTCTGCAAGCAGCCAGACCATGGCCATGACGCAGGGTCAGCATACGGAAGTACGCCTTCCGGCTCCTGAGATCGACTGGGATTACGCTGTGATTGAGCGGCTGAATCCGAAGACATTAAAGACAGAACTGCTGCCCTTTGACCTCGGCAAGTTGGTGATTGACCACGACGCAACGGATGATCTCACGCTCGATCCGGGCGATATTGTTTCCATTTTTTCTCAGGCCGACATCCGCGTTCCCGTATCTGAAGAAACCAAGCTGGTCCGGCTGGAGGGTGAATTTGTCCACGCGGGCGTGTATTCGGTGCAGCCGGGCGAAACTTTACGCGATCTGGTGCGGCGCGCCGGCGGCCTGACGCCGAACGCTTATCTCTATGGCTCGCAGTTCACGCGTGTAGCAACGCGCGCCATACAACAGGCCCGCATCGACGAATACGTCCAGAGCCTGTCGCTCTCCATCCAGCGCAGCGCGATCATGCTGGCCGTGTCTACCACAAATGGCGGACAGGGAGGAACCGCGGCGCAGAGCGGCGAACAGAGCCTGCTGGCCAGTCTGCGGCAGATTCGCGCCACGGGGCGGATCGTGCTGACGTTTCTTCCCGGCAGTAGCGGCGTCGACAGCATTCCCGACATTCCGCTCGAAGATGGCGACCGTTTTGTGGTGCCGCATACCCCCGCTACGGTGAACGTAGTGGGCGCGGTGTACGATCAGAACTCGTTCCTGTTCAAGCCAGGCTCGCGGGCTGGAGCTTTCCTGCACCGTGCCGGAGGTTCCACGCGCGAAGCCGACAGGCGCCACGCGTTTGTGATTCGCGCTGACGGCGAGGTCGTCAGCCGCGACACGCTTTGGGATGGGTGGGGAGACGCATTCAACAGCCTGCGCATCTACCCCGGCGACACCATCGTGGTACCGGAAAAGACGTTGAAGCTGCCCGGGCTGGTGGGCTTTATGAACTGGTCGAGCATGTTCTCGCAGTTTGCCCTCGGCGCGGCGGCGTTGAGCGTCATGCCTTAACAACAAACGGCAGCATGCGTCTGGCGAAAATATGGACGCCTCACTGCCTTATTCTATTCGGCAGGAAACCATGGCTAGCGATACACCGGCAGACGATCTGAACAAACAAAGAGAGCCGGGCGCAGGTGTCTCCAGCTCCGCGCATGGCGGCGGCCGGGATGACGAGATCTCGCTGCTCGATCTTCTGATCGTGCTTGCCGAGCGCAAGCGCCTGATCTTCTGGGTCACGGCGGGGTTCGCTTTCGCGGCGGCGATTCTAGCGTTCGTTCTACCCGTCAGATACACGGCCACCGTGACGCTTCTGCCTCCGCAGCAGAACTCCTCTCTCGGCGCGCAACTGGCTGCGCAGCTTGGCAGCCTGGGCGGTCTTGCGCAGATGGCCGGCGGCGGCAGCAGCCTGCTGAAGAACCCCAACGACATGTTTGTGGCCATGTTCAAAAGCCGCACCGTCGAAGACGCCATGATCCAGCGCTTCGGGCTGGTGCAGGAGTATCACAAGAAATATCTCTCCGACACCCGCAAGGCATTTGAGAAGTATGCGACGGTGGACGGCAGCAGCAAGGATGGGCTCATTCACATCTCGGTCGAAGACCACGACCCCAAGCGCGCCGCCGCGATGGCCAACGGGTACATTGACGCCTTCCGCGCGCTGTCGCAGAACCTCGCCATCACCGAGGCGCAGCAGCGGCGGCTGTTCTTCGAGAACCAGTTGAAGCTGGCCAACACGAAGCTCGCCGACGCCGAGGAGGCGATGGAAGCCACCGAGCAGAAGACTGGAGTGATCGCGCTCGACAGCCAGGCGCGCGCGCTGGTCGAGTCCGCCGCCGGCTTGCGCGCCCAGGTCGCCGCCAAGGAGGTCGAGATTCAGGCCATCGAGACCTACGCGACCGGCGAGAACGCGCAACTGGTCCAGGCCCAGCAGGAGCTGACGAGCCTGCGCGCGCAGCTTGCCAAGCTGGGCGGCAGGGGCGACAACCCCGACAGCATCATCGTGCCCAAGGGCCAGATGACCGCGGCCAGCCTCGAATACGTGCGCCGCCTGCGCGATGTGAAGTACTACGAGACGATCTTCGACATTCTCGCCCGGCAGTTCGAACTGGCCAAGCTCGACGAAGCCAAGGAAGGCGCCATCATCCAGGTCGTCGATCCCGCCGTCGTGCCGGATAGGAAGTCGTCGCCCAAGCGGGCGCTAATCGTCATCGTGGCA
>JAJYFA010000207.1 GCA_021790995.1 Acidobacteriota bacterium
CGGCGAAATCGTACATCTTCATCCATGCTTTTTCATCGTAGGCGCCGGTCCGTTGTCCGACCTCGCCCGCTCCTGCTGCTGCCATATTGCACCCTTTCTTCGGCTCTTCTGTGCCGTTGAGACTGTCATTTTCCACTCTCTGCATGATGCCACACGTGAGAGCGCCTTCGCGAACTGAGTATAAAAGAGCCGGGATTGGTCTGACCAGTGAAGCCGACCCATACGTATGCAGGATCCCCGCCGATTTTAGAGCTCAGGGTCTGATTCCAGATCAAATGTCTGCGAATGAAGAAGCATCGCTTGCGATCACGTGGAGACAGTTCTTTCCTGGCGTCTGGCGCGCGCGCATGGGGATGCCTGAACGCGCTACGCCTGTCTCATCGCGTCTGGTTTCTCCAATGTTGAGGCGTTTGCAAGATTGCTTCGTGTCGGCAGCAATCGACTGCCCGCGACCTACGGCAGTCGCACCACGCGCGGCTCTCTGGTGCAGTTTCTGCTGCGTGCGAATGAACAGATTTATGGTCTGGGACTGCCGTTTTTGTCGTCCGCGCGGCGCGGCGAGAAGAGGCTGCGCGCGTCAAGGGCAATGATTCGATTCCATTTGCGTTAGCCCGCCGGAGACCAGACGCTGCGCCTGATCTGGAGCAACGGACAAGGAAATGCGGAAGGCGCCGCGGGCTAGCGTGAGTGTGCGTGTCAAACGATGGGATAAGCTGTAACAGCGAAGAACCTGATGGTCCAGCATCGCAATGCCAACCTGGAAAGGGAGTGAAATTGCATACGAGATATCTGCAGTGGATGACTCTTGCCATATTGATTTGTGCAACGGGGCGACTGCTTGCGGCCTCTGGGGTGATCCGGCCCGGCGAACCGTGGTTTGATCAGCACGGCGCGCGCATCCAGGCGCACGGCGGCGGGATCACATTTTGGAAGGGCACGTACTACTGGTTTGGCGAAGATCGCACGCCGACCAACGATCTCGAGAAGCGCTACGTCGCCTGTTACTCCTCGCGCGATCTGGTGCGCTGGAAGTTCAAGCGGCAGGTGCTGGCGCTTGCCGATCCCGAGCATCTTGGACCGCGCTGGGTGCTGGAGCGTCCCAAGGTCTACGTCAATGAACGAACTGGGAAGTTTGTCATGTACGCCCATCTGGATGATGCGCACTACAAGCTTGCCCGCGTTATGGTCGCGGTGAGTGATCGTATCGATGGAACTTACGCCTACGTGAAGAGCTTCAGACCGCTTGGTGAGGAAAGCCGCGACATCGGCCAGTTTGTCGATGACGACGGTTCGGCATACCTGATCTTTGAGTCGCGTCCCACGAAGGGCTTCTTCATCGCCAGACTGACCGGGGATTTCATGAGCGTGGAGAGAACATGCTTTATCGCTGCCCCACTGGAGGGCGGCGCACTGGTGCATTACGGGAACCTCTATTACGTTGTTGGGTCGCACATGACCGGTTGGCGTCCGAACCCCAATGTTTATGCCACCGCGCCGGCGCTCACCGGTCCATGGACAAAGTTCAGAAACCTGGCGCCCCCGGAGGCGAATAACTACGGCTCGCAATCGACCATGCTTCTGAAGGTGACTGGGACGAAGAAGACAACCGTGATCTTCATGGCGGACGAGTGGCGCCCACGCGCGCTTTGGGATTCGCGCTATCTCTGGATGCCACTCGAAATGGACGATGGATCGATGCACCTGCCTCCACCGCAACCATGGAGTTTGAATCTGAAGACAGGAGAAACCACGATTCACTGAGGCGCAAATCGGCTGGCCATCGATGTGTTCGTGCGCCGAAATTCGACAGTCCGTTCAGAGTCTCTTGACTGGCGATGGCATACCGGCCGGCAACTGGAAAATCTCGCGTTGTGCTCCAGCGTACTACAGGCAGTGCGCACACTCGAGTTCAAATGTTTCCGGGAGCTTGTCGAGGTTTATTTGGGCGCCGCAACGGTCGTATTGATTGAATCGCCTACAACACCCTTTGGGCCGTTCCGTTGCAACCGGCGTGTGTTTTTCAATTGTCCGATGTCAATTGCGGCTGCGCGCACAACAGCCAGGACTCATGCGCTACAAGGCGTGGCGCGTGCAAGCGCGTGAGACATACGTGGTTCTCCTTGTTAGGTTCCCGTTCAAGGATCACTCAGATCGTTGCTTTGACGCGAAGGCTGGCTGCTTCGTTCGGCAAATATGAAGAATGAATCGGATTGAATTGTCCAGAATATCCTTGGGCAATGGCAGAAATTTCTCTCCGACCTCGCTGTTGGTCGTCAGCGGCGCATAGCTGGATGTCCCACTTTGGCATACTCATCGCGTACTGGCTGACGCACGCCGTCCCAAGAGTTCGTAATCAAACGGTTTGTGCATTCTGATGCCAGATGAGTCTGCCGCCTCATTTCAGGGACTCGCCACTTCTCCGGAGCAGATACCGCATCCCGCGATATTGTCGCACAAGTCATTTTCAACCGGCATGTTGGCAAATGGGCCGCGATTCGCAACATTACATGCAGCCTGGACTTTCGACCTGGACTCAGCGGCAACAGCGCTCAGCATCTTGTTCTTCTCAATGGTCTCTATGTCAGGCATCGGCGTCTACCAAGTAGATGACTGGGAACGGATACGTACTCGACTGGATCACCTGCAACACAATCATTACTGAGCAGCCTTGCCGGCGTGCAAATGCCGGCGCTTCATCAGCAGGAAGAAGACAGGCACCAGGATAAGTACGTGGATGGTTGACGTAATCATGCTGCCTACAAACGGCGCGGCGATCGGCTTCATCACGTCGGAGCCGATGCCGGTCTCCCACAGGATCGGCGCAAGGCTGAGGATGACGGCTGTGACGGTCATCAGCTTGGGGCGCAATCGCTGCACGGCGAGATCAGGCCGGCTCGTGGAGGTAGCCGCGTTCGAAATCAAGAAATCCGCAGAGCGAGTCAGAAAGGCAACGGATTGCGTGGCGGCGCTGGAGCCTCGGGAGTGACCGCGGCGTTGTCGTCATGCGTAGGGCAGCACGTGCAGCTGATGCCTGTGCTCTGCATCGGGCAATCGAGCGCCATGCCGCGGCAGCAGGCGGGTAGCATCATCGAGCGCCCTGTGAGCAGGCGAGCCGATGCCGTCAGTACTGGCCAAAGCACCGCAACCAGCAGCATCAACCATGCGCCTTTTCTGCTCATAAGCAGGACCATATACCCTTATCTCGCAGCATCCTATTTTTGACTTCCCTTCCACCGGCTGTGACATAAATCACTGCCCCATCGCTTTTATCAGACCTACAATAAAATCAACTGAGCAGTAAGGCGTGGCGCATTTCAGTTGCCGGGCGGGAGCCCTCTGCAAGACGAATGAGCCTGAGCCCATGCTTCTCCTGCTCCCCCCTACTGGAGTGTGCCATGGGTATAAAAAATTCTGCATTATTTTTCTGCCAAAGAACGTTCCACATCACAATGGCTTGTCTCGCCATCGCTTTGATTCCAGCTCTGAGTGGATGCAGTGGAGGATCGAGTGCGAGCATGACAGGCACAAATCCAACGCCAGCCGCCACCACTGCTGTTCAGGTGAACATGGGCGACTCGCCTGCTGACTGGATGCTCGGTTTTTCCATGAATATCAGCTCCATGACGCTTACCGGCAGCAATGGCAATGCGACGGTGGTTTCCACCTCAACGCCGATGGAGATGACGCACCTGATGGGCTCCATGCAGCCGCTTGCCATGGTGAATGCGCCGCAGGGCAGCTACACAGGGGCCACGGTGACGATCGGATCGGCAACCGTAACCTACATCAAGCCGGGGACAACAACCGTTACGCAGCAGACGATTCAGGGGCCGATGACCGGCACTGTGACGTTTTCCTCTCCCGTTACTGTCGGTTCCACGCCCATGGCCATCAACTTCGATCTCAATCTCGCGAGTTCCGTCACGGGCACTGCTGGCAGCCTGGCGATGAATCCGGTCTTCGAGATGACGTTTGGCCAGCAAGGCTCCGGCAACGCGGCAGACTATGCCGATGGCGGCATCGATGAGATGATGGGATCGATATCGAGTGTCAGCGGCGGCTCGTTTACGATGACCTCGCCGCAGTCGGCCGGAACCTTCACCTTCGCGACGAACTCTTCTACGGCTTTCAGCGGCGCGGCCTCAGCGATGAGCGGCATGAGCAGCGGAATGCTGGTGCTGGTCGATGCTACGCTCCAATCCGATGGTTCGCTGATGGCCACGAATGTGCAGTCGATGATCGGTTCGGGCGGCATGATGGGCGGCGGCATCATTACGACGGCGTCGTCTAACTCGCTTTCGCTTGTGATGCAGAACGGTGTCGGCAACGGCATGATGTCCTCGTATTTTGGTGACGGCGCGACCGTGAATCTGAGCGCGAACACAATCTATGCGATGAATAAAGACGGCATCGACATGTCCGGTTTGCCGTTTACGCCAACCTTCGATGCGAACCACATTTATCCGGGCCAGAGCGTGATGCCGATCAGTACTGGCGGCATGATGGGCAGCTCGGGCGGCATGATGGGCGGCGGCATGATGAGCGGCACTTCGCTGGCGGGTACGATTACCGCGTCCGAGCTATTGCTGATGCCTCAGGGCCTCACTGGAACTTCGTCGACGGCGCTGACGAGCGGTGCGGCTGCGAGCTTCACCCTGACCCTGCCTTCGGATTCGGCCTTCACTTCGCTGACGACTGCGGCTAGTGTCACCGTCTATCAGCAGGCTGGCACGATCATGGAAGGTGGATCGACGATCGCGAGCGGCACTGCGATGCATGCCTTCGGATTGCTCTTCAACGATAATGGTCAGTGGAAGATGGTGGCCATGCGCATGGGAGCCAATTAGACCATTCGGCATCTCTCGGCTGAGGCGGAGAGTTTGTTGTTACAACGATCGGGAATCGGCTAGGCTGCGTCCTGGCGGCGGGTTGGGTTTGCAGTGAGGCCCGATCCCGGCGGAAGGACGCAGTGTCGTCTTTGGTTTCAGAATCCCCTGATCCGTGGATACCAACTGGGTGCAAGTGGCAGGTATGCGGTGAAAGCCACGTGGAGCAGGAGATGCGGGTTGCATGTGGGGTTTCCGGCGTCATTTTTCCTACACCTTTCAGATGCGAGTTGCGGGTAGGCCGTGGTGATGAAGCTATCCCGCAAGCCGTCGCCCACCGAATCTGCGCTTCTGTTTGAGATGGATAACGAGCCGCTGGAAGAAACCCTGACCGCCTGGGACGGGGCGCCGCTGGTGGTGCAGGCGTTGCGTTCCCTGGGCGTACCGTCCAGCGTGCGTCAACATGTGCGGATCAAGCAGCGGGAGCGGGGCTACGACGAGGCCACGATGGTGGAAAGCTTCGTGGTGCCGAACGCGGTGGGGGGCGAGTGCCCGGACGACTTCCAGCATCTTCGCGACGATGCCGGTCTGAAAGAGATGCTGGGCCACGAGATACCTTCTCCGGAATCGGCGCGGCAGTTTCTGAACCGGTTTCATTCGCAAGAGAAGCTGGAGCAGGCCAGAGACGGGCGCGCCGGAGCAGATCGCTTTCATTCCGGAAGAGGGCGCTGCGCTGAGCGGGTTGGGCGAGGTGAATCGGGAGTTGGTGCGGGAGCTTGGCCACCGCTGCGCGGATCAGCGCATCGCGACGGTGGATCAGGATGCGACGATCATCGAAAGCCATAAGCAGCAGGCGCTCAGGACCTATGAGGGGGAG
>JAJYFA010000208.1 GCA_021790995.1 Acidobacteriota bacterium
ACACTGGAAAACAGCCGGTAAGAGAGGCCTTCAGCCTGCATGGGCGACGCCGCCCAGGTGCCCACCCACTGCGGATGCGGCGCGGACTGGGCAAGGGAAAAGGAAACTGCCGTGAAAAGAACGGCAGCCAACGAAGTGATTCGCAAGTGATGCTTCGACATGTGCTCTCCTCGATGATTTCTTTTGTGCATCCCTGGCTGTGGCCGGCAGGCAAGGCCGACAAGATAATTTTGCCTATCAAGCCGCGCGCCGTGGCATAGCCTTCGGCCGGTTGGCTTTCATGGCGTGACGCGGGTCAGTGCAACTCGATCTCGGCGTCGAGCGGCGTGTTCTCGCTCGAGTCGCCGGCACGAAGAACGAATTTGCCGGGATCAATCGTCCACTTGTGCGCGGCTTCGCTCCAGTAGCTGAAGGCG
Source organism: Acidobacteriota bacterium (assembly GCA_021790995.1). Taxonomy (GTDB): domain Bacteria; phylum Acidobacteriota; class Terriglobia; order Terriglobales; family Acidobacteriaceae; genus Telmatobacter. The sequence goes on from JAJYFA010000208.1 coordinate 417, forward strand.
CGCGCATCGAGCGTGAGCGTCACGTGCCGGGTTTCGCCCGGAGCCAGGCTAACCTTTTCAAAACCCTTCAATTCGCGCTCGGGGCGATCGACGTGCGCCGATGGGTCGGAGACGTAGAGCTGTGCGACGTCGGCCCCGGCCACAGCGCCTGTGTTGGTCACGTCGAAGCTGACCGAGACCGTGGATCCGGAGGCCGCGCTGGCCGGCGCCTGCAGGTTCGAGAACTTGAAGGTGGTATAGCTCAGTCCGTAGCCGAACGGATAGAGCGGATGCTTGCCCGTCGTCGTCCAGTAGCGGTAACCCACCATCAGCTTGTCACCGTACTTGATGTGCTCGATGGTGTAGTCGAGCGGCTTGCCGTTGGGGCCTGGCGTGTGCAGCGTGGTGTTGTCTTTGGGGTCGCCGTAGTACCACTTCGCCGAGGGATTGTCGTCCCAGCTGCGATCGAAGGTGACGGGAAGCTTGCCCTCGGGATCGTGCCTGCCAAAGAGAATCTGCGCCACGGCTCTGCCACCCTCCTGGCCGGGATAGTAGAGGTGAAGCAGAGCGGGAACCTTGTCGAGCCAGCGGCTCACGTCCATGCCACCACCGCCCGTAAGCAGCACGATGGTGCGGGGATTTGCCGCAACCACCTGCTCGACGAGAGCGTCCTGCCCGGCCGGCAGCGTGAAGGTGCGGTCGTGACCCTCGCCTTCAGTCTTGGCATCGAAGCCCACGGCGACAATCGCGACGTCAGCCTGCGCGACGGCCTTCTTTTGCGCGTCGTCGCTCGGCATGAACGGACTATAGAAGACATGGGCACTGGGGCCAAGCAGGTTGGCGATTCCGGTGAGGATACTGACCGGCTGGAAGGCCTGCGCGTGCGACGAGCCACCACCACCAGTGACTGCCGGGTAGGCGTCGGGGCCAATCACGGCAATGTTCTTGACCTTCGCCGGATCAAGCGGCAGAAGCTTCCCCTGGTTCTTGAGCAAGGTAATGCTTTCCAGTGCTTCCCGGAGCGCGAGCGGGCGATCCACAACGGAGTAGGTCGAGTCGTCGGGGTCGAACTGCGGGCGTGTCGTGAAGCCGTAGCGCAGCTCTGTGCGCAGCAGGCGCAACACGTGGTCGTCGATGGTGGACTCTTTTACCTGGCCCGCCTGGACTGTGGGCAGCAGATTTCTTGCATTCATGAACTTGGGGCTGGGCATCTCCAGATCCAGGCCATTGTTACAGGCGGCGACGGCGTCGTAGGTCGCGTCCCAGTCCGACATGAGAACGCCCATGAAGCCCCACTCGCTCTTGAGCACCTTCAGATTGAGGAATTCGTTTTGCGTAGCATGGACACCGTTGACGAGGTTGTAGGAGTTCATGACCGCATCGACGTGCGCCTTTGTAACGGCGGCTTCAAAGGAAGGCAGGTAGATCTCGCGCATCGTGCGCTCGTCCGCGTCGGAGCTTCCGTTATGGCGGTTGTACTCCTGATCGTTGAGGGCATAGTGCTTGACAGTGGCGACGACGCCCTCCGACTGCACTCCCTCAATGAACGGCACAACAAGCACGGAGTTGAGGTAAGGATCCTCCGAGAGGTACTCGAAATTGCGGCCATTCAGCGGTGAGCGGGCGATGTTGACGCCGGGGCCCAGCAGAAAATTGACGCTGCGGGCTCGTGCATCGCGGCCGAGGGCCTCGCCAACCTTGCGGGCCAGTTCCGTATCCCAGCTCGCCGCCAGGGATGCGCCGGACGCATAGGCCGTGGTCGGGCCCCAGGTGCGCACGCCCACCGAGGCATCGGACATCTTGAATTGCGGTAGGTCGATCGCCGGCATGGGCCGCGTGTACATGCCGGTGATGCCACCCAGCAGCTCGATCTTCTGCTCCAGCGTGAGCTTCGAGAGCAAGGCGTGGGCCTGGGCTTCGATGGCGGGCGAGTCGGGCACAGGCGCCTGGGCTTGAACCCCCACGCAAAGCATTGAAATTGAGACGAATACGAAGGCAAAGACAACGCAGAGTGAGAGCGGAAGGCGATTTTTCATAACGCGCCCAAGGTAGCGCATTGGACCGTGGGATGTATAGGGTATTTCTCTGGGGAATGCCCCATCGAATGGCTCACAGCGCCGTTCCTGTACCCGAAATGATAGCTATGGCTCCGCGAGAGGCCGGAAAATGAAACAGTCCAATGATCCTCCTTAGGCAAATTGCCTGGCTGTTTTGGTCCTTGTATTCATCCAGAAAAGGGCTATTCTCCCGCAAAATCAATGTCTTGGCGAGTGTGATCCGAATCACGGGCGGGGGTGAATGAGGTCACTGCCCCTGGTACCTTAGAGGCGCACACTCAAAACTCAATACGTGTAGTTCGATATCGGATTTGGGCAGGAGACAGCTATGGGCTTTGAAAATGGCTTAAAGACCATCGTGGTCGCGACGGATCTACAGGGCCAGGCCGGGGCCCACGCGGACAGGTCTTCGTCCGTGGGGTGGGAGTCTGAGGCAGCCCTTGAGTACGCTCGCAAGCTGGCGGTCGGCTACGGCGCACGGATTGTGCTGGCGCACGGGCTCGACCCCATGGAGTATGCCGCTGTCGATGCGGTACCTGGCAGCGTATTGAGCCGCATGACCGAAGAGGCCCGCAAGGTGCTGGACCAGTTGGCCGGCGGCCTGTTGCGCGAGGGGATTCACAGTCATTCCGAGGTGCGGCAGGGCACAATCGTCGAGATGCTGGTGGACGTCGCCCGGCATTACAAGGCCGGGTTGATCCTGATCGGCACCAAAGGAATGGAAGGCGCCGGACCCGTGGTGGTCGGGGCCATCGCCGAGCGGCTGGTGCGACTGGCGCCGTGCCCCGTAATGGCAGTGGCGGCCGACTGGAATGCGGGCGCATGCCGGCCCTCGCCGGGCGGACCGGTGCTGCTGGCCATTGAGCAGAACGAGGCAACCGCGGAAGCAGCCGCCACCGCGGCCTCTCTGGCCAAAACTTTCGGTCGTCCACTGCTGGTGCTCCACGTGCGATCCGCTGCCGAAAAGGCCGCTGGCCTGGACCCCTGCAACCTCATGAAGGCTGAGGGAATCCACTTCGAGGAAAGCATTGAGACGCGCTGCCTGGTCAAGGACGGCGATCCGGCAGACGCTGTGGCCGAAGCCATCCAGGAGAACCACCCCTGCATTCTTGTTGCCGGGGTGAAACGCAGCAGCGGAACTCCGGGGCCTCACGGTACGGCCTTTGCCCTGCTTTCCGCATCGCGCGTGCCTGTGCTTTGCGTTCCGCCGGAGACGGGAGGCACTGAAACAGACCCCGAAATTGCGCTAACCGCAGAAGCGTTGTAGACCTTGGAGCGGCCGCAGTTCCCGGCCACGATAGTTTCCTGAGAAAATAAGCGTAAAAGGAGTGGCCGCGCCATTTTGTCCGATCGACAGCGATCGCAAACGAAATAGAAACGGAGTTGAGGTATGAACCACGCGAGACCGCGTGGGCACTCAGGCTCTTCACGAACGAGCGGAAGTCGCTCGATACAAACCAAGAGAATCGGCCAGCAGACAGCAAAGAGCTTGAGAGCCCGGCATACGGCAAGCACGATGGTAGGCACGGCATTGGAGGAGCGAGTTGAACGTCTGGCGGCGGCGGCAGCGCATCCGCTGGCCGAGCTACTCGAGTGCCCGGAGGAGGCCGGCGAACTGCTCAGCAGCGCTTCGCAGTGCATCGATGTCCGCGCCGGGGAAATTGTGTTTCAGCAAGATGGAAGCTGCAATGGACTGTACGTCGTGGTTTCAGGCGACTTTGTCCGCAAGGCTGAACGCTTCCAGATGCGCGTGACGTTGGGTTCGGCGCGACCCGGCGACCTGGTGGAACTGGCCGCGGCGCTGGGCGAAGGAATCCACTCCTACACCCTATCCGCAGTCACATCGGGATCGGTGCTGATGCTGCCCATTCAGGCCTTGCATCACGCCTTCGAGAAGCATCCGCCGCTGCGCATGAAGCTGCTTGAGGAGCTGGCGCGCGAGGTTTCTCGCGCTTACATTACCTGCTCCATGACGCGCGTGACGCCGGCGCGGCGGCACGCCAATGGATCGGCCCGGGCATAGACCGAGGTCATGGATCGAAAATTGCGAAAGTTCCGGGCCCCCAAATCCTTTGCTGACAAAATGGCGCGCACTGCTGGATGGGATTTGCGCTATACTTTTTTTAGCGTTTGGTCCCCAAACGGTACAGGTATGGCCTCAATCCATTCCCATCACCCTCCGGAAGATTGCTTGAACTGCGAGCATCGGCATTTGCGGATGTTCTGCAATTTGACGCCGGAAGCCCTTACGGACTTCGATCAGATCGGCATTATGATGAGCCACGCCCGCGGAGCGAAGCTGTTTTCCGAGGGAGATCCCGCGCGCAACGTCTTTATCATTTGCTTCGGACAGGTAAAGATCTCGTCGACATCGCGCGACGGCAAAACCATGATTCTGAAGATCGCCGGTCCCGGCGACGTGATGGGATTGAGCGCCGTGCTGGCTAATGTGCCGCACGAAGTGTCAGCCGAAGCCATCGAACCCTGCCAGGTGAAAACGGTGCGCAAGCAGGAGTTCATCGAGTTCCTGGGCCGGCACGGCATTGCCTCGATGCACGCGGCGCAGTCGCTTTCCGGCGAGTACATGACGGTGTTTCACGACGCCAAGCGGCTGGCGCTTTCGGGCTCGGCGGCAGGACGGCTGGCGCGTCTGCTGCTCGATTGGGGACGTGCCTCAGCCAACGGCAGGCCCGAGATCCGCTTTACCATGGCGCTGACCCACGAGGAGATCGCCAATATGGCGGGCACTTCGCGCGAGACCGTGACGCGGCTGCTCAACCAGTTCCGCCGCGATCAGTGGATCACGATCAAAGGCACCAGCCTGACCATCGTCAAGCCCGAGCAACTGGAACGGCTGACGGCGTAACGCAACCAAAACGTCGGGCTACAACCTCCTATTCCTCTTCTTCTCCTACGCCTACAAGTTTTCGCATAGTGTCAGGGGTGACTTGTGCATTGAATTGTTGAAAACGGTTGGGTGTAGAATTTTTCCCATGGCGCAACATGGAAGCCCAAACATCGCGATCAATCGCGCGTTCATCGGAATTTCTCGGCGAGCTGAAACGGTTGATCGAAAAACTCTGGTCAAGACATTTGTTGATATCGGCCCTCTTTTTACCGTACTTTCGTCGCGTGACCACCAAATTGTCTATGGACGGCGAGGTACGGGCAAAACTCATGCATTAGTTTATTTAGTCGAACGGGAATTCGCTCGCAAGTCAGCTTCAGTTTT
>JAJYFA010000209.1:0-708 GCA_021790995.1 Acidobacteriota bacterium
AATTCTATCGTGTGCTCAGACCGGGAGGATTACTGGGCCTCAGCGACCTAACAAGAACAGAAGAAGCAATTCCTGACCTGGAAGGGCTTCTGGCCTGGATCGCCTGCATCGGCGATGCGCTGCCCACCGGTCGTTACTCTGAAATTCTGGCCAGCGCCGGCTTCGAACTCACCACGGTCGAAGATCATCGGGCCGCGCTTGTAGTCATGGTGCGGGAGATCCAGGGCAAACTGTTCGGCGCGGAAGTTGCCGTCGCGCTCAAAAAGCTGGATCTGCCCGGCGTGGATTTTTTCGCAGCAAAAAAATTCGCGCAATCCGCGCTGCAAGTCACGCAGAGCGGAAACCTCGGCTATGCCGTAATGATTTCGAGAAAGTAGCCCTTGAACAGGCCGGCAGTCACGGTCAAGGCGCTGGAGCAGTTCTGGGAGAGACATTCTCCCCGATGGCAAACTCCAGATTCGCCAGCATTGCCCGATAGTCGATGCCTGCTTGGGCCGCTTGCGCGTCCGCCCTGGATAAATGCACCTGCGCCTGCATCACATCATAGGCAGAGATCAGATGGGCAGCGTAGCGCGCCTGTGCCAGATGAAGGGCCTGTTCCGCGGCGGAACGCTCTTCGGTAAGAGCACGTACTTGAGCCTGTTGATCGGCAAGCCCGTAATACGATCGACTCACTTCAAGCTCAACCTGTTGTCTCAGCAGGTCATT
>JAJYFA010000209.1:718-5681 GCA_021790995.1 Acidobacteriota bacterium
GCCTTGAGTCGTCCACCGGTGTACACCGGCATCTCGACGCCAACGGCACCCACTCCATGCTGCTGGTTGGGCTTGACGGTCGAGTCGTTGAAGCGTCCGCCTCCGCCGGCGGCAAAACCGTTCACCGTGGGCCGGCTTTGTGCGCGGGCCAGCGCGAGTTCTTCTCGCAGGGCCTGCACCGTAAGGGAAGATGCCTTCATCTCCGGTCTTGTGCGCAATGCGGTCGCGATCTCGTCGGGCAAAGGCGGTATGGCGGCATGTGCAGTAGACGGCATCACCAGGACAGGCTCAACGGAATTCTCTTCCGCCCCCATGGCGGCATCGAGCGCCGCGTACGCGGCATGCACCGCTTCTGTTGTATGCATCCGATCGCCGCGCGCCCTGGCCAGATTCGCTTCCGCCTCAACCACATCATATTTTGAATCAAGTTTCGCTTGATAGTAAGCGGACGCACGCCGCACCGTCAGTTCTTCAGTCTGTTCCGTCACATGCGCAAGCTGATCCAGATTGGTTGCGGCAATCGTGAGCAGATAGGCTTGCGTCACAGCAAGAGCAATACGCCGGTTCTCGGCCTGCGTCTGAACCACTGTAGCCTGTGACCTCAGTTTTGCGGCGGCTAAGGCGTGGTGAATGCGCCCGAAGTCGAAGATTGCCTCCGACAAATTCAGAGAACCAGCGAAATTGCGGTCGAATGGCGTGGCTGGAAAACCCACTAAACCGAGTGCATTCGTTGCACCAGAGAGACCGGCTTTAGCAATTCCCGATACCGAGAGCTGAGGATAATACGCCGCACGCACTTCGCGGACTTTCGCCTCCGCCTCCTGCTCCCTGGCTTGAGCCTTCTGCAAAGACGGCTGGCGTTTGAGGGCAATCGCAATCGCTTGCGGAAGCGTCAAGGTTGTTTTCGCGGACACAGCGGTTTGCGATCCATTCCCTTGCGCAAACACGTTGAGCGCGAAGACCGAAAAGATCAGCGGTAGATAGATAGAGGGAATTCGCATGCTATTCACCTCCACCTTGTTGATCACTATTTACCTGTACAGCCACACCGTTTACCAGGCTTTCACTGGCTCCGATAACTACATCGTCCGCCGTCGATAGGCCGTTGACGCTTACATGAATGCCGTCGTCTGATAAAGGAGTTACAAAAACTTGATACACCTTGCCGTTACGGATTACATAAACGTAATTGCTGCGGTTCTCGCTTGCCTTCGTCACACTTTGACCGGACAGTACCTGATGCAGCGCGGCGGATGGAAGGACCACGGAGCCGACGAGCGTATGAAGCCTGATCGTAGCGCTGCCGAACATCCCTGCCTTGAAGGTCTCTTTTGGGTTCGGCAGGTCGATCTCCGCGCGCATAGTCCGGCTTTGTGGGTCAAGCGCCACGGCAAAACGAGTGATGGCTCCGGAGAATACACGCCCGGGCAGGGCGTCGAATTGTACAGTTACTGGTTCTCCGCGATCAACAAGGGAGACCTCCCGCTCCGGTATGGCCAGAAAGATGCGCACCACGTCGGTACGCGAAACCGTGAACAAGGGCAAAGCGCCTGTGTTAGAACTGCTGGAGTTCTGGATCAGGTCTCCCGGATTGACCGAGCGCTGGGTCACGGTTCCGTTAAACGGAGCGCGAATCGTGGAGTATTGGACCAGCGCTTGCAGCCTGCCGATTTGCGCGCTGGCACTGTCGACGTTCGCTTTCGCCAGTTGCAGGGCACCGCGCGCGACCTGTGACTCGGTCGATGCTGTGTCCAGGTCTTGTTGTGCCACAAAATCCGCGTCGCTCTTCCCCACCTGCGCGAGCCGCTGGTAACTCAACTGCTTCAAGTTATTGGACTGCTCAGCCTGTAGTTCGCTCGCCTGGGCTTCCTCCAGCCGTGCCTTTGCATCGGCCAGGCTTTGTTGCAATTCCGGAACCGCGATGTGCGCCATCACGTCTCCCTTGCGCACGCGAGAACCGATGTCCACCCCCATCCGGTCCATATATCCCGCCACCTGAGCATAAATGGGCGTCTCCTCCCAGGCCGAGACAGTCGCGGGAAGCGTTAGCGACGCATAGTTGTTTTGCAGCCTGGGATGCACCGCGGTCACGGTCGGGAGCGCATCGGCGGCTGAGGAAGGAGCGTCGTGGAGTGCTCGTGTGGCGCGGAAGGTCAAGATCGCTGCGGCCACCACCAGAACAGCGATCAGCACTAGGGCCGCTTTGAGGGTGCTCTTCATTGTTCTCCCTCGATAGAGTGGTTTTGGTTTGATGCATGAGGCCTCATGGTGATGTAGAGCAGAGGAACAACGAACAGCGTCAATAGAGTGGAGGCCGCCAGGCCGCCGACCACCGCGCGAGCGAGCGGCACATTGGCCTCAGCGCCTGGCGATAGGTCAAAAGCCATAGGCAGCAGGCCGGCAATCGCTGCGATGGAGGTCATCAGAATAGGCCGCAAACGGATACTGCTCGCAGCCACGACGGCCTCTGTTACAGCCAATCCTTCGCCCAGTTTCCGGTTGGTAAACTCGACCAGCAAAACGCTATTGGATACTGCAATGCCAACCATAAAGATGGTTCCGAGGTAGGACTGGATGTTGACTGTCGTTCCGGTAAGCAGCAGCATGACGATGACGCCGATGAGTCCCAGCGGTACCGCAATCAGAATGATGACGGGTTCAACGAAGGAGCGGAACTGCGCCACAAGCAGCAGGTAAACCAATGCTATCGCCATCAACAGGCCAAAGCCCATCCCGCTGAATGACTCCCGCATGTTCGACGCTTCGCCCCGCATCACAATCCGGTAGCCACTCGGGATCTGTATCTTGTCTAACCTGCGCTGGATTTCCGCTGCTGTCGACCCAATGTCGCGCCCGGAGACGTTGGCATAAACGTCTGTTACGCGGGCTATGTTCCGGTGGTCTACCTCAACCGGAGCCTCTCTGCGGCTGATAGTGGCCACGTTACGCAGCAGTGTTGGGTCATGCTCAAGTACATCCGTGCCCTTTGCGATCATGTCCGGGTCGGTAATCGGGATGTTCTGAAGGGTGGCTATGGATTGGATCTGGCTCTCGGGATATTGGGCACCCAGGAAATAGTGGTTGCCGTTGTGGTCGTCCACCCAGAAGGCCGGCTGGAACGTCGCACTCGAGTTCAGCGCGGTCAAGATGTTCTTCACAACGTCGTCGGCATTCAGGCCGAGATAGGCAGCCTTCACTCGGTCGATATGTATGTCCAGCTTCGGATAATCCAGCTTTTGCTGCACCCGCACGTCCACCGTGCCGCGCGTGGCCTTGACGGCCTTCTTCACTTCCTGGGCCAGTTCCTGCGCTGTTTCAAGACTGTTGCCAATGACCTGCACGTCGATGGGCGACGGCAGCCCACCGTTAAGCGCGGAAGAAAGTAGCCCTCCTGTGTCAAAAGCGAAGCTGACGCTGGGAAACTCCTGGGCCAATATCCGGCGAAGACGCCGCACATAGGCTTGAGAAGCAACCGTATGGTCCTTGTTTAACTGGACGGCAAAGAAGGCGTCCATCGGCCCCGAGTTCGGCGTGTAAGCAGCCGGCCAGTCATACAGTATGCCTGTATTTGTAACGATCGTATTGAGATCATGCGCCGGGACCGCTTTGCTGACTGCTCTTTCCACGCGGTAGGTGATCTGTTCGGTGTCTTCAATGCGGGTCCCGGAGGGGGCGCGCATCAGGATGGTGAACTGTCCGGCATCGACCTGTGGAAACAACTCCTTGCCCAGCAAGGGATACAGAAACAGCGCCAGCACAAAGATGCACGCGGAACCGGCAAGTACTGGCCACCGGTAGTTGAGGGCCCACTCAAGCGTTTGCCGGTAGCGATTTTCGATGAAGCTGGTTGATGCAGAAACCCGCCGCAAAACGCTCTCCCGACCGTCATGCTTACTTTCCGGCTTCAGGAAACGGCCCGCGAAGACCGGCACCAGCATCATCGCAAGAACATAGGATGCTGCCATGGCAAACGCGACCGCCAGCGCCAGCGGCTCGAAGAGAAACTTCCCCATGCCCTTGAGAAAGATCACGGGCAGGAAAACAATCATGGTCGTCAGAGTCGAAACAACCACAGGCATCGCGACCTCTTCAGCGCCGTCTCTCGCTGCGATCAGAGGCGCTTTGTCCATCTTCAGGTGCCTGTTGATATTTTCGATGACCACGATGGCGTCATCCACCAGCCTTCCCACGGCCAGCGCCAGCCCCCCCAGCGTCATGCTGTTGATGGTGTTGCCGGTGACGAACAGGCCGATAACGGCGGCCAGGATCGACAATGGGATGGCGAGAAACACCACGCCTGTTGATCGGATGCTGCCCAGAAACAGCAGCACCATCAGCCCCGCGAGGACCGCACCGAGAATCAGCTCCTTTTCAAGAGATCCCAGGGACTGCCGGACATAGACTGACTGGTCGGCGATGATGTTCAGGTTGATCCCAGCGGGAATGCGGGCCTTCAATCGGGGAAAGTCGCTGCGAATGCTATTGACCACCTGGACGGTATTGGCCCCCGGCTGCCGGTAGATCGGAATATAGACCTCGCGCCTGCCGTTCACGTGGACGATATTGCTCTGTATCTCAAAGGAGTCCTGGGCATAGCCGACGTCCTTAACGAACACAGGGGCGCCGTTGACGATGCGCAATGGGAAATTGTTGATCTCATCGACACTGGGGACCATTCCGTTGGCCGAGATCAGATAATCCGTCTGACCGATCTTCGCGTCGCCCGTTGGAATGAAAACATTCCATTTACGCAGCGCATTGGCGACATCCAATGGAGACATGTCGTGCGCCGCGAGCTTGACGGGATCCACATAGACGAGAATTCTGCGGATGCGCCCGCCAAAAACCGCAGGTGCGATTACTCCCTGAATGCCGCTGAGCATGTTGCGCACATTGAAGTATGCGACATCGTATAGCTGTGTTTGATCGAGAGTGTTGCTGGAAAGCGTCAGCAGCGCCAGCG
>JAJYFA010000039.1 GCA_021790995.1 Acidobacteriota bacterium
GGCTCGGCGCGCACCCTGCTCAACTGCAACGACCTGCACCCGCTGGGCCGGTGGTACCGCGTGACGGCGGTTTACGACGGCAAGATGCTGCGCAACTATGTGGGCGACGAGATGCAGGGCGAAGGCTCGTTCCACCTGACGCCGCAGGGGCCGGGACACTCGTCCATCGGCACGCGCATCGACAGGCGCGACTATTTCAAGGGCGCCATCTTCGAAGCGCGCTTCACACCGCGCGCGCTCAAGCCCGAGGAGTTCCTGAAGATGCCGCCGGTGGTGAATCGAAGTGTGGCCAAGTAAGGGGTGCGCTCCGAATCGTCTTGTTACCCTAGAGTTTCGGAGGATTCCCCAACATGTCTGAGGAAATTTTTATGGCCGCGGCACACGATCTTCATGTCTGGGAGGCGGGCGGTGCTGCTTCGGCTGAGGCGCTTACGGCGTGGGTGAACGCGCGGCTGGCTGCTCACGAGGCCGCATTGGCCGCGCTGCTGGCCGTCGAGGGCGAACGCACGCCGGAGAATTCACTGCGGCCTTACGATGCGGCGATCGAACAACTGAGCCTGGCCGGGGCGCAGGCGGGCATTCTGAACTCGGTGGCCGCGGACAGGACCGTGCGCGACCAGGCGCAGATGGAAGCGCAGCGCGTGGCAATGGCCGCCAGCGCCTTGAGCCTGAATCGCGCGGTGTACGACGCGCTGGCGGCGATCAGGCTGGAGGGCGCGAGCGCGGCGACAAAACATTATGTGGAGCGGACGCTGCTCGGCTATCGGCTGGCGGGCGTTGACAAGGATGAGGCTACGCGCAAGCATCTGCGCGCGCTCCACGACAAGGCGACGGAACTTTCGCTCGTCTTCAGCCGCAACATTCAGGAGGGCGGCAAGACGATTGACGCCGCGCCCGAGGAACTGGAGGGTCTGCCGGCGGACTATCTGGCGCGGCACGCGGCGCGGAAGGGCGATGACGGCAGAGACCGCGTGACGCTCACGACCGATCCGCCGGACATGATGCCGGTGATGACTTTCGCCGCGAGCGCGGCGCTGCGCGAGAGAATGTTTCTGGCCTACAACACACGCGCCTATCCAGAGAACCGCCAGCTTCTGCTCGATCTGCTGGCCACGCGGCAGGAGATTGCCGGCGTGCTGGGCTTCCGTAGCTGGGCCGACCTGGCGACGGCCGACCAGATGATGGAGTCGGCAGCGAACGTGCGGAAGTTTCTCGCCCAGCTCGACGAGGCCAGTCGCGAAGGCGCACGGCAGGAGCACGAGCAGGTGCTCGCGTTTGCACGCCAGCGCCAACCGGCAATCGCCGAAATCGACATCGCCAGCCGCGGCTACTGGTACGAGCAGTTCCGGCGCGCGAAGTTCGACTTTGACTCGCAGTCGGTGCGGCCGTACTTCCCGTACAAGCGCGTGGAGGCGGGCGTACTCGAGACCGCGGCCAAGCTCTTCAAGGTCGAGTTCCGGCCGTCGCGAGCCGCCGCGTGGCACCCAGCGGTTTCGGTCTACGAGGTCTTCGCGAGCGGGCGGCTGGTGGGGCGGTTCTATCTCGACATGCATCCGCGCGAGGGCAAGAACAAGTGGTTCTCGGCCGCTCCGGTGGTTGCTGGCGTGCGCGGGCGCGTGCTGCCCGAGGCGGCGCTGATTTGCAACTTTCCTGCGCCCGAGGGTGGCGATCCGGGTTTGTTGCAGTACTCAGACGTGGTGACGTTCTTCCACGAGTTCGGCCACCTGATGCACGCGATTCTCGGCGGGCACACGGAGTGGGTGGGGCTTTCAGGGTTTGCCACGGAGGGCGATTTTATCGAGGTGCCGTCGCAGATGCTGGAGGAATTCTTTCGCGACGAAAAACTGTTGCAGGCCTTCGCGATGCACTGCGAGACGGGCGAAGTGCTGCCTGCGCCGCTGATCCGAAGCATGAAGCGCGCAGGCGCGTTCGGCCGCGCGGACTGGGTGCGGACGCAGCTCTACTACACGACGCTGTCGCTCGATCTGCACGATCGCGACGTAGCCGCTGTCGATCCCGACGCGGTGGCGCGGGAGCTTTACAAGGGCTTTCAGCCGTGGACGTGGATCGAAGGCAACAGGATGTACGCGAGCTTCGGGCACCTGACCGGCTATTCGTCGAACTATTACACGTACATGTTCGACAAAGTGATCGCACTTGATTTCTTCGCGCAGTTTGAGCCTGAGAACCTGCTGGGCTGCGACGCGGGCGAGCGCTATCGCAGGTCGGTGCTGGAGCAGGGCGGGTCGAAGCCTGGACGCGAGCTGGTGCGGGATTTTCTGGGGCGCGACGAGGAGTTTCAGGCGTTTTCGGCGTGGCTGAACGAAGAGTTTGAAGAGAAGGCAGCGGGAAACAGGGAACAGGCAACAGGCAACCGATGACGGCTGAGAACCTTCGATGGTCAAAAAACAGATACGATGCAACGCGGCCATGCGGAGAGAGTCTAACAACTGTACAAGCGAGAGGCGCAGAACGATGAAGCGTAAAGCATTGATTGTTTTGCTCTGGGGAGTTGCGGCTTTGCTCTACGCAAACGCAAGCCGCCAGGAAAAGCTGTGCTCGAGCTGCGACGCGTGGATTCAGGGCATCCTGCTGCCGCCTCACGCTGTCAAAGCAGCGAAGTAGACAGTTTCCTTGCGCCCTTCTCCGCGATTTCGGCCCGCTGCCCCATGGATCGCTTTCTGCTGCATGGGGCGGCGGAATCCCTGCATTATTGCAGCTTCGTTGCCTGAAAGCCGGCCATGATCTGTGTCATCAGGTCGTTGACGGCGCCGGGCGAACTAGGCAGAAAGATCGTGGCCGATTTGCCGGTGACGCCGACCTCTCGCATGGTGTCGAAGTACTGCGTCATGAGGACCATGGCCATCACGTCCCGCGCGGTTGAGCCTTCGACGGCCTGCTTGAACTGCTCGACCGACGCCTGCAAACCCTTGATGATGGCCTGCCGCTGGCGCGCCACGCCATCGCCCTGGAGTGCTTTCGACTCGGCTTCCGCTTCGGCCTGCTTCACTTTGAGAATCTTGTCGGCCTCGCCGCGAGCCTGAGCGGCAATCTGCTCGCGTTGCGCGGCGTTGATGTCGTTCATGGCAGCCTTCACCTTGGCGTCGGGCACGATGTCGGTGACGAGCGCGCGGAGAATGTTGTAGCCGAAGGTGTCCATCACGTCGTCGAGGTCTTTCTTGACGGCGGCTGAGATCTGCTGCATCTGCTCGAAGGCTTCGTCGAGCGTGAGCGTAGGCACATGGCCGAGGATGGAGTTGAAGACATAGCTTTCGATCTGGCGCTGCGGATCGCTCAGCCTGTAGTAGGCGTCAAAGACCTTGGCTTCGACAACCTGGTACTGCACGGAGACAGGGATGGTGACGAAGACGTTGTCCTTGGTCTTGGTTTCGACGTTGACCACGGCCTGGCGGACTTGCAGGTCGACGAAGCGCACGGTTTCGCACCAGGGCATAAGAAACTGCAGGCCCGGCCGGGCGATGCGGTTAAACTTGCCGAATCGCTCCACGACGCCGGCGGTATAGGTGCGCACGGTGTACATGGTCTTGAGCACGGTGATGAGCACAAAGATGCCGACGATGCCGGCAACGATCAGAAGAAAAATAAACAATGCGGAGTTGTCCATAACTTGCTTGCGATCCTCCTCGGCCGGATGCGGCGCATTCGCGTGGCTTCCGGCGGCGTTTTTCGGTTGCAGGAATCATACCGCAGCGACGTTACAGGATCTGTTGATCGAACAGGCCGGGAGAATTGGGCGAGTTTTCCCTGTGTTTTGTCCGCTGTGCCGCTGGAGGAATGAGGCACGGACGGCGCGGGGCTATTGGATGGGCGTTTCGCCGCGTGTCCTGCTCTGGCGGCTGGGGTCTGAGGACTGGATGGCGTCGAGGCCGTGGGTGGGATCGCGGTGCAGGATCTTGCGGGAAATATCCGGCCAGAACTCGTCGAAGACCGCGCCGGCAGCGCCTTCTGTCGTGATAATCATGCCGTTGCCGACAGTCTGGCCCAGGCCGGCCTCCTGCGAGGGGTAATAGAAGTTCGAGAGCGCGCCGGCAATCATGTTTCCGCCGATGTTCGAGAAGTTTGGCTGCCAGCGCCCGTTGTCGCCTTTGCACACGAAGGTCATCGCCACGGCGTAAAGAAGCCGGTGCCTGATGGTTGGCCCTGGACCCATGCGAAAGTAGCGCGGATCCTGGCGCAGAAGAGCAGGCAGGAATCCGCTGCCGATCATGGCGCCGTCGACCGTATCAAGATAGGCCGCGCCTGAGCGCTTGAAGTAACCTTCCGCGCCCCAGCCAAATTCGGTGTCCTCATCGAAGGTCTCATGATAGCCGGCGGTCACGAAAGCGGCGGCAAAGGTGAAAGGATCGACGGATGAGCGAAAGGCGAGTTCGATCTTTTGCGCGGAGGTGAGGGAGACGGCATCGTGACGGTAGGTCAGGTCGAAGTCGGGTGCGATGCCAAGAACGCGCTGCCGCTCCTCCTCTTTGACCTCCTGCCTGCTCTTTTCGCGCTTGGCCGCCTGGGCGTCGCGGGCCCGTGAACTGGAGCCGCCTTGCGGCGCGACTGGTTCGGGATTGGCAGTCAAAGCCGGCGCAACTTGCGGGGCTGGTGCATTGGGAATCGCAGCCGGCACGGATTCATCCGCGCTGGGCGCAGCCTGCTGCGCGCTGGACAACGAGCAAGCCGCCAGAAAGAAACCCACAGCGAAGACACTCAGCGTAGAACTGGAACAACGTCGCATTAGATCGCCGGAAAAACAGAATAAAGCCGTAGCCGTGAATTAACGGTGACGATGGAGGAGGCGGCTGTCGATATCGGGCCAGAACTCGCGGAATACGTTGGTGAGCGCATCGCGTCCAATGGCGAATGCGAACTTCGACGTATAGGCGCTGGCAGTTTGGACTCCGCTGGGGTAATAGGTCAGCGAGATCGCCTGCGAAGCAGCGCGGCCCACGATCTCCGAAGTATTAAAGGTGTTCTTGCCGTGATAGTTGGGTGTGATGAGGACACGTGTGGCCGCGTAGACGCCGCGCCTTACGATGTGCCCCTCGCCCATGGCGTAATAGCGCTCGTCCTGGTGAAGCACCGTAGGCATCGCCCAAAACACCCAGTAATTGCCGTCGGTTTTATCGAGAAAGCCGCGCCAGTAGTAGTCCCATAAACCATCGGGGCCTTTCCCGAGCTGCGGCCACGTGTCAGCGCCCTTCGCCATCAAAGAGGTGATGCCGACGAAGACAAAGGCGGAGTAGTCGAAGCTGTCTTCAGTGGCGATCATGAACGCCTCGCGACTGGTGGGCGGCGGCGGAAGGACGCCTGCGCTCACCGCCCGATAGTTGGGCATTACGCCAAGAATACGTTTGGGTTGCGGCAGAAGCTTGTTCGCAGCAGGGGTGTCATCCGCCGGAGCCTGCGCTGCCGAGCTTGAGCTGGACTGTTTTTTTTCCTGCGTTTTAGGCTGCGATGGCGCGGCCTGGGGCTGTGGAGCGTCTGGCAATGCGACAGACGCCATGGCGATGTTCGAGTCCGGTTGCTGCGAAGAAAGATGGGCAGGAAAGCCCACGATAAACATGCAAGAGAGGACTGGTCCGGCGATCAGCCACGAATAAAAGCGCATCCGTTTCCCTTCGTTCCTTATAAGCCGACACTGACCACGCAGGCTACGGTTGTGGACAATTTTGCGCGGAGTCTGGACAATCACTTCAGACAGGGTCTGTGCGAGCACTCCGCGAGCCGGCTAAAAAATAGACAATCCACTGTTTCTTAGTGTTAGACGCATTTGCGGCCTTATGGGACACATGAATTCGCTTGTCCGGGCAGGAATTGCGCACAAAGGCAGCCGACGAACCAGGATTTTCGATTCATCACTGTAAATTATGACAAATCATGGCGTTACGCTGCAAAATCGATGAAGCCGCGTTCGGGATCGGTGGCCACCAGCTTCACCGTGACGCGGTCGCCTACATCGAGTCCCTTGCCGCCATGCACCAACATGCCTTCCACGTGCGGATCGAGCGTGCGCACGAAGGTTCCGTAGTGGTTCACGCCGGTGACGATGGCCGCGTAGGTCTGGCCGATGTGAGGGTGGAGCACCACTGCGGCGATGCGCTTGTGCATCTCGCGCTCCACCTTGCGCGCGGCATCTTCGCGCTCGGTGCATCGCTGCGCAACTGCGTTGAGCAGATCTTCGGAGTAGGGTGAGGACTGTTTTGACAACCACGCCTTGAGCAGCCGCTGCGTTACCACATCGGGAAAGCGGCGGTTGGGCGCCGTGGAGTGGGTGTAGTCCTGCACGGCGAGGCCGAAGTGACCGGGCGAAGGCTGGTTGGGCTTGACCAGAACGTATTCGCCGGGCCCCATGAGCTTGATGACAGTCAGCGAGAGATCGGGAAAGTGATCGGGATCTTTCCGCTTTTGCTCCAGCAGAAATTCATTGAGCGCCTTCGAGTCGGGGTCGGCGGGCAGCGTAGTTCCCTTGGCCGCGGCTAATTCGACGATGCGCTCCCAGCGTTTGGGTGTGCGCACGACGCGGCGGATCGAAGCCAGGCCGGCCTGCTCAAAGGTGCGCGCGACGACGCCGTTGGCCGCCACCATGAACTCCTCGATGAGCATCGTGGCGCGATTTTTATGGATGGGCGCGACGCCGACAATCTGGTCCTGCATCAGCACCGGCCGCGTCTCGATAGTCTCAAGATCGAGCGCGCCGTGCTGAAAGCGGCAGCCCTCCATGCGCTGCGCGGCCGCATCCTGCAGCTTGATCTGCGCGGCGAGATCGGCGTTGGCGCCAACCTTTTGCGGCGCCTCGGCCTTGCCTTCGAGCCAATCGCCAATGCTGGGATAAGCCAGTTGCGCGCGGTTGCGCACCATGGCGCGGTAGGCTTTGCCTTCCGATGCGGCGCCATCGGCGTCCACCGCGAACTCGATGACGACGGCCACGCGGTCCTCATTCTCGTTGAGCGAGGTGATGCCTTCGGAGAGCACCGTGGGAAGCATGGGAAAGACCGCGACGCCGGTGTAGACCGAGGTGGTTTCGCTCTGGGCGTGGGTGTCGATGAGAGATCCCTTCTGTATGCGCGCGTCCACGTCGGCTACGCCCACAAGAACACGGATGCGGCCGTCGGGCAACTGCTCCGCCCACTCGATCTGGTCGAGATCCTTCGAGGTGTCGTTGTCGATCGAGGACCAGAGGAGATGGCGCAGGTCTGCAACGCCGTCGGCGGCGGTGGGCGTGGGCTGCGCTTCGATGGCGCTCAACTCTGTGTCGGTACCGGGAGGAAAATCCGGCTGAAAACCGTGTTCGAGCATGGCGGCGTGAGCCGCGGCAGCCAGATTGAAATGGGAGTTGTGGTTGGAATGCATGAGAGACCGTCCTCCTGCGGCGCATCCAATGCGTACTTTGTGCGCGAAATGACAGCGTAACACGGCGGGGAAGACTGTCTTGCCGAAACCAATGTGCCGGCGTGGGCTGCGTTCCGTTCTCTTCCCAGGGCAATCGCTAGAAGATGAACTCCGAACCCGCAAAGGGATCGCCCTGGGGGGCCTGTGGTGAAAGTCGAGATGCCACGAAAAACGTCCCTCGGCGGCTAAAGCCGCGTTGATTTTGCAGCCCTTACGGCACGGCTGAAGCCGCGCCCTTTCAAAACTCGACTTTCACCACAGTCGGGGAGGGCCTGCGGCCCGCGAAGGCTCATAAAAATCACCTCGGAACGGCGACTTTCGACCCAGGCTGTTGAGGGAAGCAATCTTGCATCTCCGCCCGTAGTCCATTGAGCATGTCGTAATTGCCGGGAGCGCGGTGAATTTGAGAGTGGTTTGCTGGTTGAAGAACTAATTCCAAACCCAGTTGTTCTATGCGTATAGTGCAAGCAGAGGCTTTCCGAGTAAAGTGATTCCTGCCATGACGCGATACCGTAGGGTGGCTCCTCTGTTCCCGGTGTTGTTTGTTTTCGCAATGGCGGCTGCTGCGCAGCCTTCCGGCTCGAATACCAGGGACAGCGCGATCGTCCGTCTCGGCCAGTCCGCGGTTCCGCTTTACGGACCGTGGAAGTTTACTGTCGGCGACTCGCCCATCGATCCGGCGACGAAGCAGCCCCTGTGGGCCCAACCGGACTTCGACGACTCGCGCTGGGAGACCGTGAATCTCACCCCCGGGAATGGCGCAGTCGATCCGATAGGCGGCCTCAGCGGTTACGTTCCCGGCTGGACCACGCGCGGGCACTCCGGCTACTGGGGCTACGCCTGGTACCGCATCCGCGTACATGTGGAGGCGCGGCCGGGAGAAAAGCTCGCGATGGCAGGTCCGGCCGATATGGACGACGCCTATCAGGCTTTCTCCAACGGAGAACTCGTGGGGCAGTTCGGCGATTTTCGAGCAAGCCGTCCCAAGGTCTTTTATACTCAGCCGGTCATGTTCCCAATGCCGCGGATCGGTCAGCCTAGCGGCAGCATCGCAAACGGGCGGGATACAGGCAGCTATGTGCTGGCCTTTCGTGTGTGGATGGATCCCTACACCCTACTGCAAACGCCCGATGCGGGCGGCTTTCATTCAGCGCCCATATTGGGCGATGCGGAGACCGTTAGGGCCGCGTACACCGTGCGGTGGGTGGAACTGGTGCGGAGCTACTCGCCCCCTGCCTTTGAAGCATTTCTATTCGGGCTGCTCGGCCTGATGGCCTTCAGTCTCCTCCTGTTTGACCGCTCCGACCATGTCTACATATGGATGGGAGTGCTCTTTCTCCTGATCACCGTCGTAGATGGGATCGAAGCGCTCGGATTCTGGTCGCAAATTCTGGCCGTACCCGACTACGACCTGTTGACCGATGGTTTTCTCGCTCCCCTTCTTTACGCCGTTTGGACCATTGT
This sequence comes from Acidobacteriota bacterium, assembly GCA_021790995.1. Lineage (GTDB taxonomy): Bacteria > Acidobacteriota > Terriglobia > Terriglobales > Acidobacteriaceae > Telmatobacter. Next base: position 8,860 of record JAJYFA010000039.1, read on the forward strand.
CTGGTGGGTCTGGTTCGGGCGCCAGAACAGGTGGGTTCCCCGTGCTGTGATGGGACTGACCCTGTCGCTGATGGTCTCCAGCATCCTCGGGGAAGAGGTGTTTTATGGGATCATTCCTCATTTGCTTGCGGTCCGCCTCCTCCAAGCGAGCCTGCCGCTCAAATTGCTGTTATTCGCGGTCATGGCTTGGATCGTGATCCAGGGGATTCGCCGCCAGGGGTTAGAGGGCTGGCTCGTCCTGCCCGTCGTGATCCTGAGAGGGATCGGAAGCTTCCAGCTTACGCTGCGCGTCCTCCACGTCAATACTTTCTATCATGTGTTTGGTATAACCCTTACCCTCGCTGAGATCGCAAATCCTCTCATCGCCGTCGTCATCGCAATCCTGTTGCTGCGGCGTCTGCGGCAATCGGTCAAGCGTCAGCGGGAGATGGCGCTGGACGTGAAGCAGGCGCAGGAGGTGCAGCAGGTGATTTTGCCTGAGGCGCGGACGGCGCCGCCTGGTCTGGTAGTCGAGAGCGAATACCGTCCGGCGCGCGAGGTCGGCGGCGACTTCTTCCAGATTCTGCCCGACGAAAAGGACAGCAGCCTGCTGATTGTTGCCGGAGACGTAACCGGCAAGGGGTTGAAAGCGGGCATGCTGGTAGCGCTGCTGGTGGGGGCGATTCGCACTGCGGTAAAATTCAATCCCGATCCGCTGGCAGTGCTGAAGGATCTGAATGAGCATCTGCTGGGACGCAGCGACGCGCGGGCCACCTGCCTCGCACTGCGGATTGAGGCCGACGGAAGCGCGACGCTGGCAAACGCCGGACACATCCCGCCTTATCTCAACGGCGAGCCAGTCGCCATGGAGGGTGCTCTGCCGCTGGGCATGATGGAGTCAGCCGAGTTCAGCGTGATGCCTTTCAAGCTCCTCGATGGTGACCGGTTGATGCTGATGTCGGATGGCATCGCCGAGGCCACCGATGCGGATGGACGTCTCTTTGGTTTTGAGCGCGTGCACGATCAACTGCGCGCGGGTGCAAGCGCGGCGCAACTGGCCGGCATGGCGCAAAGCTTCGGACAGGAAGACGATATTACCATCATCTCCGTCACCCGTACTGCGGTGTCGGCTCCGGCGCCGGCATAAGATCGGACTTGCTCTGGCGGCGGCGCAAAGGCCGCAACCTGAGTAATTGCTGTGTCGCCAACCCGTCAATGATCTTAAAGTAAACACTTTTTGGTTCAGTCCCGGTAAACGGACTCTGCTCCAGGTTTCCGTCGGCGACATCGCTGCGAGAACCCTACATGCTGGCCGACTTCGGAGTGCCGAATTAATTCAGGGAGCCTGAGCCACTTGTAAAATTCGGGAATGTTAGATGGGGTCTTGCGTCAGGGGCTGAACAGGCTGCGGAAAAACTCGATAAATCGGCTTGAATCGCGCATGGAGCGAAGCAGGGGCTGAAGCCCGGCTCTTTCTTATCAGCTACTTAGCGGCCCGACTAAAGTCGTGCCCTTGTTACAAATCGTTCTTCCTGCGAGTTTTTCAGCAGCCTGTGAAGCCGCGTTGATTTTGCAGTCCTTACGGCACGGCTGAAGCCGTGCCCTTTCAAAACCCGACTTTCACCACACGCTGTTAGCCTTCGGGAAAGATACACCTTACCGGAAGCTGCTCGGTCCTGAGTTGTCGGCTAGCCGCTATGGGAACAGTACGCGTGTTTGGACGAACGAAGATCGCCAGGAGCAACCGCAGATGTTTCGCTGCGCTCAACATGGCAGCGTGTTTTTGTTGGTAATGAGCGGTTAACCGGTGGTCGGGTGGCCTCGGTCTCATGCGAGATTTTATCCATCTGGTGGCGACGTCAGTTCGATTGGGAAGAGGGTCGGGACCGTGGACCTCCGCCGAACCGGTTCGGTCAACAAAGATTTGCTCATGCGATTGCCCAGGTTACCTCTCGTGCGGCGCCTGATCGAGAATCCAGCGCACGAACTCCTTGCCGGCGGCGTAGTTGTCATACATCGCGGGGAGTTTGCGACCGTCGGTGTACTCGTTGTAGAGCCAGGGATCGGTCATTGCAACAACGGTTCCCCGGCCGTACTTTGCTGTCGCGATGAAGATGTCGCCGCCCTCCTGGAGCAGGGCGCGGGCGGGCTTTGCCGGCGTGATGGTGCAGACATCTTTCACATAAATCGTGTGCGGATGGTGGAAGATGGGGCCTTTGCCGTCGATCGGGATTTTCCCCTGCTCCCAGTTTGTGCCGATGACGTGCTTGCGCAGGACGCTGTTGAAGTGGATGCCGAATTTGTCGCCGATCATGTTGAAGTGATCGAGGTCGGCGAAGGAGGTGTCGTTCTCCATGATGACGAGGACGCCTCCGGCTTTGACCCAGGCGGCAAGCTGCGCAGCGTCGCGAGCGTTGGCGAAGTGCGGATGGGGATTCTTCAGTGCGTTGTCGGGTGAGGCGATTACGTAGACCTGGGCGCTTTTCAGGCCGGCGAGGGTAGGCTCGGCGTCGAGTTCGCTGGTCGCGGCGCCGAACTCGCGGAAGAGATGGCCGAAGAGCGAGTAGCCGGGCTCGTCCCACGTATCCCATTTGTAGTGGAACTCGACCTGCCGGCCGAAGGCGTCGGTGCGCTGCTGGGAGTTGAACCAGCCGTCGACGACGACCGTGTCGCCGCGGGCGAGCGTGGCTTCGGGCGCGTACTCCATCTCAGTGCTCGCAAGCAGGAAGGCGCCCACTCCCTTGGGATCGTTGGTGACGACTCTTTCGCTGAGGTAGTAGGCGTAGCTGCCGTCGCGATAGGGCTTGCCGCCGAGGCCCGAGGATTTCACGGTATTGGCGAGCGAGACGTTGCCGCCCTCGGCTTTGACGAAGTGCGTGAGGATGCCTTCGTAGCCGCGCCTGGCATTCGCGAGATACGACACGGGCAGATAGCCTCGGCGCACGCCCTTGGCGAAGGCGTAGACGAACATGCAGGCCGAGGAGGATTCAAAGTAATTTCCCTTTTCGCCGGCGCGGTTCATCATCGTGTGCCAGAGGCCGGTCTTTGCATCCTGGAAGCGCGCGATGGCGTTTGCTTCGCGGCGGAGAATGGCGAGCAGTTGCGCGCGGCCAGGGTCGTCGCCGGGGAGGTAATCGAGTGTGTCGACGAGGGCCATCATGTACCAGCCGATGCCGCGTGCCCAGAACTCGTGCGAGTCGCCGGTTTGCTTGCTGGCCCAGCCCTCCTGCCTTGAAGCGTCCCAGCCGTGATAGAGCAGGCCGGTCTTCGGGTCGCGCGCATGCTGTTCCATGAGCACGAACTGCTTCGCGATGCCGGCAAACTCCTCGGGATGGTGCGAGAGGACGGCGTACTCCGCGCGGAAGGGCTCAGCCATGTAGAGTCCGTCGAGCCACATTTGGTTGGGGTAGCGCTGCTTGTGCCAGTAGCCGCCCTCGGCGTTGCGGGGCTGCTGGGCGAGCTGGTCCCAGAGAAAAGTCGCGGCGGTGAGGTATCGCTTCTGCTGCGTGACGCGGTAGAGAAAGAGGAGCTGACGGCCGAGGAGGATGTTGTCGAGCTCGTGCTCCTCGGGCTTGAGCGTAGGGATCGCGCCGTCAGGCGTGACGAGCGCGTCGACCGAGTTCTTGATGTAGTTGAAGTAGCGTGGATCGACGGTCGAGAGCCAGACGGAGTCCATGCCTTCAAGGTAGGTGCCGAGTTCGTAATTCCAGGCCCAGCGCGCTCCCTGCGGCGTGAAGCGGCCGTCGGGCCAGCGGGCGATGGCTGCGTTGGCGGCGCGTTGCGACCAGGGCAGAGGTTGCGCGGGAGCTGCAATCGCGCTCGCTGTGACGACCGAAAGAAGAACAAGCAAGGCAAGACGGCGAAAAGATTTCATCAGAGCTCCAAAATCGTTCTGATCCAGACTGGGTGTGCCAGCCTTCCCGCTATTGCATGGTTCCATGATGGCGACCCGCCGCGGCGCCCCGGCATTGATCGCGTTGTCCCAGGTCCTAAAAGCGAAGGACTTGGGGCGCCCATGCAGAGATTGTGACGTTCGCGCCATCTCAGTGCATGGCAGGAGCGGCGGGCGTGGCGATCCAGCCGTTCAGGCGCAGCCAGTTTTCAAGCAGTGTGGGCCACTCGGCAAGCTCGGGATTGGATTGCCCGAGCGCGGTGCCGTGCGGGCCAGTCTCAAAGATGTGCATCTCGGCGGATACACCGGCTTTCACAAGAGCGGTATAGAACGTCACGGCGCTGAGGACAGGAACCGCCCGATCGGGCGTGGTGGCGTAGATGAAGAAGGGCGGCGTCTGCAGTGTGACGTGCAGGTCGGGCGAATTGTCATTCAGCAGCTCGGGCGTTGGCGGCGTTGCGAAGAAACTCCTGAGGGCGCCTGGTTTGGCGACGCCGGCTTTCAACGTGAGTCCGCCGTAGGAGCTGATGACGAAGTCGGGGCGGTCGCTTACGCGATCGATGGGATCGGCAGCCTGCGGGTTGCCGTTGTCGAAGTGCGTACCCACCATGCCGACAAGATGACCGCCGGCTGAGAATCCCCACATGCCAATGCGATCAGGAGCGATATGGTACTCGGCGGCATGGTCGCGCACCCAGCGCACGGAGCGGTAGCCGTCGAGGATCGGCTCGGGATAGTGGTAGCGCGGCGTGAGCCGGTAGGTCAGGACGAAGGCCGTGATGCCGCGGAGATTGAGCCACTCGGCGATCTGCGTGCCTTCCTTCTCATACGCAAGGTGCGTGTAGCCGCCGCCGGGGCAGACGATGACGGCGGTGTGCGGCCCGGGGCCATAGCCGGAGAAGATTTCAAGATGAGGCCGGTCCTGCTCCTCGGCGCCTACTGCGCCGGGCGCGCCTTGTGGCCAGAGATACTCGATCTGGCCGTGAGGCTGCGCGGGATCGACAGCGGCCGCGGAAGCGCGGGGAGCGGACTGCGCGAATGCGCCAGAGCAAGCCGTCAGGACGAGCAGAGTCGCGGCTGCCACGGAGGCGATCAGTACGGGCCGAGATTTGTTGATTCGAGACATAAGAATACGGCTCCTTGAGCAGGAGATTCTGATGTAGACCCTCGACACGCCGCCGGTGGCGACTGGTTCAGGAGGACAGGTCGATTGTAGAGCAATTTTGCTGAGACAGCGCGAGGTGGGCGCGTTTGCGCTGAGCCGTTCTGCAATTGCCGTTAGGCAAATAAAGAGTGACGTGGTCTTCCGCCTATTTTTCTGCAAAGTGCGCGGACAAAGGATGGGACAAGGGCGCAGTATTATCTCGCCGCATCAATCGCTTCGCAGACTTTGCCCGCCCAGCCTGGTTCTATGCGGTGACGGATTGACGCAGAACCTGATCGGCGTAGATCGCTTCGGAGCCGGTCTCAGCCAGGCGTAGCAGACGATGCAGATAGGCGCGCGAGATGGAGAGGCTTCGGGCCGCCATGGTCTTGTTTCCATGAGCTTCGCGCACGGCGCTTACCGCGAGCTTGATCTTGTAGTCGCGGAGCTGACGCTCGAAGGAGCCTGCCGGATGATAATCGGCGAAATCGACGACTTCGTCGAAGGTTCCTGTGTCTTCGTCGTGCACCTGCGCGTTGATGTTCAAATCTTCGGCGCGGACCGCGCGGCCCGGAGCCAGAATGATCGCGCGCTGAATGACATTTTCGAGCTCGCGAACGTTGCCGGGCCACGAATAATTTTGCAGCACGTCGAGCGCCTCGGGCTCAATCAGGTCCATGGGCTTCTGGAAGACGCCAGAGTAGTGGTTGAGGAGGTGGCTCGCAATAAGCGGAATATCCTCTGGCCGGTCCTGCAACGGGGGCGACTCGATGCGCATTACATTGATGCGGTAATAGAGATCCTGGCGGAACTTGCCTTCTGCTACTAGCTTGGCCAGGTCCTGGTGGGTGGCGAAGATGAGACGCGCACGCAGGGGGATGAGCTTGTTCGATCCGAGACGGCTGAACTCCATCTGCTGCAGAACGCGCAGCAGTTTCACCTGGGTGAAGAGGCTCAGATCGCCGATCTCATCGAGGAAGAGCGTGCCGTCCTGTGCCTGCTCGAATAAGCCCTCGCGCGCGCCGACTGTGCCGGTAAAGGCGCCTTTCTCGTGGCCAAAGATCTCGGCTTCGATGAGGGTCTCGGGGATGGCGCCGCAGGAGACTGCGACGAAGGGCTTGCTGGCGCGCGATCCGAGGTTGTGGATGGCGCGGGCGATCAGTTCCTTGCCAGTTCCACTTTCTCCCGTGACGAGGACCGCGGCATTGAGGTTGGTGACGCTTTGCACCAGCTGGTAGACGCGCTGCATGCTGAGGCTGGACCCAATGATGCGGTCGCACCGGCACGGCTCCTCGATGCGCTTCTGCACGCTCTGCAACTGCTGCTTGAGCGCGGAGGTCTCCGAGGCGCGGCTGAGGATGGTCTTCAGGTCGCGAATCGAGGGCGGACGGCGGGTGTAGCCGAAGGCGCCGCAGCGAACAAGCTCGAAGGCGGTCGAACGCAGACTGTCATCGGCCATCAGAATGGCCGGAACACTGGAAGCGATGAGATGACGCACGCAGTCGATGCGGGTTTGCAGCGAATCTTCGTGGGAGAAGAGATCGAGGATCAAGACGTCGCAGCAACCGGCCGCAATCATGGCGTCCATTTGCTCCGCGTCGGACCCGATCATCACCTCGAAGTCCTTGCCAAGGGCAGACGAAAGTAGTGGTTGCAGCGTGCGATCTTCAGAATACAACCCAATTCTAATCATGCGTGAGATCCTCGCACAGGCGGATTGTGATTCCCGCCCTGGTAAAACGGGTGATGTAAGACCATCTTCGGCAATTCGGAGGAGAACGAAAATGCCTCTTTGGTGCTAGCGATACACACAGCTGATTATGCCACTAAGCTTATGTAGATTGAGGAGGATAGTCAAGAGCTTTCAAGGAAGAAACCAGGGCTTTGTTTTGAAGCCAGAAAAGCCGATAAAACCCGAAAATTCAAGCAAAAAACACGGAAAATCTCTTAGACCAAAACGGTCGAAGGCAAGTCATTGGTAACGCCGCCAAAGGCCACCAGATGGGGCGCGGGGGCCGAAGGGAGGCAGATCGAGGGGGTTACCGAAGTATGTTCATCCAATGTTGCGAGGCGACGATTTGTATTTGCAAGGGGGATGGGTGCTGCAAACGCAGAGCAGCGAGACGAGAGCAAAATTCTCTGCAGGGCGCGCTGGATTGCCGGCAACAAGAGGGATCGCCGCTGGAATCATTGAAAGTAAGCTATTGCTTTTCATCTACTTAACAATGGCCGTGACGGCGTTTCGGGGCCTTGCTGGGTGTATACGGACTACGCCACGGGGCTGTGGGACCCGTATACAGCCGTGTACACCTGTTGTGGAAGGGGGGATAATGTGTCGAGAAGCAAAGGGGTTCGGGTTTGGTGACTTTGGTTAGAAAATTGCAAAGAACACATTGAAACCGGCAAGCCGGAGAAAGGAAGTCGCGGGATGGTGCATTCGATTGCATGGTGGCCGACGGTTGCGGTATTGACGGTGGCCACATTTACCGATGTCCACAGCCGGCGCATTCCGAACTGGCTGGTTCTTCCGTTCCTTGGCATCGGAGTTGTGGTTTCCTGCTGGCTGCATGGCTGGCACGGTCTGGGCCAGAGTGTGAGTGGCGCGGGCCTGGGGCTCCTGCTTTACGGGACATTGTTTTTGATGGGCGGGATGGGCGCCGGAGACGTGAAGTTGTTCGCGGCGATTGGTTCCTGGATTGGCCCAATGCAACTGATCTATGCTCTTGTGTTCACCAGTTTGGTTGGTGGACTGATCGCGCTGGGATGGGCTGCGTGGAAGGGATTTTTAGGTGAGCTCTTTCAGCACGCAAGCAGCCTGGCATTCGGTTCGAAGGAAGAACGCGGGGAGGCGGTGCTTGTGAACCCGCTACGGCGCAAGATGCCGTACGCACCGGCTATCGCGTTCGGCACGCTGTTATCGTTTCTAGTGCATTGAGATTTGGAGACAAGTGATGTCAAGCTTGCAGCAAACCCGTTATGAATTCACGGCGCGGTCGAACGATGCGCCGCAGTCGGCGAGTGCCGCAAGGAGTACGAACAAAGTGGCTACGAATGCTTCCCCATATCTGATCAATTCGCACGCTGAACCGAGCGAAGGGAACTCGTTGGTGATTGCTGTTATCGGTCCCGACGAAGAGCGGCGTTCGGCGGCCCTGAAGGCTCTGGCCTTCTGCGGCGGAAGCGGGGTCCGTGAGGTTACCGGCTATCCGCCGTCGCTTAACGATGTGCCGAAGATGCTGGAAGAGAAGTACGACGCCGTCCTTGTGGATCTGGACAGCGATCCGGATTACGCTTTGGAGCTTGTGAAGAGCATCGGAGCGAATGAGCGGGCGACTGTGATGGTGTATTCGAACAGCGCCAATCCGGAGTTGCTGGTGCGTTGCATGCAGGCAGGGGCACGCGAGTTTCTGAAGTATCCGTTCTCTGTGGACGAGATGACGGGGGCGATGACTCGGGCAACGGCGCGACGGCCGAAGGTGGTGAGCGAGGTCAAGCATGCGGGAAAGCTGCTGGCCGTCATGGGAGCCAAAGGCGGCTCGGGCGCAACCATGCTGGCATGCAATCTTGCTGTGGCGCTGGCCCAGCAACCGGACCAAAATACGGTGCTGATCGATCTCGATCTTCCGTTGGGTGATGCGGCGCTGAACCTGGGCGTTTCGGCGGAGTTTTCGACATTGGATGCCCTGGAAGCCGCGGATCGCCTGGATGGGCAATTTCTTTCCAAGCTGCTGGTCCAGCACAGCTCCGGCGTTTCGCTTCTGGGGGCGCCTGGAACCTTTGTGCCGTACCACGCCGAAGACGGGCCGATCGAGCGACTGATCGAGGTCGCCCGGCAGGAGTTCGACAACGTGGTGCTGGATATGGGCTCGAAGCTGGACCTGATGAACACGACGGCATATCGGGAAGCGGACACGGTCTACCTGGTGACGCAGGCGGGCATTCCGGAGCTGCGCAACTCGAACCGGCTCATCAACCAGTTTTTCTCCGGGCCGACGCCGAAGCTGGAGATTGTGATTAACCGGTATGAGTCGCGGATGCTGGGCGTGTCGGAGGAGCACATCACCAAGGCGCTCACCCGGCAGGCGCAATGGAAGATTCCCAACGACTATGCGTCGGTGCGGAAGATGCAGATAGAGGCCACGCCGCTGGTGCTCGAGGATTCTCCGATTGCGCGGCAGGTCAGGAAGATTGCGCGTGAGATCACCGGGGTTGAGGGAACGGTCGCGGCAAAGAAGAACTTCTGGTTGTTCTGAAGGTGACTGGGGCAAATGAACGCCAGGCGGCATGGAAGGTAACAATTGGAACTACTGAATCTGGAAACGTACAAAGCGGAAATTCATCGGGCGCTGATCGCGAAGCTGGATCTCGAGAAGCTGTCGCGCGTGAACTCGACGCAGGCGCGCCAGGCGGTCTCGGGGCTGGTCAAGGAGATCATGTCGGAGCAGAGGGTGCCGCTGAACTTCGACGAGCAGGAGAAGATTCACGCCGACCTTCTGGACGAAGTTTTCGGACTGGGTCCGCTGGAGCCGCTGCTGCGCGACCCGAAGATCTCCGACATCCTGGTGAACGACAAGGACCACGTATTTGTGGAAAAGGGCGGGTTGCTGCAGAAGGTGAACACCTCGTTCCGCGACGACCGGCACCTGATGCAGATCATTGACCGCATTGTTTCGCGTGTGGGGCGCCGAGTGGATGAGTCGTCGCCGATGGTGGACGCACGTCTGCCCGACGGCTCGCGCGTCAATGCGATCATTCCGCCGCTGGCGCTGGATGGGCCATCGATCTCGATCCGGCGTTTCGGGACCGGGCCGCTGGCGGCGAACCAGCTGGTGCAGTTGAAGAGCATTTCGGCGGAGATGATGGAAGTGCTGTCGTCGGCAGTGCGGGCGCGCATCAGCATTCTGGTTTCAGGTGGAACGGGCGCCGGCAAGACAACGTTTCTGAACATTCTTTCGCAGTACATTCCCAACAACGAGCGTCTGGTGACGATCGAAGACGCGGCCGAACTCCGCCTGGCGCAGGAGAACATTGTGCGCCTGGAGACGCGCCCGCCGAACATCGAAGGACAGGGCGCGATCCGGCAGCGGCAACTGCTGATCAACAGTTTGCGTATGCGCCCCGACCGCATCATCATCGGTGAGGTGCGCGGCGAGGAAGCCTTCGATATGTTGCAGGCCATGAACACGGGCCATGAAGGCTCGATGACGACGATTCACGCCAACACGCCGCGTGATGCCATTACCCGTCTGGAATCGATGGTAGCCATGTCGAACATGAACCTGCCGGAGAAGTCCGTGAGGCAACAGATTGCTTCGGCCATCACGATCATTGTGCAGGCGACGCGCATGAGCGACGGAACGCGCAAGATTACGAATATCTCCGAAATTACGGGCATGGAAGAGAATGTGATCAGCATGCAGGAGATTTTTACCTTCCAAAAGAAGGGGATCGGACCCGATGGACGCGTCATCGGCGTGTTCACGCCTACACGCATTCGTCCCCGGTTCCTGGAGAGGCTGCGGGTGTCTGGCGTTGTTCTGCCGCCGAGCATCTTCGATAAGGAAACCCAGGTTGGCTAAGGAGAAAGGAGGGCTAGCGGGGTGGCAGTGATTGCGGTATTGGTATTTCTCGGAGTGTTTGCGCTGATTGCGCTGCCATTGGTGGCCACAGCGTCCTCCAATAACTCCAAGCAGGCGCTGGCAACGCTGGATGCGGCACTGAAGAACGATGTCCAGCGCGTGTCGCAGCATCAGGCCATCAACCTGCGCAAAGACGAACAGCTAAGCAGTATTCCCTGGTTGAACCGGCAGTTGCTGAAGTTAGATGTGGTTGCCTATCTGCGCCGGATGCTGAGCCAGGCCCAACTGAACTGGAGCGCTGGCCGTCTGTTGGCTTTGACCGTGACGGGTTTGATTATTCCGCCTTACATCCTGTTTTATCTATTCCAGTCCTATCCGCTTTCGCTGCTCTCGGGAGCGGTACTGGGCTCAATTCCTTTTGGATGGGTGATGTTCAAGCGGAGCAGGCGCTTCGCGGCGTTTGAGAAGATGTTGCCGGAAGCGCTGGACCTGATGGTAAGCGGGCTGCGCGCAGGTCACAGCCTGCTGGCCGCGATCGCTCTGGTGGCGAAGGAGTGCTCGGAACCGGTCAAAAGCGAGTTCAAGATCTGCTTTGAGGAGCAGAATTACGGCCTTGAGCTGAAAGCCGCCCTGCAGAATCTACTCGAACGTATTCCGTTGCAGGACATGAAGATCGCTGCAACCGCGATCCTGATCCAAAAGGAGAGCGGCGGCAACCTGGCCGAAGTGCTGGACAAGACGTCGAATGTGATCCGGGAGCGCTTCCGGCTGAAGCGGCAGATCATGGTGCATACGGCGCAGGGACGGTTGACGGGCTGGATTCTGACGTTCCTGCCGGTCGTGCTGGGCATAGCCATCTACTTTGTGGATCCCGGAATGATCAGCATCTTGTGGCATCGGTCCATCGGCATCAAGATGCTTTGGGGCGCTGCGGGGTTAATTGCGATTGGCGGGTTGGTGATTCGCAAGATCGTCAACATCGACGTGTAGGGGAGAAAAAGATGACATTTGCGATCTCCGCATTTTTAGCTGTATTCCTGTTAATCGCCAGCGGCGGATTCCTGCTGTTTTATCGCGAAGTCATGCTGAAGCGCATCAGCGAGGCGATCAATCCTCCGCGCAAAAGAGAGCAGAACCTGAAGGGGGTCGTGCAGCAGGCCAAGTCCTCGATCGGGGACTTGATGCAATCAGTCGAAAACCTGCTGCCGAAGAGTGAGAAGGAAGTTTCGATTACGCGGACGCGGCTGACGCGCGCCGGGTTTCGCGACGAATCGGCGGTGAGAATCTTCTATGGCAGCAAGGTGGTGATTCCAATCTTGCTGGCGGCGCTTGTGCTGGTGACGGGAGTATCCAAATACAGCCCGCTCTTTGTCTACGTGCTGGCGCTGGCCCTCGGTTTTATGGGGCCGGACTTCTGGCTGGGAAGGAAGATCAAGAAGCGGCAGAGGAAGATCAACAAGGGGTTGCCCGACGTGCTGGATCTGCTGGTGATTTGCATGGAGGCAGGTCTGAGCCTGGACCAGGCAACGTCGCGGACGGTAGACGAACTGACTCAGTCGCAGCCGGAAATCTGCGACGAACTCGGGATCGTGGTGCTGGAGCAGCGCGCCGGCCGGGCTCGTTCCGATGCATGGAAAAACATGGCGGAGCGCACCGGCGTAGAAAGCTTACGCGCTCTGGTTTCGATGCTCGTGCAAACCGAGCAGTTTGGAACCAGTATTGCCAAGATGCTCCGTGTTCATTCGGAGACCATGCGTACGCAGCGAATACAGATGATCGAGGAGCTGGCAAGCAAAACGTCGGTGAAGCTGGTGTTTCCGCTTGTCCTGTTCATCTTTCCTGCGTTATTTCTGGTTACATTGGGACCAGCCGGGATTGTGATGGTTGAGTCCTTTCACCAGCTATCAAAATAGAACAGGAAGGGAGAACAAGATGCACGGTGATTCGATGATCAGGATTATTGCCGGAGTTCTGGCAGTCATCATTCTGGTGGTTCTGATTCAGCGCCGCCGCACCAAGGTAAGGTAAGCGGCGGGGATGAGCTCGTGGAGTCCCGCATGTATAGGGCGTCACGAGCGGAATGAAGCGATTCGCAGACCCCGGGAGGGCCTTCCGAGGCGTGTCAAGCGCCACGGAAGGTTTCTCGGAGAGCGAAGCAGGGAGAGTGTTCTCTTTCGCATCAACGATTTGCGCGAGAGATGAGGGCCGACTTTTATGAAGCTTCTGGAAGGCTTGGAAGCAGCGGCTGAGATTGAAATAGGAAGGGGAGCCGCCGTGCGGTCGCTACAACAAGAAACAGTGATGGAATCGCCGACGCATTGCGCCTATAACCAAACCCGAGAGTGCTTTCTTGGTCTGGAGGTCAAGGCAGGTGATCTGCCTTTGACGCGTATCGGTGAAATCATGTCGGCGCGGCCGCTGAAGTCCGGTGAGGGTGTCTGGATGACGCCGTTCCGAGGCATTCCAGCAGCGGCGATGCCAGCGCCGCTGGATCTGATTTACCTGGACGAGGATTGCCGGGTAATCGATACCGTGGAATCTTTCCCTACCTTTCAAGTGAAAGAGTCGTCCCCTTGGCCGGAGAGCGTGCTGGCGTTGCCGGCTCACTCCATTTACTCGTCGCAGACGCAGCCGGGCGATCAACTGGTGCTGTGTGTGGCCGAGGAGATGGGACAGCAGTTGCAGCGGTTGAGCAATCCACGGATCGATCCCGTGGAGATCTCTTCGACGATTGCTGGCGCCGTGGTGCTCCGCGAGAAACCACTGTGGAGTGGTGGACCGGGATTACTTGAACTGGAAGATCGCAGCGTGCACGGCAACAGACCCGCGCAGGAAACCTACGAAATGGAACTGACGCAGCCGAGCGCGAAGGCGTTCAAGCAACGAAATTGGCTGCGGCGCTGGTGGTCGCCGGATCCTCGCAAAGCGCCGCGGGCCAAAGCGCCGGGGCTGGCTGCGTACTACTGGAACGGATCGCTGCCGGTTGCGCACGGCATTCGCGACATCAGTTCTTCGGGGCTGTACGTAGTGACCGAAGAGCGATGGTACCCCGGGACTCTGATTGTGATGACGCTGCAAAGGACGGATCTGGGCGAAGAAGTCGCCGAGCGCGCGATTGCAGTGCAGTCGCGCGCGGTGCGCTGGGGCCCCGACGGCGTGGGCCTGCAATTTGTTTTGTCCGATGCGCGGGAACGACGCCTCAGCGGTGCGCGCGTGCCGGATGCGGCGACTAAGAAGGAATTTGAACTTTTCCTTGAGAAGTTGAAACGGCCTAATTGAAAGACGCAGGAGAGTCCGAGGGGTACGGACGGCGAAATGAGAGCGGTGAGACTGCCGCGGGAGGGGAATCGATGCGATCGGGGAGGCGTTCCTTGAGGCCGATCGATGTGGCTGCGCCCGGAGACAAAGGTGGTCGAGTGCGAATCACGATCACGTGCGTAAAAGAGTAAAGCGTGCGCCCCTGAAAGTCAGGACTGCCTGGTTAAGGTAAAGGTTACTTACCTCGGTGATCACCAAGGTACTTATGCATTTCTTTTTCTGTCACTGCCTTTTCTCCCCTCGTCAGCTTTGTCGATGTCGAGCACAGCGGAGCAAGTGATCCAGCAATAGAAAGAAGCGAAGGATAGAAGGCTCTTTAAGTGCAGGGGCCTCACCGTGCATGTAACTAAAAACATCTGCCCCATAGATCGTAACCGCTAGTACAAAAGAGGGATTGGCGCAAATCTGAAATAGAGGATCATAAGTATAGATCTCATAGCCTCCGCGAGACGCCGGTGAACTCTGCGAAGCCAGAGGATGGCATCGCATATTCACGAGAGGGTCAAATTCTTCGAGGGTGTAGTGGATAGGCCGATATGTTCAGAAATCTACCGGCCACACGCTACGAACCGGAGAATGCTTCCGCACAAAGCGGAACGGCGTTCATCACGGCGGGCGACGAACTCCTCCTCATAAGGCCGAGGGATTCCAGAGATCCCCGGGGTGTTTCAACGGGCCAAGTCAGGACGCTGGAAGCGTCCGGGTTCCAGGAGATTTTGCTGCGCGGCAAGATGGCGAAGGATGGAGCCGCTGTGCAAGGGGTAGAACGGTGAACCTTCTCCAATGTATTGCCGGGTCAGATCTTCGGCTCACGGAACGGCCCTTGCGTACCGGACCAGCGAAGATCGAAAGCCGGTTCGCGTCTGTTGAGCCTCTGATGCCCGTGTGGGCCGACGCGAAAGACGCCCCGACATCTCGCCGCGCAGTTCCGGAAGGCCCTGTATGGATGGCGCGAGAAGAAGTGGGAAGGAACAGTTTATGAATGCGCACGGCTCTGTATTAGAGCGCACTTTGTCCGTACAACACATCGGCGGAAGGGATGCGCAAGACACTAGCGGAATGAATCTCCGCGGGGTGGCCCGGAGCGGAAGCGCGAGAGGATTGCTGCGTTGCGAAAGCGGACAGGTGCTGGCCCTGACGGCGCTTAGCATGACGGCGCTGATGGGCGCGATGGCCTTGGCGATTGACGTGGGACAACTGCACTACAGGCAATGCCTGTTGCAGACAGCAGCCGATTCAGCGGCGATCGCGGCAGGTCTGGAGCTTGGCAACTGCGGCAACACCGTCTGCGCCAATATGGAAACTGCGGCGGCGGTGGCGCTCCAGGAAAGCGGTATTTCCAGCAATTCGATCACGCCGGTGATTAATCAATGTGCTGTGTCTAAGTCATCGAGCCTGGCCATGATTATCAATGTGGCTCCCTGCATGCTAGGAGCAAGCGACCCAAATAATGGCAACGCGAACATGGCCGAAGTAGTGCTGACGGAGCAACAAAGCACGTTCTTTGGCGCGATCTTCGGGATACGCACTGTCAATCTTGTGGCGCGCGCCGAAGCCGGCGAGGCATATATCAACAGCGCGCCCACCCCTCCTGCTTGTCTCTACGCCAAGTCGCTCGAATTCAACAGCAACGCATCTCTCGATCTGCAAAATTGCGGCATATACGACTACGGGAACCTCCAGACGAACACCAACGAGTCGACGATAGCGACGGACTTTCTATATTACGGAACCTGGAGTCCCAACAACTGTCACAAGAACTGTACATGGACACTGGGAGAGGGGGAGACCCAGCCGACACATACCACAACGGCGACACCCGACCCGCTGGCGAGTCAATACTCCACGCCGCCCAGTAAACCGGGTACGACCTACACAAATGTTACATTCAACTCAAACACAGGGCCGAATACGCTGAGTCCGGGCTATTATCAGGGCGACGTGAACATTAACTCGAACGTGACCGTGAATCTCACGCCCGGCCTTTATTACTTCGACGGTTCCCTGAATGTGGACTCTAACTCTACGCTCGAGTGCACAACCTGTACGGGCGGACAGGGCGTGACGCTTTACTTTAACACTGGACAATTGCAGGCAAACAGCAACAGCACGGTTCAGCTTACGGCGGCTACTGCAGGCAGTCAGACCAACGGAGCCTATCCGAATATGTTGCTTTGGGGAGGGCCAAGCGCCGCGAATATGGAGATTGACTCCAATTCGAATTCCTACTTTAACGGAATCATCTATCTCCCCGATCAGACGCTCACCCTCAACAGTAATTCAAGCGTCAACGTCAACGGCACGGCGGTCAGCACTGCACTCGATGTGAACAATCTTATGCTTGATTCGAACGAAAGTTTTGTGCTCAATGGTTCCAACGCACTTCTGGGTAGCAGCGGAAACCCTCCGACGCTGGGAGCCTTTGCACTTGCGGAGTAGACCGTGAAGAGACAAAACCGATGCAGACGTTTGCTTGACGAGCACGGATCCAGCCTGGTCGAACTGGCGATGGTGTTGCCTTTCTTCATGCTGCTGCTTTTGGGCGCGATCGATTTTGGGCGGGCGTATTATCTGTCGATGGAGATCGCCGGCGCGGCACACGCAGCGGCAGTGTACGGATCACAGAATCCAACCGATACCGCCGGGATGCAGTCAGCGGCACTGAAGGATGCGCCGAATGCAGCGAACATTTCGGTATCGTCCGCCACCTACGGTTGCGAATGCTCGGACGGCAGCAACTACAGTGCGAGCTGTTCCGCCACGCCGGCGTGCACGGGAACCACCCAGGTGTACCGTGTGAACGTAACAGTAGCAGCGCCGTATAAGGTGTTGTTTCCCTGGCCAGGGATACCCTCCGAGATCTCGTTTTCCAGTTCGGCGTCGATGCGCAGCGCTGGCAGCTAGCGCATATACGCGCGCTGCTGGCCTTCGCGGGGGATGTAGGAATCGGAAGGGAGGCCATGGCGGATGAGGAAGGCAGACGAGGCATCTCGTTGCTGCCGGCGCGGGCTGATTGAGCACTGGCCGGAAAGACCTCCGGAAACGCGGCGCAGAGGCAAAAGAAAAGGTGATTGATGAATAGAAGAATCGGCATGTACAAACTCACCCGCCTGGTGCGCGATGAGCGCGGTGCGGAACTGGTGGAGTTCGCCATGGCCAGCCTGATTCTGATGATGCTTCTGTTCGGCGTCTTCGAGTTCGCGTATACGATGTACGCCTATCACTTTACGACCTATGCTTCGCAGCAGGCCTCGCGCTTTGCCATGGTGCGCGGCCACACCTGGAGCAAGAACACGGCGACAGACTGTTCCACATCGTTTCCGGATTTCACGATGCCGTACGACTGCACGGCGCAAAGCAGCGATATTCATAACTATGTGGAAAGCCTGTCGACCGGAGGGATCGACCCGGGCAGCATTACCGTTAATGCGGATAACTGGCCCGGGACGACGGCAACCGGCGCTACGACGGGCTGCACAACGAACGCCAACAATCCGGGCTGTCTGGTAAAGGTGACGGTTGGCTATAGCTTTAATTTCATTCCCTTTATGCGCATGACGGCACTGTCGATGAGCGCTACGTCGGAAAAAACAATTCTGCAGTAAGACGCATCTGCCGGGAATCTTGCGGCCGCACTCTGGAGCCTATCCATAACCTATAGGTGCACTCACGGCTCAAGAGGCCTCATTCGAACTGCTCGGGAATAATGAGCAATACTTCGACCTTGGCGGGTTGGCCATCGTGGGTGGCGGGGCGGAATTGCCACCGCCGCAAAGCAGCGAGAACG